>NZ_JAAKUB010000014.1:0-118050 GCF_049174935.1 Aeromonas sp. 600886 | reverse complement strand
TGTTCGTTTCACACCTTGTCCCATCGGGTTCTCCATGTATTGGGGGGAAAGGTGTAAACCATATTCAGGACGGGACAAATAGCGATCAAAAGGGGGCCATTAGGCCCCCCTTTCTAATCACTCATGTCGATAGTGACTTACTTGGCGCCATGCTGCTCCGCCAGATAGAGCCAGGTATCGACAACTGTATCGGGGTTGAGCGACACCGAGTCGATCCCCTGCTCCACCAGCCAGGCGGCGAAGTCCGGATGATCGGAGGGGCCCTGACCGCAGATCCCCACGTACTTGCCCGCCTTGCGCGCGGCCTGAATAGCCATCGCCAGCAGAGCCTTGACCGCCTCGTTACGCTCGTCGAACAGATGGGCGATGAGCCCGGAATCCCGATCCAGCCCAAGAGTGAGCTGGGTCATGTCGTTGGAACCGATGGAGAAGCCGTCCACGTGCTCCAAAAACTTGTCTGCCAGGAGGGCATTGCTCGGGATCTCGCACATCATGATCACCTTTAGCCCCCGCTCGCCGCGGCGCAGACCGTTCTCGGCCAGGATGTCGATCACCTGCTCCGCCTCGCCCACGGTGCGCACGAAGGGGATCATCACCTCGACGTTGGTCAACCCCATCACATCGCGCACCCGCTTGATCGCCTCGCACTCGAGGGCAAAGCAGGGGCGGAAGCTGTCGGCGATGTAGCGGGATGCGCCACGAAAACCGATCATCGGGTTCTCCTCGTGGGGCTCGTAGCCACGACCGCCCACCAGATTGGCGTACTCGTTGGACTTGAAGTCCGACATCCGCACGATCACCCGCTCCGGCCAGAAGGCGGCCCCCAGAGTGGCGATCCCCTCGGTCAGCTTGGCCACATAGAACTCCCGTGGGCTGTCGTAACCGGCGATCATCTTGCCGATGGTGGCCTGCAGCTCTGGGGTTTGCAGGTCAAACTCCAGCAAGGCCTTGGGGTGCACGCCGATCATCCGGTTGATGATGAATTCAAGGCGCGCCAGCCCTACCCCGGCATTGGGCAACTGGGCAAAGTCGAAAGCGCGGTCCGGGTTGCCGACGTTCATCATGATCTTGATGGGCAGGCGCGGCATATTGCCCACCTCGGTCACCGCCACGTCGAAGTCCAGCTCGCCGTCATAGATAAAACCGGTATCCCCTTCCGCACAGGAGACGGTGATCCGCTGGCCCGGCTGAATATGATCGGTAGCGTTGCCACAGCCTACCACTGCCGGAATGCCCAGCTCGCGGGCGATAATGGCGGCGTGACAGGTGCGGCCACCCCGGTTGGTGACGATGGCGGAAGCCCGCTTCATGATGGGCTCCCAGTCCGGGTCGGTCATGTCGGTGACCAGCACATCGCCGGGCTGCACTTCGTCCATCTGGCTGATGGAGGAGATGACCCGCGCCGGGCCCGCGCCAATCTTGTGACCGATAGCACGCCCCTCGATCAACACCTTGCCCGCTTGCTTGAGGGCAAAACGCTCGAGGGTGTTGGCCTCCTGACGGCTGCGCACGGTTTCCGGGCGGGCCTGCACGATATAGAGCTGGCCATCCTGACCATCCTTGGCCCACTCGATATCCATCGGGCGGCCATAGTGCTGCTCAATGATGAGGGCCTGTTTCGCCAGCGCCATCACCTCCTCATCGCTGATGCAGAAGCGGCTACGCTCGGCCTCATTGGTGTCGACAATCTTCACCTGACGGCCGTGACCGGCATCGTCCGAGTAGGTCATCTTGATAAGCTTGGAGCCGAGGGTCTTGCGCACCACCGCCGGGCGGCCCCCCTTGAGGGTCGGCTTGTGCACATAGAATTCATCCGGGTTGACCGCGCCCTGCACCACCATCTCGCCAAGACCATGGGCACCGGTGATAAAGACCACGTCGTTGAAACCGGACTCGGTATCCAGGGTAAACATGACGCCGGAGGCGGCGAGATCCGAGCGCACCATCCGCTGTACCCCGGCCGAGAGGGCAACGCCCTTGTGGTCGTAGCCCTGATGCACCCGATAGGAGATGGCGCGATCGTTGAACAGGGAAGCAAACACATGCTTGACCGCCGTCATGACGGCATCGATGCCACGTACGTTGAGGAAGGTCTCCTGCTGACCGGCAAAGGAGGCGTCTGGCATATCCTCGGCGGTGGCGGAGGAGCGCACCGCAAACGAGGCCTCGACACCGGCACTCAACTTTTCATAGGCAACCCGGATAGCCTGCTCCAGTTCGGGCTGGAACGGGGCTTCGATCACCCAGTCGCGGATCTGCTGACCGGCCCGGTTGAGGGCGGCGATATCGTCCACGTCCAGATTGTCGAGCAGATGGTGGATCTTGCCGTTGAGGCCGCTTGACTCCAGAAACTCCTTAAACGCAAAGGCGGTGGTGGCAAAGCCCCCCGGCACGGATACGCCGGCGCCAGAGAGGTTGCTGATCATCTCGCCAAGGGATGCGTTCTTGCCGCCAACTCGTTCTACGTCCTGCATTCCGAGTTGTTCGTACCAGAGCACGTACTGTTGCACTTGGATGTCTCCAGGTTGGTGGGCACCGATGCCATAGCACCTCGTGCGCCCGATTTAATCGATGAGGTTATGGGTAAGTCAGGTGCGTTATTGTCGGTTTCTTTTGTTGCTAACGACCATGAAAACGTTTTCTATTGGTTTTCAAAAAAATCCCCGAGCAAGAGTTGGGGATGGTCGAATGACCGGAACATTCTACAATGGCGACACAAAAAGATAACGATTCAGGTTTGCAAGCCACTTCACAACTTGGGCACAGCAGACCGGTTGACAAAACTGGTATGGTTTCGGGAGATACTTCTCACCCCTTACCCCATGCGACCCCACCCGCGGTATCACAGGAGCCCTACGTGCACACCGTATTTTATGTTTCAGACGGCACCGCCATCACCGCCGAAGTGTTCGGCCACGCGGTACTGAGCCAGTTTCCGCTGGCCTTCGAGCAGATCACTATCCCCTTTGTGGAGACACTGGAGAAAGCCCGTCAGGTACGGATGCGGATCGACGAGCAGTTTCGCCAGACCGGGGTACGCCCCATTCTGTTTCACACCATCGTCGACCCGCTGGTACGGGAAGAGGTACTGAAATCGGAGGCGTGCGGCCACGACTTTCTCAATACCTTCGTCAGCCCGCTGGAGCAGGAGCTGGGGGTCAAAGCCGAGCCCCGCCTCCACCGCACCCACGGCATGGAGAACCGCAAGCTCTATGACGATCGCATCGAGGCGGTCAACTTCGCACTTGCCAACGACGATGGCATCACCACCAGGGAGTACGATGAGGCGGACATCATCCTGATCGGGGTCTCCCGCTGCGGCAAGACCCCCACCAGCCTCTATCTGGCGCTGCAGTTCGGCATTCGTGCCGCCAACTACCCCTTTATCGAGCAGGACATGGGCATGCTGGAGCTGCCCGCCCCCCTCAAGGCCAACCGTCACAAGCTGTTTGGCCTCACTATAGCGCCGCAGCGGCTGCACGAGATCCGTAACCAGCGCCGTGCCAACAGCCGCTACTCCTCCATCGAACAGTGCGAGCAGGAGCTGGCCTGCGTGGAGCGACTGTTTCGCCAGGAGGCGATCCGCTTCCTCGATACCAGCTCCCACTCGGTGGAGGAGATCAGCGCCAAGGTCCTCGAGGCAACCGGTCTGCGCCGCCAGCTCTGTTAAGCCAGCTTGACAGCTAGCGGCATCAACAAAAGATAAAAATTACAGTGTCGCGGCGAAAGTCAGCTGTGGCGAACTGCAATTCACATAGATGACAGTGAAAAGCGTGGATAAAAAAGGGATAAGCACCACAAATGCTTATCCCTCTTCTTGTCGACCTTGGCGTTGTGCCCTTGTCACCTGCTGCCAGTTAGCCGCTATTCGATTCCGTTCTGCTGCGCTCGGCAAACAGCCAGCGTTAACTAACGATTGAGCTCAGGGTTGTTCATCAACCGGGCATAGAAGGCCAGCAAACCGTGGCGCAGGCGAACCCGCTCCGCCAGCCAGCCGCCAACGAGCGCCCCCGTTACCCCACCCACCAGCAACAGCGACTGCCAGTAGTGCAGCAACTCCTGATCACCGAGTAACAGCCAACCCAGCAACATAATCGCGGCCACCAGCAACAACAGCGGACTGGCGGCAATCCCTAACCAGAGCGCCACCAGTACACCCCGGGCAACCCCTTGTTGCAGCACGCTTTCGCGCTCTCTGTACTCCAACTCCCTGCACTCTTCCCTGTACTCTCGCTTGTTTGGCATCATTTGCATCCATTTGTGGCCTGGCACCACAAAAGCACACCAACAATACAAAATGTCAATAAAACAGAATTCGATTGCACAAACATCAACCAGAAACTGCCAAGAAGCCTCTTAAGCTCATGAAAAAGCTGCCTTTGGTACAAAACACGGCCATTAGAGATGGAAAACAGGTGCATTCATGGCGGATTATCACTATTCTGCTTCGGTTGCCAGCCAACACTAAAAATTGAAAATGGCATGGCGTAACGAAATAAATACAGCTTTCGTCAGGTTTTGGCTACGCCTGCGGCCTGCTCAGGATGAGCCCAACACCGACCAGAGACAACAGAGACGTAAGGACAGACCCATGGATTTGAAACAAGACGGTGAGGAGCTGAAGCGCGGCCTTAAAAACCGCCACATTCAGTTGATTGCTTTGGGCGGCGCCATCGGCACCGGCCTCTTTCTGGGCATTGCCCAAACCATCAAGATGGCAGGCCCCTCAGTCCTGCTGGGGTATGCCATCGGCGGCTTTATCGCCTTCCTGATCATGCGCCAGCTCGGTGAAATGGTGGTTGAAGAGCCGGTAGCTGGCTCCTTCAGCCACTTTGCCTACAAATACTGGGGCGAGTTTGCCGGTTTTGCGTCCGGCTGGAACTACTGGGTGCTCTACGTGCTGGTGAGCATGGCCGAGCTGACCGCAGTGGGCATCTATGTCCAGTACTGGTGGCCCGAGATCCCGACCTGGATGTCGGCAGCCTTCTTCTTCGTGCTGATCAACGCCATCAACCTCTCCAACGTCAAAGCGTTTGGCGAAATGGAGTTCTGGTTCGCCATCATCAAGGTGGTCGCCATCATCGGCATGATTGGCTTTGGCGGCTATCTGCTCCTCTCCGGTGCCGGCGGCCCCGAGGCGAGCGTCACCAACCTGTGGGCTCAGGGCGGTTTCTTCCCCAACGGCATCAGCGGTCTGGTGATGGCGATGGCGGTGATCATGTTCTCCTTTGGCGGTCTGGAGCTGGTCGGTATTACCGCCGCCGAAGCGGACAATCCCGAGAAGAGCATTCCCAAGGCCACCAATCAGGTGATCTACCGCATCCTCATCTTCTACATCGGTGCTCTGGCTATCCTGATGTCCCTCTACCCCTGGGGTAAAGTGGTGGAAGGCGGCAGCCCGTTTGTGATGATTTTCCACGCACTGGACAGCAATCTGGTCGCGACCGTGCTCAACATCGTTGTACTGACGGCAGCACTGTCGGTCTACAACAGCTGCGTCTACTGCAACAGCCGGATGCTGTTCGGTCTGGCCAAACAGGGCAACGGCCCGAAAGCCCTGCTCAAGACCAACAAGAGCGGCGTACCGCTGGTTGCCCTCTCGGTCTCGGCCATCGCCACCCTGCTCTGCGTGCTGATCAACTACCTGATGCCGGGCAAGGCGTTCGGCCTGCTGATGGCGCTGGTGGTCTCCGCACTGGTGATCAACTGGGCGATGATCAGCCTCGCGCACCTCAAGTTCCGCAAGGCCAAGGTCGCGGAAGGCGTCCAGCCCAAGTTCAAGGCGTTCTGGTATCCCTTCGGCAACTACCTCTGCCTCGCGTTCATGGCCGGTATTCTGGTGATCATGTATATGACCCCCGATTTCCGCATCTCGGTCGAACTGATCCCCGCCTGGCTGGTGGTACTGGGCATTGGCTTTGTCATCAAGCGCAAAGGACAAGCTCAAAGCAAGGTCGCAGCCAATCTGGGTTAATGCCCGTAGCTGAGAAAAACAATGCAAAACGCCGATCGGATGATCGGCGTTTTTTTTATTGCGCGCAGCGCAACTGACCGCACTACTAGCAGCCATAGCCCTCAGGAAGGCAGCTCTTGCCTTTGATCTTGCCGATGCTCCGGGCTGTTGACGCAACACTCATCGCGGAAAAAGGCGATGATCTCCTCCAACACCGCGTATTGAGAGACGCAAAGCAGGGTGCGACTCTCCCGGTTTTGCTTCACCAGCCCCACCGAGACCAGCGCCGCGATATGGTGGCTGAGGGTGGAAGCGGGGATCACCAGCTGCTTTTGCAGCTCCCCCACTGGCAGCCCCTGCTCTCCCGCCTTGACCAGATGCTTGAAGATAAACAGCCGGGTCGGATGACCCAGCTCTTTCAATGCCTTGGCGACCTCTTCTAGTTGCATCTCTGCGCCCTCCACGAATTTGATATTTCGATAATACCAGAAATATCTTGACCGACCATTAATTTCGATTATTTTGGAAATATAGAAACCAAGTGAGGATACGACAATGAATGAGTGGTTAACCATGCTGACCGATGCAGCCCAGATGTTCCTGTTTCTGGCTGTCGAGCTGTCGGTGCTGTTTCTGGTCATTAGCGCCGGGGTCAGCCTGATCCGTCAGAAGATCCCCGACGAGAAGATCCAGCGGATGCTGGGGGCGAGACATGGCAAGGGCTATCTGCTCTCGGCCCTGCTCGGTGCCGTCACCCCCTTTTGCAGCTGCTCCACCATCCCCATGCTGAGAGGGCTGCTCTCGGCCAAGGCTGGCTTTGGCCCCACTCTCACCTTCCTGTTTATCTCGCCACTGCTGAACCCCATCATCGTCGGCTTGATGTGGGCCACCTTCGGCTGGAAAGTGACCCTGCTCTACGCCGTAATCGCCGCCAGCGTCTCCGTCATGGCGAGCATGCTGCTCGACAGGCTCGGGTTCGAGCGACATGTCATCGACCCCAAAGAGGCCACCCCCTCTTGCGGTAGCGGCTGTGGCCTGGCGACCCGCACCACAACTCAAGCACATTGCAGTGACAACCAACGCAGTGCCATTCGCGCAATCAAACCCCTCAACGGGGCAGCGTGCTGCCCGGCTCCGCAACCAGAGATGGCAGAACAGGCAACCCTCTCCTGCTGCGGCGATGGCACGGCAGTCCTGACCAGAGCACCACAGCTCCCCACCGCCTGGGGCAAAGCTCGCATTGATGCCTGGCAGCAGTTCAAAGCGGTATTGCCCTTCCTGCTGCTGGGGGTGCTCATCGGCTCGTTTATTTACGGTTTTATTCCGGCCGAGTGGATCGCCGCCCATGCTGGCGCCGACAACCCGCTGGCCATCCCCTTCAGCGCCATCGTCGGGATCCCGCTCTACATCCGTGCCGAGGCCGTGATCCCGCTGGCGTCGGTACTGCTGGGCAAAGGGATGGGGATGGGCGCCGTCATGGCGCTGATCATCGGCAGTGCCGGCGCCAGCCTGACCGAGGTGATCCTGCTCAAATCCATGTTCAGAACCCCGATGATTGCGTCCTTCCTTACCGTGATCCTCGGCATGGCGATCCTGATGGGCTACCTGACGCAACTGCTGTTTTAAACCACCCATTTTTAAGCAGGCAGAGTGTTAAGCCAGCTGAGTGTGAAACCATCAGGCTTCACATAGACAAAACGCCGATCAACAGATCGGCGTTTTGCATGTTCCGTATGACAATCTGCAACCGGCGTTACAGATATTGCCCGACGATGGTGAGCAGATCCTCGACGTCACAGACGATATGGTCGGGTTGGTGTTCCCAGCGCTCCGGGGTCGCGCGGCTCTGCTCGCCAAGCGCCCCTTGCAAATGACGGGCAAACTGCACATCCGCTTCATGGTCACCGATATAGATCAGCGACTGGCACCAGGCTGGGCCGAAGATAGACTCCAGACATTTGAGGCCACCGAAAGGATGAGGTTTTTGCTGCAGTCCGGGCACGTCATCATAGCCGACCACAGCCTTGAACCGGCTGTTCACGCCATGCAGTTCAAGCACCCGGAGAAGGTTTTTTAGGCGTTTTTCGAACAAATGCCATGGGAAATGGCAGAGAAATGGTCAATCACCACCTCCAGCTACTAAAAAATGCACCTAAGTCCCTGTCTCTCCTGATGTTTGGCTCACAGACTGCCAGCCTGCACTAGGCTCGTCCCGCGACAGGCCGTACTAATCCATATCGAGCGCCTGCCAGTTCTTGGCGGCGTGATTGGCGTGGTGATACTCCGCTTCGCTGCGCAGATAACGAGGTAACTGATCGCCGGTCAGATGGGGGGCGACCTCAGCCAGGATCTGCTTGGCGATATCGATATTCTGCGGCACCGAATTGACCAGGGTGCCGTCATAATTCCATAAAATCGCCCCCAACTTAATTGCCTTACCTGTATCGCTGCGTGGCTATAACTCATGCGATGTTACTTGGCTTGCGTCCCCCGCCAAACCGTTGCGATGGAAGATGTGTAGATGCCCCTGCTAGGCGCAGAACAGTTAATGAGCAACAACACAATAAAATGAGCAGCCTCTGCCATACTCAGACGATGCATTCCGTTATGGTAAAACCGGAGCCTGATCATGGTAACCAACACACCTCACACTACAGATACCGAAGTTGAATTTACCGACAACGTCCAGTTGGTATCGACCACCGATCTCAAAGGAGACATCACCTACGCCAATCCGGCGTTTTGTCAGGTGGCAGGCTATAGCCTTGAAGAGATGCTGGGACAACATCACAACCTGGTACGCCACCCAGACATGCCCAAGGCGGCATTCGCCGATCTCTGGGCCCATCTAAAAGCGGGCAAGCCGTGGCGGGGCATAGTCAAAAACCGCTGCAAGGATGGTAGCTATTACTGGGTTGATGCCTATGTCACCCCGATCTATGAAGATGGCAAGATGGTGGGTTACCAATCCGTTCGTTGCCGACCCTCCGCAGAGCACAAAGCGCGTGCCAACAAGATGTACAAAACCCTTAAGGCACGCGAAACCGGCTCCGCCATTCACATGGGGCAGCGCCTGCTCACTCCGGCCATCATGACCATACCCCTGCTGCTGCTCAGCGTGATCAGCGCGCTCTGGCTGCTCACACCACTGCAGGCGCTCTGGATCATCATTCCCCTATTGGCCACCCTCTGGTTCAACCGTAATGCGCTCTTCCTCACACCGCGATTCTTGCAACAGCTTGAGCAGGACTACGACAGCATCAGCCGCCTGATCTTCTCGGGGGATGCCCCCCACAGCATTGCCGATTTCCATATCAAGCTCTGGCAAGCCAGAATCCGTACCGTGCTGGGAAGAGTCGATGACACCACACTCTCGCTCAATGCCATGGCCAACAATTTGAGTGGTTCGGCCGCACTGGCCAGCAGGGATATCTCCTCACAGGATATGCAAATTCAGCAAGTCGCCACCGCAGTTACCCAGATGGCATCAGCTGCCGAAGAGATCAGCCGCAATATTCAGGACAGCAACCAGCAGATAGAAGAGGCGCGCAACCATTGCATCACCACCAGCAATCAGCTTTCCGATGCGGGAGAAGAGATGTCGGCACTGGCTACCCAGGCAGAGCAGGCCTTCCAGTCAGCCGTCGAGCTGGCAAGCGAGTCCGAACGGATCGGCAGCATCATGAGTGAAATTCGCGGGATTGCGGATCAAACCAACCTGCTGGCACTCAATGCCTCCATTGAAGCAGCGCGGGCGGGCGATCAGGGACGCGGCTTTGCAGTGGTGGCTGACGAGGTACGCAGCCTGTCGACCAGAACCCATAGAGCAACAGAGCAGATCCAGAGCAGCATTGGTCATATCCAGCAAACCCTCGGGGGATGGAAAGAGATGATGCATCTCAATGTGACCAGAACCAATGATTGCCTCGCAACCACTCGGGCAAGCACCGGCAACCTGAATCAGGTCGTGATCGAAATAGACAAGGTCTCTGATTTTTCCAATCAAGTTTCCGCTGCAGCGACTCAGCAGCAAGCGGTGATCGAGGAGATCTGTCGTAATATCAATCAGATATCCTCACTTTCTCACGATAACAGCCTCAAAATCGATCAGGTCAGTAAAACCAGTGCCAACTTGCAGAGCAAAGCGAGCCAGCTCAAGGACCTAAGCCGGACATTCGGATAGCAGCATGCAGATAAAGTCCATGTAAACGAAGGGCCACCCGTCTGGGTGGCCCTGTTGTTTATACGGCTTAACTGTTGCTCCTGGACGCCACTTACTTGGCGTAATCCTCGGTCGGAATGCAGGCGCAGAACAGGTTTCGATCACCATACACATCGTCGATGCGGTTCACAGATGGCCACAGCTTGCTGGCGCGCACGGTGTCGGACGGGAAGACCGCCTCGGCGCGGCTGTAGCCACGGGACCACTCTGCATCCATCACGTCATCCTGAGTGTGCGGCGCATGGACCAGCGGGTTATCGGCGAGGCTCCACTGCCCCTCCTGCACCTTGGCAATCTCGGCGCGGATGGAGGTCATCGCCTCGACGAAGCGATCCAGCTCGCGCTTGGATTCCGACTCTGTCGGCTCGACCATCAGGGTACCCGCTACCGGGAAGCTCATGGTCGGTGCGTGGAAGCCGTAGTCCATCAGCCGCTTGGCCACGTCCATCTCGCTGATGCCGGAAGCCTCCTTGAGCGGGCGGATATCCAGAATGCACTCGTGGGCTACCCGACCGTTGCGCCCGGAATAGAGCACCGGGAAGGATTCCCCCAGCTTCTTGGCCAGATAGTTGGCGTTGAGGATCGCTACCTGAGTGGATCTCTTCAGCCCCTCGTCACCCAGCATGGCGATATACATCCAGCTGATGGGCAGGATGCTGGCCGAGCCGAACGGTGCCGCCGACACGGCGCCATTGTCACGGCTCTCCTTGTCGGTCTTGACCACGGCGTGACCGGCCACGAACGGTGCCAGATGTTTCTTCACGCCGATGGGGCCCATGCCCGGGCCGCCACCGCCGTGAGGAATGGCGAAGGTCTTGTGCAGGTTGAGGTGAGATACGTCCGCCCCGATAAAGCCCGGTGCCGTCAATCCAACTTGCGCGTTCATGTTGGCGCCGTCCAGATAGACCTGACCACCGTGCTGGTGAACGATGTCGCACACCTCCTTGATGGTCTCCTCGTACACCCCGTGGGTGGAGGGGTAGGTCACCATCAGACAGGAGAGCTGATCCCCCGCCTCGGCCGCCTTGGCACGCAGATCGTCGAGATCTACGTTGCCGGACTTGTCACAGGCGGTGACGATCACCTTGAGCCCCGCCATCTGGGCAGAGGCCGGGTTGGTGCCGTGGGCAGAAGCTGGGATCAGGCAGATGTCGCGATGCCCCTCGCCGCGGGATTCGTGGTACTTCTTGATGGCCAAGAGACCGGCGTACTCGCCCTGCGCCCCGGAGTTGGGCTGCATGCAGACCGCATCGTAACCGGTCACCTTCACCAGCCAGTTTTCGAGGTCGGCCAGCAGCAGTTGGTAGCCCTTGGCCTGTGCCAGCGGGGCGAACGGGTGCAACTTGCCGAACTCGGGCCAGGTCACCGGGATCATCTCGGCGGTAGCATTGAGCTTCATGGTGCAGGAGCCCAAGGAGATCATGGCGTAGTTGAGCGCCAGATCCTTGGCTTCGAGACGGTGGATATAACGCAGCATCTCGGTTTCGGAGTGGTACTTGTTGAACACCTCGTGGGTCAGCACGGCGTCGGTGCGCAGCAGATCCTGCGGGATGGCGTGATGGGCCTGCGCCGCCTTGTCGAGGGCCTCGATATCCAAGCCGTGGCCTTGACCGAGGAAGAGATCGAACAGCTCGGCCACATCAGCGCGGGTGGTGGTTTCAGAGAGTGACACCCCTACCGCACCGTCGAGATCCGCGCGCAGGTTGATGCCATTAGCTTCAGCCTTGGCAATAAGTGCTGCTTTATCTGCCGTCAGCACGGTCAGGGTATCGAACCAGCTGGCATGCTTGAGGGCCCCCCCCTTGGCCTTGAGGCCAAGCGCCAGAATGGTAGTGAGACGGTGCACGCGGGAGGCGATGGTTTTCAGCCCTACCGGGCCATGGTAGACAGCGTAGAAGCTCGCCATGTTGGCCAGCAGCACCTGAGCGGTACAGATGTTGGAGTTGGCCTTCTCGCGGCGGATATGCTGCTCGCGGGTCTGCATCGCCATGCGCAGTGCGGCCTTGCCGCGGGCATCCTTGGAGACACCGATAATGCGGCCCGGCATGGAGCGCTTGTAGGCATCGCGGGTGGCGAAGAAGGCGGCGTGGGGGCCACCGTAGCCCATGGGCACACCAAAGCGCTGGGCGGAGCCCAACACCACGTCGGCCCCCAGCTCGCCCGGGGATTTGAGCAGCAGCAGAGAGAGCAGATCGGCGCTGACGCAGGCCAGCCCTTTCTGGGCCTGTACCGCGGCAATCAGGGCACGCAAATCTTTCACCTCACCTGTGGTGGTGGGGTACTGGAACAGGGCACCGAACACCTCTTCGCTCACTGCGTCGCTCGCGGCGCCAACCGCCACGTCAAAACCGAAGTGGACCGCGCGCTCCTTGACCACGTCGATCACCTGCGGGTGCACATCATCGGCCACGAAGAAGAGGTTGGATTTGGACTTGGCCATCCGCTTGGCCAGCGCCATCGCCTCGGCGGCGGCGGTCGCTTCATCCAGCAGGGAGGCACTGGCCAGATCCATGCCGGTGAGATCCAGCGTCAGCTGCTGGAAGTTGAGCAGGGCTTCGAGACGGCCCTGCGCCAGCTCGGGCTGGTAGGGGGTGTAGGCGGTATACCAACCCGGATTTTCCAGCACATTGCGCAAAATGACGTGGGGCACATGGGTATCGTGATAACCCATGCCGATGTAGCTCTTGGCAATCTTGTTCTGAGCGGCATAGACCTTGAGCTTGGCCAGCGCCTCCACTTCGGTCATGCCGGCACCGATCCCCAGCGGACCCGGCAGGCAAATGGCGGCGGGCACGGTCTGGGCAATCAGATCGTCCAGACTCTCGGCCCCGACAGTCGCCAGCAGCTGGCGCAGCTCTTCATCGCCCGGGCCGATATGGCGGCGGACAAAATCGTGTTTTTGTTCGAGTTCAAACAGTGACTGGGTCATTTCCCTATTTCCTGATAAATAAGTCCTGGCATGACATCCTGATAACCAAGACCTGATGTTCCTGATCGTCGGCTGATACCGACTCCACTCATGTTCTGGGTCCCGCAGACAGGGTGCGGCACCGGATGCTGCGGCAGCATCAAGAGGGGATCGCCTTGTTGCGAACCGGCCCGTTTGCCCTGGCAAAAGCAGGCAAGCAAACGGCAGGCGCGGACGACTTCACCCTTCCACCAGCCGGTGCTTGCCCGGCTGGCGGTCATACAAAGGGGCCCTGCTGTGTTGGCAGGGCCCGGGGGCATTACTCTTCGTCCACCACGTTCTGGTAGCCTTCGGCATCCAGCAGGTTGGCCAGCTCGCTCTCGTCATCGAGCTTGATGCGGAACAGCCAGCCAGCGCTGTAGGGGTCGGAGTTGACCAGCTCGGGGCTCCCTTCCAGCTCTTCGTTGACGGCGATGATCTCGCCGCTCACCGGGCTGTAGATATCGGAGGCGGCCTTGACCGACTCGGCCACGGCGCAGTCGTCTCCGGCGCTGACCTGCTTGCCCACTTCCGGCAGCTCGACAAACACCATGTCACCCAGCAGCTCCTGGGCGTGCTCGGTGATACCGACCACGGCCTCGCCGTTGGCTTCAACACGGATCCACTCGTGGGAAGTGGCATATTTCAGTTCGCTCGGGATATGGCTCATTTGTGCTTCCTTTGATCTTTGAGTCGCGTTTAAAAACGAATATGAAAAGGGATGGGGGAGGCACTGCCCTCCCCCAAAACGGTATTAAACCAGCTTCTGGCCGTTACGGACGAAAGCGGGCTTGGTGACCTTCACGGTGACCAGCTTTTTGCGGATCTCCACCTCGGCCAATTCACCGATATCGCGGGGCACCCGTGCCAGGGCAATACTGTAGCCCAGGGTGGGGGAGAAAGAGCCGGAGGTGATCACACCTTCCCGCTTCTCACCGTTTGCCGCTGTGAAGGTGACCGGCATACCGGCACGCAGCACCCCTTTCTCTTCCATCACCAGCCCCACCAGCTTGGGCTGGTTGCCCGCCGCTTTCTGTGCTTCCAGCACATCACGGCCGATGAAATTGCGATCGCTCGGCTCCCAGGCGATGGTCCAGGCCATGTTGGCGGCGAGTGGAGAGATTGACTCGTCCATATCCTGACCGTAGAGGTTCATCCCCGCCTCGAGGCGCAGGGTATCGCGAGCACCGAGACCACACGGGGCGACGCCGTTATCCAGCAGCGCTTGCCACAGCTCGCAGGCTTTCTCTTGCGGCACTACGATTTCATAACCATCTTCGCCGGTGTAGCCGGTAGTGGCGATAAAGAGATCGCCAGCCTGCACGCCGAAGAAGGGTTTCATCCCCACCACGGCGGTACGCTGAGCGGCGCTCAGCACGGCCGCAGCCTTGACCTTGGCGTTGGGGCCCTGCACCGCAATCATCGCAAGCTCCGGACGCTCGGTCACTGTGATGTCGAAATCGATGGCGTGATGGCGGATCCAGGCCAGATCCTTCTCGCGGGTAGCGGAGTTGACCACCAGCCGGTAGAAGGTATCGGTTAGGTAATAGGTGATGAGATCATCGATCACGCCGCCTTCCGGATTGAGCATGCCGCTGTAAAGGGCCTTGCCGGGGGCAGTGAGTTTGGCCACGTCATTGGCCAGCAGGTGTTGCAGAAAGGCTTTAACCCGTTCGCCGGTCAAATCGACGATGGTCATGTGGGAGACATCGAACATACCGGCATCGCTGCGCACCGCGTGGTGCTCTTCCAGCTGGGAGCCGTAGTTGATGGGCATTTCCCAACCGTGGAAGTCCACCATCTTGGCGCCGGCTTCCAGGTGTTTGGGATGCAGTACAGTAGTCTGGATCATCGCATTCTTTCCTTAGCAAAAAGCCTTTTCGCTTTGGCGACCACCCTTGCGATCCGTGCCACCGCTCTGACTGCACTACGTACAGCAAAAAGCGACCGGATCCAAAAGTGTGTGCTCGCTCCTGCCCTTGCCAGGCAAGAGGGATTCCTTGAACGGAGCGGATTATATGACAAGCAGGCGAGCGTGCCGCTCAAAAAAAACTAATCCCCTCCCGTAAAACCGACTCCAGACACTAAGATAAATGCAGTGATAAAAACAGCCATAAGCCGACTCAGGCGAGATTAAATTTTGATTTTTACCGTTTCGTCACAATTTGCAGAAAAACGTTTCGCTCCAGAGCAAAATTAAAGGCTGACACCCAAAACGGGTCATCAGCCTTGTCGGATTACTTTTGTTGTCAAAAACGGCGAGTAATATTAGTTTTTTTCACCCTTGGCCTGCATGGCACTGCCCTTGGTCGCAGCAACAGCCCAGTCAGGACGGGCCAATGCGGGCAACTCTCCCTCCAGCCCCATGGCGGCGCGGATCACCCCCGCCTTGAAGGGCGTCAGCAGATTGGCCGCGCGCAATCCGACGCCTCGCACCAGCTTCTTGAGCGGGTTGGCCCCGCTGAACAGCCGCTTGAGCCCTTCCATCGCAGCGAGCATGCGAGCCGCTTCGCTCTTGCGCCAGCGCTCGTAGCTGCGCAGGTTGGCGAGCAGGCCGATATCCTCACCCGCGGCATGATTTTGCAAGATCTGCTCCGCCAGCGCGGCGGCATCCAGCAGGCCGAGGTTGACCCCCTGCCCCGCCAGCGGGTGGATGGTGTGGGCGGCATCTCCCACCAGCACCAGCCGCTCGCGAGCAAAATCGCGGGCATAGCGGGCGGTAAGAGGAATCGCGCTGCGCGGCCCCTCCACCTTGCACAGACCGAGCCGGGCATCGAAGGCGGCGGTAAGCTGGCGATTGAACTGCTCGTCATCGCAGGTGCAGAGCACCTCGGCGCGGGCCGCAGGCAGCGACCAGACGATGGAACAGAGGTTCTCTTGCCACAGCGGCAAAAAGGCGAGCGGGCCATCCGGGGTGAAGATCTGGCGTGCAACAGCTTCATGGGGTTCGGCGCAGCGCACCGTCGCCACCAGGGCGTGGTGACCGTAATCCCAGCTGGTGAGCGGGATATCAGCCTGACGGCGCACCCAGGAGTGGGCGCCATCGGCAGCCACCACCAGTTTGGCCGAGATGGCCTGACCATCTTCAAGGAGCAGCAGGGCGCCCGCCGGGCCGCTCTGCAGGCTCTTGGCTCTGGCGGGGGTCAGCAACTGGATATTGCTGGCACCTTCAATTGCCTCAAGCAGCGCCAGCTGGATCACCCGATTCTCGACGATATGGCCGAGGTTGGCCTGACGCAGGCTGGCGGCATCGAAGTCGATATGGCCAAAACTGTCCTGCTCCCACACCGCCATCTTGTCGTAGGCCTGCAGGCGGCGCGCTTCAATGCCGTCCCAGGCGCCGACATGGCGCAGGATCTGCTGGCTGGCCAGACTCAGGGCGCTGACCCGGTTATCGGCCACCTCCCCCAGCTGCGGGTCGGGCAATTGCCCCTCCACCACCAGCACCTTGAGGGCGCTATGTTTCAGGGCCGCAGCGAGCCCCAACCCCACCATGCCGCCACCGACAATCACCACATCCACATTTTGCATCTGCATCATCTCATCCTTTCAGGGCTGACCGACTGGCCAGCGAGGTGACGCCCGCAGGCATCACCTCTTTATTCAATAGGTTTTGATCAACGAATGGTGGTCAACAGGTTCCACTCAACAAGTGCTGGCTAGTTGCCGCACACATCAGCGACAAAGCCCAGGGTGCGCGAGGCAAGCGGCGCCTTGAGGCACGGGAATCGCCCCATCAGGGTGAGCGCCAGATTGCGCCCCGCCACCAGCGGATCGTGACCATTGGAGAAGAGCTGGGCCAGCGAAGAGGTGAGCCAGACGGTCTGCTCCTGATCGCGCTGACGCTGCTGCCAGTAGCCGCTCAGCACCTTGAAGCTGCCGATATCCTCCCCCTCTGCCAACGCCTTGGCTACGGCGCCGGTAAGCAGGTCGAGATCCCGCATCCCGAGGTTGAAGCCCTGTCCGGCAATGGGGTGCAGGGCGTGGGCGGCATTACCGACCAGCACGGTGCGCTGGGCCAGCGGGTAGTCGCAGGCGGTCAGAATGAGCGGATAGACGTTACGCACGCCGCATCGCTCGAAGCGACCAAGCCGCCAGCCAAAGGCCTGCTGCAGACGGGCAAGAAACGCCGCCTCATCGAGGGCCGTCAGCTCATCCACCTCATGCTGCCCGACGCTCCATACCAGCGAGGATAGCCCCTCCTGCATCGGCAGCAGGGCCAGCGGCCCCCCTTCGGTAAAACGCTCGAAGGCGCGTCCCTCAGGGTCTTGCGCCGTTTTGACCGTGGCGATGATGGCGTGCTGCTCAAAGTCGTGGCGGGTCACCGGCAACTTGAAGTGCTGACGCACAAAGGAGTTGCCGCCGTCTGCCGCCACCAGCAGGCGGGTCTCAATCTGTTCACCGCTCTCGAGGGTGAGGGTCACCTTCTCCTCATCGGGCGCAATCTCGCTCACCCGAGCCGGACAGCAGACCCGGATATTGGGAGAGGCCGCCATCGCCCGTTGCAGCTCATGACCGGCAGCTGCCAGCTCGATCACCTGGCCCAGCGCGGGCAGACCGTATTCGGCAGCCGACAGGCGAGCCTGACCGAAGTGGCCCCGATCCGAGACATGAATCTGGGTAATGGGGGCGCAATGGGGGGCAAACAGCGGCCAGAGTCCGCGTCGCAACAGCGCATCACAGGTACCGGCCGAGAGCGCAATGGCGCGGGCGTCGAACCCTGAATGGGTGTGCTGTTCGGGGACGCTTGCCTCCAGCAGCAGGATCTCGAGGGGGGAGCCATCGGATCGAAGCAGGGCTGCCAGCGAGAGGGCCAGCACGGCGCCGCTCATTCCACCGCCGACCAGGGTGACATCGACCTGTCGCACATCAGATTGAGACATAAGCAGAGAGGAAGAAGTGAAAAAGGTGGCCTCATGCTATCACAAAGCCGCTGGCCGAATGCGAGGTCATCGGCAAAAAACCGGTTGCGCCTCACAGGGTTAGCTACCACAAGGAAATAAAAAAGAGCGCCATCAGGCGCTCTTGCAGATTCAGTAAGGGTCGCGTTGACCCGCACCTTAATGAAGAGTCGGTGGTGCACTCGGGGTATCGGGGCGCTTGCCAAACTCTTCGAAGGCCATCATGACCCCCAGTTTGACGTGTTCGTAGAGCACCAGGAAAGAGGCTTCGTTCTCGTCATCTTCCTGATCGAACTCGGCGGAGACCTGAGTGATGCTGGCGATATCCTGGATCATCTCCTGCAGCTCTTCAGACGCGCGGGAGAGCTCCTGCTGCACCACGCCAAAACCGGCCAGAAATGCCTGTGACCAGTCCACCAGCGAATCGATGCGCTCATCGAGGGGAGCATCATCACTTGGCAGTAGCAGCTCGACGCCCTTCTGGGCCATCAGGCTCTCGACTACATTGTGATAAAGATCGGTCATCACCTGGCGCACCGGGGCCGGCAGGCCGAAACCGTCGTTCACCAGATCGTTGAAATGGGGCACCCAACTCTTGTCGTCTAGTGCCACACCGCCGCACACCAGACCGCAGATCACACCATGGGCCTCTACTGCGCTGGCCATCAGCTCATGTTGTTCCATGATGTCGGCCACTGCCGCATATTTAAGGGGGTTCGTTTTGCTCATCGAGGATCCGCTCAAAGTTCAGTCAAATTTACAGAATTAATGGTCAGGATCCTAGCATTCTCCCTCTTGCAGAGCCAGCAAGGCCTTGAAACTTATGCATCTGCGCTATATAGTCCCGCCCAGTTGTCCACGTGGATAAAGGCGGAAATCAGCTCCGCCGTATTGAGGAAGGCATGAGCACAGAGGCCGTAGAAATCGTCATTTTGGGACGTCCCTACAAGGTATCCTGTCCCTTGGGACAGCAGGATGCCCTGCGCCAGGCCGCCGAGCAGCTGACCGACAAGTTGATCGACCTGCGTCAACGCTCCAAAGTCTCCAGCAACGAGCAATTGGCTATCATGGCGGCGCTCAATTTCTGTCATGAGCTCTGCCTTGAAAAAGAGAAGAACCACCAATACTCTGAGACCATGGACAAGCGGATCAAGATGCTGCAGCGCACCATCGAAGCGGCCCTGATCGAGCACGGACAATATGGTGATTCCAGCGAAGAGGGGCAGCAGCCCTAATCGCAAACCGTTTTAAAATTCCCTGGGATGTTTGTCAGCCGGTTCAAGTCCCCGAGCCGATATTCATACCAAACAGGGGATCTGCCTTCTGGCTATTGCGCATGCTCGGCACGACCGAGAAGCCTGCGGTCAGATCCGATCCCCGCCTTGAACCGACGGTTCAAGGGCCCAAACCGGCAACGGCATCTCGGGGTACCAACAGCAAAAGCCCGTCACCAGCGTGACGGGCTTTTTCTTTGCCTGATGATCAACGAACTGTCCCGTCCTGAATATGGTTTACACCTTTCGCCCAATAAATGGAGAACCCAATGGGACAAGGTGTGAAACGGACACTGCCATAACGACAAAGCCCGCCAAACAGGCGGGCTTTGTTTTGCAGCAGGCAAGCAAATTTAGATGGCCATCTGCTCGTGAGGCGAGCCGTGGTGACGCAGCCAGACAAAACTCAGCGCCACGATCAGCACCATCAGGGTCATGATGGCACCCAGAGTCACCTGACCGGTCATCGGGAAACCGGCGGCCAGCAGGGTCACCACACCGGCACCCAGATTCTGCATCCCGCCGAGAATGGCCCCCGCGGTGCCGGCCTGACCCGGGAAGGGCTCGATGGCGCAGGAGGTGGCGGTCGGGTAGAGAATACCGCTACCGATGAAGTAGACAGCCGCACCACCGACCAGCGAGGCGGCACTCACCACCCCGAACAGCCCCGGCACCAGAATAATGAGGGAGCCGAGCGCCAGAAAGGCGATCCCCAGACGCATCAGCTTGCCCTGAGTCAAACGAAAGCTCAGCTTGGCAGAGAGCCAGGCCCCGAACAGATAGCCGGGCAGCGGCAGCACGAACAGCACGCTCACGGTACGGGCGCTCAGTTTCAGCACATCGCCCAGCAGCACACCGGCCGCAGCCTCGAACACTGCCAAACCGGCAAAGGTCGCCATCAGGCAAAGCAGGTTGCCCTGAAACTTGGGGTTGCCCAGCACGTGGCGATAGGCAGCACCGACGCGCAGTGGCTGACGGGCAGCAGCAGGCAGAGTTTCACCAAACCAGGCCATGATCGCCAGAGTGGCTACGGCACCAAAACCGAACAGGAACCAGTAACCGGCACGCCAGTTGAACAGCTCAGTCAGCCATCCCCCCAGTACCGGTGCCAGCAGCGGGGAGAAGATCACCCCCATGCTGACCAGACTGTTGGCGCGGTTGAGCTCGGCGCCATTGTAGCGATCCCGCATCACGGTACGGCTCATGGCGCCACCGGCACCGGTACCCAGCCCCTGAATAAAGCTGCCCACCAGCAGGGCGGCAAAATGGGGGATGACCTGAATGATCAAGGTTCCTACCAGAAATACCATCATGCCGACGATTAGCACCGGACGACGACCGATGCGATCCGACAGCGGCCCGTAGACAAACTGGGAGAGGCCATAGGGGATCAGGTAACAGGCCATCACCGCCTGCAACTGGCCCGAGGCCACATTGAAATCCTCCGCCATCATGGGAATGGAGGGGACATAGAGGGTCTGGGTCATCTGGCCCACAGCGACCATCAGAATGGTCAGTAAAAACAACGGATAAAAACTGTGCCGATCCATATCAGTCCCAAAAAATCGAAAAAATGCTACCGCCCTCTGGCACAAAATAGCCCAGAGGAATCCGATCACAGATGCTGTGATGCAATCAAAAACAGTGTTGGAAACAGTAGGCGGGGAGCCCGCCAGACCACCGCACAGGACGCTTGGTGGTATGGGGGCATCATAGTGATTCAGCTCACAGAAAACGAACGAATCTTTATAATCGGCTTGCCTTAGTTTTTCTAATATTACGGAGCTTTACGCCCCGTCAGCAGTTAAAAATCAACGGGTTACCATCTGCTGCGCCTGCTTGATCAGCTCATCGGGCTGCTCCTTGCGTGGCGGTATGGTGATCCCCTTCTGGCAGGCAGGTTTCTCTGCCATGCGATCCATCCAGGCTTGCAGATGGGGCAATCCCTCGATGGAGATGCCGCTCCAGTCATAAATACGCACCCAGGGCCAGGTGGCAATATCGGCGATGCTGTACTCGTCCGCCAGATATTCGTGATGGGCCAGATGGCTGTCGAGCACCTCGAATAGACGGCGCCCCTCTTTCTGATAGCGTTCGATGGCGGCGGGGATCTTCTCGGGAAAGTAGCGATAGAAGACGTTGGCCTGCCCCATCATGGGCCCTACCCCACCCATCTGGAACATCAGCCACTGGATAGCCTGAGAGCGGTGTTTGGGATCGGCCGGCAACAATTTGCCTGCTTTCTCCGCCAGATAGATGAGGATGGCGCCCGACTCGAATACGGCAAAATCGTCATTATCCCGATCGACGATAGCCGGAATACGGCCATTTGGGTTGATGGCGAGAAACTCGGGCTTCTTCTGATCCAGTGCTGAGAGATCGAGAGGAATGACCCGATAGGGCAAACCCAGCTCTTCGAGGGCGATCGCCACTTTGAAACCATTGGGGGTCGCGGCGGTGTAAAAGTCGATCATGATTCACTCCTTGTTGGTCATAGCCAGATTGCACGGTTGGAACAGGGTGCAACACCATAGCCGCCTCATCTTGCAACAAGTGACCGGCTCCAGACCATTAAAAAGCGACGCACCGCTGGCCAAACAAGGCTACGGTGCGCCGCTAGTGCGCTCTGGCAATGGTAAATGCTAGTTGAGCGTGGCGACCGGCTTGCGCTGGCGCAGCATGATCAGGCGGGAAAGCAACGGGAAGTAAGACTCCAGTTTGCGCAGCAGCACCCGGCTGCAGGCAGGCTCGGCCAGCTCAGACTCATCCAGCACGATGCCGTTTGAGACAAAATAGAAACGGGGGTCACGCACATCCGGCCCACAGACCGTCAGCTCCTTGTCTCCCTTGCGGATCAGCAACGGCAAGACCGGCAAACCGATCGTCTCATCCTCTCCCCGGGTAAATCCGGCATCCTGCCAGGGCGCATCGCCGTCGATCAGCAGGATCGCCGCCTCCGTCTTGGCCGGTTGCCACTGGGCAAGGGGGGTCACGGTGATGTGGGCAAAGTGATCACCATACTCGGGTGATGACCGCAAGATGGCCAACAGTCCCTCGCTGGCCGCAGACACGTTCTGACTCACTAATGACAAATTCATGGTTCACATCCCTATGCTCATGACAGCCTGTATCCGGCTGCTGGGATAAGACTAGCGCAGATCTGGTCTATATTGGAGCCGTCAAATCTGGCAGTGGTAATCAATTGGTCGTAGGGGGATAACAGTTGCCATCGCACAAAATACTGGTATCATACCGCGTCCTTTTATCCCCCGTTCTTTAACATCCAGTGGTGAACCTATGCATCCGATGCTGAATATCGCCGTGCGCGCTGCGCGCAACGCCGGTCAAGTTGTAGTAAAAGCCTTCTCCCAGCCTGAGAACATTGAGGCTATCCAAAAAGGCAGCAATGACTTCGTGACCAACGTTGACCGTGAAGCCGAAGCGGCCATCATTCACACCATCAAAAAATCTTACCCAGAGCACAGCATTGTTGCTGAAGAGTCTGGTGAGATTGCCGGTACCAATCCGGACTACCAATGGATCATTGACCCACTGGATGGCACGACCAACCTGGTCAAAGGCATTCCGCACTTTGCCGTCTCCATCGCCCTGCGCGTGAAAGGCAAAACCGAACAAGCCGTTGTTTACGATCCCATCCGTGACGAACTGTTTACTGCTACCCGTGGTAGCGGCGCCCAGCTGAACGGCTACCGCATTCGTGTCGGCAAAGCCAAAGAGCTGGCTGGCACCGTGCTGGCGACCGGTTTCCCGTTCAAGCAGAAGCATCACATCGAGCCTTACCTGAAGATGTTCCAGAGCATGTTCATCGAATGTGCCGACATCCGTCGCTCCGGCTCTGCCGCACTGGATCTGGCCTACGTGGCTGCCGGTCGTGTCGACGGTTTCTGGGAAATCGGCCTCAAGCCCTGGGACACCGCTGCCGGTGAGCTGCTGGCCAAAGAAGCCGGCGCCATCGTCACCGACTTCGTTGGTGGCCACAACTACGAAAACTCCGGCAACATCGTGGTTGCCAACCCGCGCGTCCTGAAAGAGATGCTCGGCAAGATCCGCGAAGAGCTGCCGGAGTCCCTGGCCAAATAAGCCAGCTCCCCAGCATTCACCAAGACAAGAAAACCGGCGCAAGCCGGTTTTTTTGTTTCTGTTATCCGAACACCAAGGCAGACATCTGCAGCTGATTTAAAAGAGTTGGCGATGCATCCCCACTTGCCACTCAACATCCACTTCTGTCATTTGCAGACAACCCCTCTTGCCCCCGCCTTTGGCGACCGATAAGAGTCCCCATGTGGTTGCCTGGATAAACTCTTTCCAGATTTTCAGATAGTGGCAATCGCCCTGCAGACATGGACAAGGGGCGGCCGAATCGATGTAATGCCACCATCCACTTTACACACTCGAGGTCATGCCATGGACCATCTCTCTGCTCTCCCCCCGTTATCATGGTCACAGCAGCTGCGTAGCCAGATGCAAAGCCGCCCGCTCACCGCACTCGGCCTCTTTATCGCGCTGGCAGCCG
This sequence comes from Aeromonas sp. 600886, assembly GCF_049174935.1. Classification (NCBI taxonomy): domain Bacteria; kingdom Pseudomonadati; phylum Pseudomonadota; class Gammaproteobacteria; order Aeromonadales; family Aeromonadaceae; genus Aeromonas; species Aeromonas sp. 600886. Next base: position 94,219 of record NZ_JAAKUB010000014.1, on the reverse strand, counting down.
TCTTGTTGCTGCTGTTGCAGAGTCTCATCATGCTCGCTACCGGCGAAGTGACCAGCGGCGTGCGCTACGGCCTTATCGGTGGTGCCGCCGGATTTGCCGCCACCGCTATCGGCGCCCTGCCCGCCCTGTTACTGCGCTCGGTACCACAAAAGGTAGAGGACACCATGCTGGGCTTTGCCGCCGGCATGATGCTGGCCGCCAGTGCCTTCTCACTACTGCTGCCGGGGCTGGAGGCCGCCGAGGGGATCACCGGCAACGGCTTTAGCGCCGCCGCCGTAGTGGTAGTTGGCATGACCCTCGGGGTGCTGTTGATGCTGGGGCTGGATCAGTTCACCCCGCACGAGCACGACAAAACCGGCCCCTGCGGCCCCGGCCATGAGAGCTGCTCCCGGGTCTGGCTGTTCGTCTTTGCCATCGCCCTGCACAACCTGCCGGAGGGGATGGCCATCGGGGTGAGCTTCTCGCAGGGTGATATGTCGGTGGGGCTGCCGCTCACCACCGCTATCGCACTGCAGGATATACCCGAAGGACTGGCGGTAGCGCTGGCCATGTGCGCCGCCGGTTTTCGCCCCTCTGTCGCGGTGCTGGTTGCCATCGCCAGCGGCCTGCTCGAACCGGTTGGCGCCCTGCTCGGGGTGGGGCTCTCCAGCGGCCTTGCCATCGCCTACCCCATCGGACTTGGGCTCGCCGCCGGTGCCATGCTGTTTGTGGTCTCGCACGAGGTGATCCCGGAGACTCACCGCAACGGTCACCAGACCTATGCCACCCTCGGCCTGATGGCGGGCTTTGCCCTGATGATGACCCTCGATACTGCGCTCGGCTAAAGGCACTCTCCCCTCCTCATCAATGCTTTTTGTCACCTGCGGCGCTCCCATATGGAGCGCCGCGCTTCATCTCTCCTTTCGCTTGTGCCTCTCGGCGCCGACGCCATCTTTTGTTATGATCTACAGCAACTTAAATTCAGCCACACGGCTATCAAGACGAGGTCAGCAATGAAAGTAGGTATTATCGGCGCCATGGAGCAAGAAGTGGCCCTGCTGCGCAGCCAGATGAGCAACCCCACCACCCTGCAACTGGGCGGCTGCGAGTTCTATCAAGGGGAGCTGGCAGGCAAAGAGGTGATCCTGACCCGCTCCGGTATCGGTAAGGTCGCCGCCAGCGTGGCCACCAGCCTGCTGCTGGAAAAATTTGCCCCCGACTGCGTCATCAATACCGGCTCTGCGGGCGGCTTTGCCCAAGACCTGCATATCGGTGATGTGGTGATCGCCAGCGAGATGCGTTTCCACGATGTCGACGTGACCGCCTTTGGTTACGAGATGGGCCAGATGGCGCAGCAACCCGCCGCCTTCCCCTGCGACGAGAAACTCATCGCGGTCGCTCAGGATTGCATCGCCGAGCAGGGCAAGCACCAAACCAAGGTTGGCCTTATCTGTACCGGCGATCAGTTCATGTGTAAACCGGACGCCATCGCCAAGGCTCGCGCCGACTTCCCGCAGATGCTGGCGGTCGAGATGGAAGGTGCCGCCATCGGTCAGGTGTGCCACATGTTCAAAGTGCCCTATCTGGTGGTGCGCGCCATGTCCGATATCGCCGGCAAGGAACAGGTTGAATCCTTCGATGCCTTCATCGAAGTGGCCGGCAAGCACTCCGCCGAAGTGATCATCAAGATGCTCGGCAAGCTGTGATCGAGACCGGCTCGCTTGATTTGATGGCCGACGCCCTCCTCTCGACGACGGCGGCCATTCTGGTAGGTGCTGCCCTGCTGGAGGCGGTGATCCCGTGGCCATCCCATCTGCGTCTTTCGGCCGTCACGCCCCTGCTGACCCGGCTGGGGCACAAGGTACACAGACCCGATGGTTCACCCGGCCAGCAAATGCAGGCCGGCCTGCTGGCAATGCTGGTAGTCTGGCTCCCCTGCGCAGCCGGGCTCTGGTCGCTTCGCAATCTGGCCCTGAGCGAGCCGGTCTTCGACCTGCTGTTCCTGCTGCTGATGCTCGAATCCCGCCCACTACGCGAACTCGCCCATGCCACCCGCTCGCTCGCCACCCAGGAGACCCTGCCGCTGGCGAGATTGCAGTCTGCCCCCTGGCTCAAGCGGGAGACCGGTAAACTCTCGCCCATGGGGCTCGCCAAAGCAGTGACGGAGAGCTGCGCCCTGCGCCTGGTGGGCCAATGGGCTGGCCCGCTGCTGGGATTTGCCCTGGCTGGCGTACAGGGCGCCCTGCTCTGGCGGCTGGTGCAGCTGATGAACCTGAGCTGGAGTCGCAAAGATCCCGCCTTCGACCATTTTGGTCGCGCCGCCAGCACCCTCTATCAGGGGCTCAATGCCCCCGTCATTTTGTTGCTGGGGCTGCCACTGCTGGCAAGCCGTCTCAAGCAGGCAGCGCAGTTGCTGCGAAGTGGCGCGCTCTGGCCCTATCCCGCCATGGGGATGCTGCTCACCCTGCTGGTAGACAAGTGCCGGATCCGCCTTGGTGGCCCTCGCTACTATCAGGGGGCTCTCCAGCGCTGGCCAGTCATCGGCACAGGTGCTGAGCCAGATAGCGAGACTCCGCGCAAGGTGCTCAACATTCTGCAAGGATGCGGCTGGGGCTGGTTGATACTGGCGCTGGTTGTCACGATAGCGGGGTTATTTCATGGATAGATGGCTGCGATTGCCGATCTGGCTGCCCTGCGTGCTGGTTGCCTGGTTGCCCGGCGTACTGTTTGCCGCGACTCCGAGCCGGGTGGTGAGCGTGGTACCCCATCTTACCGAACTGCTTTACGACATCGGTGCCGGTGACAAACTGGTGGCCGTTGATGATGCCTCAGACTATCCCGCCGAAGTGAAAACCAAGCCCAAGGTGGCCAATTATCGCAGCATCAATGTCGAGGCCCTGCTGGCACAAAAGCCGGACTTGATCCTCGGCTGGCGCTCGGCCCAGTCACGAATGCTGGCACCGCTGGAACAACTGGGAATCCCGATTTTCTACTCAGAGCCCACCGATTTTGCCTCGCTGGCCACCGAGATGCGGGCCCTGGGCAAATTGCTGGGTGTGGAAAAGAGTGCCAACGAGGCCGCCGATCGCTATCTGGCGCGCCTGCATGAGCTGCAACAGCGTTATGGACAATCAACCGGCGTCAAGGTGTTCTACCAGCTCTGGTACCCACCGCTCACCAGCGTCAGTGGCAATGCCTGGCCGGCTCAGGCCATCGAACTCTGCGGCGGGGTCAACGTCATGGCAAATGCCAAGACCCCCTACCCTCAAGTGGACATGGAACAGGTGATCAAAGCGAACCCCGCGCTGATCCTGGCGGGGAGTCAAGATCCTGACGCCCTGAATCACTGGCAAAAGTGGCCCAATCTCGATGCGGTGCAGCACCAGCGACTCGATTTGATCAACTCGGATGAACTACACCGCTTCACCCCGAGAGCCCTCAATGGGGTTGAAGAGGTTTGCCAGGCTATTCAGCTAAGCACGCAGAGCTCCAGCACATCTTGATAAAGCTCTACTGATGCGAGCCAATCCGAGGTGGTCTGGGTGCGCCCAAATCTTTGAAACTGTTTTTGTGAATGGATCACACTCTTTGCCAAAAAAGCTGGTACTTTATTTGCTAGCATATGATTCATCTACTGTTTTTATGACGAGATGCCCACAATGTTCAACGATAAAACGCTACTGATCACAGGTGGCACCGGCTCGTTTGGCCAACGATTGGTCAAGACAGTACTGGAACGTTATAAGCCGAAACGGCTCATCATCTATTCTCGTGACGAACTGAAACAGTTCGAGATGCAACAGGAGTTTAACGACCCCTGCATGCGCTATTTTATCGGTGATGTCCGAGACGCCAACCGGCTTACCATGGCAATGCGTGGCGTCGATTACGTGGTTCATGCAGCAGCACTGAAACAGGTTCCAGCCGCTGAATACAACCCCATGGAGTGTATTAAAACCAATATCCATGGTGCAGAGAACGTGATCCAGGCCGCTTTGCTCAATCAAGTCAAAAAAGTTATTGCCCTCTCCACTGACAAAGCTGCCAATCCAATCAATCTCTACGGTGCCACCAAACTGGCATCAGACAAGCTCTTCGTGGCAGCAAACAACATCGCGGGGCAGGATCCCACCCGTTTTGCAGTGGTTCGTTACGGTAACGTGGTGGGTTCTCGCGGCTCTGTCGTCCCCTTCTTCCAAAAGCTGATTGACCAGGGGGCGGATGCGTTACCCATCACCCATGAGGAGATGACGCGTTTCTGGATCACCTTGCAGCAAGGGGTTGATTTTGTCCTGGACAATTTTGGGCGGATGAAGGGGGGGGAAATATTTGTTCCCAAGTTGCCATCCGTCCGAATTACCGAGCTCGCCAGCGCCATGGCCCCTCACCTGCCACACAAGATCATCGGCATTCGCCCGGGAGAGAAGCTCCATGAAGTGATGTGTCCTGCCGATGACTCTTATCACACCTTCGAGTTTGATGACTTCTTCGTGATTGGCCCAACCATCAACTTCAATAATCGCAACAACGATTTCTCCAAAACAGCGGCGGGCGAAAAAGGAAAAATGGTAGAACAGGGCTTCGAATATAACTCTCGCAGCAACCCTCACTTTTTTACCATTGAACAGCTTTTGAAAATGAACCAAAAGGGGAGAACTGAATGATCCCTTATGGCCGCCAATCCATCAGCCAGGTAGATATCGATGCTGTTGTGGACGTTCTCAAGTCCGACTTCCTGACCCAGGGACCCGTAGTCCCCCGCTTCGAGCAAGCAGTAGCCGATTACTGTGGAGCCAAATTCGGGGTGGCAGTCAATTCAGGTACCGCAGCACTCCATGTAGCCTGTCTGGCACTTGGCGTTGGCCCCGGCGACTGGGTCTGGACATCCCCCATCAGCTTTGTTGCATCCGCCAACTGTGCTCTCTACTGCGGTGCACAAGTCGATTTTGTCGATATTGAACCAGATACCGGTAACATGTGCGCTTTGGAGCTGGAGAGGAAGCTGATTGCAGCCAAGGCGGAAGGAAAGCTACCCAAAGTAGTCATACCGGTGCACTTTGCCGGCCTCCCCTGCGACATGCAGGAGATCCACCGCCTGGGACAAAAGTACGGTTTCAAGATCATCGAAGATGCCTGCCACGCCCTTGGTGCCCGTTATCATGGTGAGCCTACCGGCAATGGCCGCTATAGCGACATCACAGTATTCAGCTTCCACCCGGTGAAGATCATCACCACTGGCGAGGGTGGCATGGCCATGACCAACGACCCTGCGCTTGCCAAGATGATGCGCATGCTCCGCAGCCATGGCATCACCCGTGAACCGGAAGACTTTATCAATGAGCCGGACGGCCCTTGGTACTATGAGCAGCAGATGCTCGGCTTCAACTACCGCATGACCGACATTCAGGCTGCGCTGGGGTTGAGCCAGATGGCCAATCTGGAGACATGGATTCACACGCGTAACGAGATTGCCCAGTACTACTTCGAAAGACTGGCACCACACCAGCTACCTCGTCATTTCAACACCGAGCGGCGTAGTGCCTTCCATCTCTATGTTCACCATGTAGCCCCTGAACAACGCAGTGCGCTCTTCCAAAAAGTACGTGCACAGGATATCGGCGCCAACGTGCACTATATACCTATTTACAAACAACCTTGGTATCAAAAGTGGACTCATACTACCCTGCCCTCTACTGAGCAATTTTACGCAGGCGCAATGACCTTGCCACTCTTTCCTGGTTTGACAAAAGCACAGCAATTGAAAATATGCAGTCTGCTTTAGTCGTAGCCAAAAATGTCTCGTGTATAGACCTTATCAATCACATCGGCTAAATCAGGACTCATTCGGTTGGCAAGTATAATGTCACACATACCTTTAAATACGGATACTTCAGTGATGACTTTTGACCTAAAGAAATAAGGTTCCATTAAGGATGGCTCATAAACAACAACCTCAATACCCTTCGCCTTGATTCTTTTCATGACTCCCTGTATTGCCGATGCTCTAAAATTATCCGAACCAGCCTTCATAACTAGTCGATAAATACCTACTCGTTTAGGATTAGTCGCGATAACTGTATCGGCAATAAAATCTTTTCTCGTTGTATTAGCATCAACAATAGCTCTAATCAGGTTGCTGGGCACTTGGTTGAAATTTGCCAGAAGCTGCTTGGTGTCTTTTGGCAGACAATAACCTCCATAACCAAAAGATGGATTGTTGTAATAGTGGCCAATACGAGGGTCCAGGCAAACACCATCAATAATATCCTTTGTTTCTAGATTATTTTTTTGGGCATATGTATCCAACTCATTAAAAAATGCGATTCGCATCGCCAGATATGTGTTAGCAAATAATTTTACAGCCTCTGCTTCCGTACTTTCAGTAAAAATGACTGGCACATTTTTTTCTATTGCCCCATCAATCATAAGTCTAGAAAATGTTCGTGCATATTCACTTGTTGCCCCGACTATAACACGTGATGGATAAAGGTTATCATATAATGCTCTCCCTTCACGTAAAAACTCGGGGGAAAAGAAAATATTCTCGTAATTATGAGTCATCCGCATTTTAGAGGTAAAACCAACAGGAACAGTAGACTTGATTACAATTACTGCCTCAGGATTAATTTCCATAATATCAAAAATAACTGACTCTACCGACGCAGTATCAAAGCAATTTGTATCAGGATCATAATTAGTGGGCGTCGCAATTATAATATAGTCAGCATGTTGGTAAGCGGTTGATTTATTCAAGGTTGCGGTAAGATCCAAAGTCCGTTGTTTAAAGAACAGATCGATATCAGAATCAATAATTGGAGATTGTCGCCTGTTAATCATGGACACTTTTTCTGGATTAACATCAAATGCAACAACATGATGGTTCTGAGCTAACAATATTGCATTAGACAAACCTACGTAACCTATACCGACAACGGCAATTTTCATTATTGAACCTTCACATCCAAAAATTGATAATAAGAGCGATACCATTCAACAAAATTCTGTATGCCCTGTTCTATCTTCATTGATGGGCGATATGAAATAGTAGCAAATAAATCCTCAGTATCCGCCCATGTCGCATAAACATCACCCGACTGCATGGGCATCATATTTTTTATAGCTTTAACCCCCAGCGCTTGCTCGAGAGATTGAATAAAATCAACTATTTTAATCGGCCTACCATTACCAATGTTAAATACACGATAAGGGGCACTGCTATCAGCTGGAGAACCAGTTGCGCAACGCCAGGCAGAATTTTCAACCGGTATCACGTCCGCTACCCGGATCACACCTTCAGCAATGTCATCTATATATGTGAAATCTCGGCTTAACAGACCATTGTTATATACATCTATTGGCTGTCCAGACAGCATACATTTAGTAAATTTAAATAATGCCATATCCGGCCGTCCCCACGGGCCATAAACTGTGAAAAAACGCAATCCTGTGGTTGGGATACCATACAAATGAGAATATGTGTGCGCCATCAGCTCATTCATTTTTTTTGTCGCTGCATATAACGAAATAGGATGGTCAGTGGGTTCACTCACTCTAAATGGCATTTCCTCATTCATTCCATATACGGAGCTAGAAGATGCATAAACAAGATGCTCAATATGATGATGACGACAACCTTCCAGAATTGTCAAAAATCCGTCTACGTTGCTATCAATATAAGAAAAGGGAGATTCCATTGAATGGCGAACACCGGCTTGAGCGGCAAGATGAATTACTCTGTCAAACTTCTCTTTGGAAAAAAGAGTCAGGATAGATTTTCTATCAGAGATATCCATTTTTACAAACTTGAAGTTAGAAAATGGAGTTAACTGTTCAAGTCTACTTAATTTAAGAGATACCTCATAGTAATCATTTAGGTTATCAATACCTATAACCTGATACCCTTTCAAGCACAGTAGTTCGCACACCTTCGAACCGATAAATCCCGCTGCACCAGTTACAAAATATTTCATACGACATACCTGTTAAAAATTGCTTTTGGTTATACGCTAAGGTGAAATCATTATCTTACTGAGTGCCAATATCCATATGTATATTACAAATATTATAGCTTATGAATATTTATAAGATAATTAATAAAATGCATCTAATTCATTTAAATTTATGATTAGCTTTAATTATTGACTACAAAAAAGTGTCTGACCGCATCAATAATGAATACTTGCTCCGACTCAGTCAGGCTTGCATGTAAAGGTAAACGTAACAGCATTCTAGAAACCGCTGTGGTATTTATATCATCGCCATGAAATCTACCATATCGAATACCAGCCGGACTAGAATGCAGAGGTACAAAGTGTGAGGTAACTTCCACATTAAGATTGCGCATGAATTTAAATAATCCCTGTTGTTCGTCAGGGGATCTTGTTCTTATATGATATATATGAGCATTATGCTCAACATGTGCCGGAACGGCAGGAAGTGTGAGCACTCCAGCATTAGCCAACTCAGATAAACATGTATGATAAAAAAGCCATTTTTTTAATCTAGCATTCGTAATTTCTCTCGCGTTTTGTAATTGCTGCAACAAGACTACAGCTTGAACCTCTGACATTACATAACTAGATGATAAAATTTGCCATGTATATCTATCAACCTCTCCACGCAAAAACCTTGAACGATCAGTTCCTTTCTCCTGAATGATTTCACATATACCATGGTACTTATCTTCGTTTACTAAAAAAGCCCCGCCCTCACCACCGGCATGAATATTTTTAGTATGATGAAAGCTGACGCAGCCAAATTGACCAATTGAACCAAGTGGCCGTCCTTTATATGTTGACATGATACTTTGTGCAGCATCTTCAACCAATACAAGATTATAGCGATTGCATATATCGACTATAGAAGACATTTCTGATGCAACACCGGCATAGTGAACAACCACTACGGCTTTCGTTCTAACTGTAATAGCCTCTTCAATAAGCTGCTCATTTATATTCAAAGTGTCTGTCCTGATATCGACAAATACTAATTTTGCGCCCCTTAAGGCAAAAGCACTTGCAGAGGTAACAAATGTAAAGCTTGGCAGTATTACCTCATCCCCTGGCTGCAAATCCATCGCTAAAGCTGCCATCTCCAAAGATGCACTACAGGATGGCGTTAAAAAAACTCGCCTTGCATTATATATATCTTGTAATAGTTCCTCACATTTTTTTTTATTAACACCGATACCTAAACATTCTCCATCACTTTCAGTGATATGGCCAATATTATTGGGGCGATTATATGGTATCCAATTGCGATATGATTTCATTTCATAATAACCTTAATGTCACTGACAAGATTTGCATAACTTCTTCCTGAATCAGGCCATGTTGTCAGTCTCCAATCAGGACATTGCCCACAAAAAGTATGGCATTTGAAATCGTTATTAAGATGAGCCTCTCGCAGTTCGTTTAAAAATGCTCCCTGCCAAGCAGTTTTTAGCGTTGTCTTCCTGTAATCAATGAAACTGGATGCATACGCCCAATCTGTCGGGCAAAAAGAAAGCTCACCTTTTGGATCCAGGGTCAAACGCTCCCATGGATATAAGCATGGGCGCCTTGACTCATGGGAATGAGCTTCCCCTTGAGCCAACATACCTGCCGCCGAATGTAAATTCCTGATCAGCACTTCATCAGCTCCCTGATTTTTCCAAAAAAGAGAAAAATCATCTACCTCATCTTCATTTCCTGCCTGACGAATAAAACTCACAACAATACGAGTTCTGTATTGCCCTGTCTTGATATGTTCGATCATTCTAATTATATTACGTCGCACTTGCTCAAGACGCCCGCCACGAATCTTCGCATAAGTCTCATCGTTAAAGGCATCAATGCTGACATCAATCATATGAAGGCCACTTTCTAATAACTGTTTTAGTTTTTTCTCATTAAGAACTGTACCATTAGTGGTTAACGTGACAAACGTGCCACTATGCTCGACAGCATACTGGATCATTTCATGTGCATGTGGATGCATAAGTGGCTCACCATTGCTGGTATATCGTATATACTGGCAATGTCCGTCGCTATTGTCTCTTATATCATCGATCAGCTTCTTGTTTAGTTCAGGGTCTAACAATCTTGCGGAATAATGTTCAGACTCTTTAAATTGAGGGTGTGGACAATGTATGCATCTTAAATTACAAATTTCAGCAATATCTACAATGACCTGTGATGGAAACTCCGATGACAGTCGATCATAGAAACCATATTTAGCCATGAGTCCTCCTACTAATAATTTAGTTCGCTATGAACAAAATCACCGCCAGCACATAATAAAGCATCGATAATACTGACGCGGCAATCAAAACCAGGTCCGTTCTGGGGATAGCGAGCATATTCAGGATATTCCATCCAGGCAACACCGATACCCCTTTCTTCAAAGCGCCCGATATCTAAATAATTTTTTGCCGCCGGCCCAGAAAAATAAATACTTGCATCAGCTCTTTCAGCAATGACGATCAGTCTTTCCGTTGCATCGCTAAATCCCCCTCCATTCAAGTAATGACTATCCGTAAAGATGGGGGTGGTGATCCCTAATAAATGCATGATTTTTTTAATAAACATGATATTTATATCAGAGATATACTCAAATTCACGTGCATCTTCATACCATGATTTAATTTCATCTATATATCTATCAAAAAAAAGCGCCTTTTTGTATCGCTCTTTAATTATAGCAAAATGCTTCTGACACCATAGATTATCGACAACTTTTGTGGATGATATTTTCTGATTTCTATCAACATGACATACGGGTATTGTTAACCATACAGCACCCTGTGTGGTCATAATCCTATTGCGGTTACGCCAATCTCTTGTTGTATACTGGACAGAATCAAGAAATATAAATTCGTCCACCCTGTTTATAATATCAAAGTAGCCTATCCAAGGAATATAATTAGATTGAATGATTGCTATCTTTTTATGCAAGTTAGTATGCTCTTAATATTTTTGAACGTGTTAAACCACATGAAATCATCTGTGCTTTAATCTCGGGCCAGTAATCAGAAGCAATAATAACCACATCAAGTTCATTGGTGGCCTCCAGTGTAAACTTTTCTATTGGGGCATTACAAAATATAGCACCAAATTTACTATCGTCATTATCAAAAAAACACTTCACCTTTATTTCCCTGTCAGAAAAAACAAGGTCAGAATGAAGTTTTCCATAGAATTTTTTTGCGCCAGAGCCAGTGCCAAAAATAGCTATTTTAATATTTCTTTTTCTTCCAAACCGATAGTAAAACTCATCTGGCAAATTTCGTTTAAATCGATACGTAAATTTCTCTGAAAATGAACTTTCAAGTAAAAAACCTCTGATTTTCGGCAAAATAACGTCAATATTATGAAACTGTTCAACATAGTTGCAGCAGCTTCTTGATTTATTTTCGAGAAAACCATATTGGAATACATCTTCAAGCATAACATGAATATCATTTCGCTGTGGGGAAGACTCCCCAATTAGCGAGAGATAAAGACTTGAGCCTTCATCAAACTCGTCTGAAGCTTCATCAAGCCACACCCCTTTCACTAGACGACGGTATCCTTTAACACAAGAGTCTATGGCAATCACAGGTAATCCGATCATTGCAAGATGATATGCTGAGGAGCCCATTGCAACACCGAAATGATATTTTTCAGATTCAATTAGGCTGTATATATCAGATTCATTTCTCTTTCCTAAGATACGAATTTCAAGGCGTTCATGCGCAAGCTTTTTATATGATTCAACTTCATCCTCATAGAGAGCATATCCATATCCTATCAAATCAAAAAGTATATGCAGCTGAGGTTTATTGTTAAGAACAACATTCAAGCTGTCAATAAAACTCAAGATGCTTTCATTCTTGAAAAAGTCAAATCTCCCGAGCCAGAGCACCTTCATAAACTCTTCTGGAGCAGAAATATTGTACCGTATCTTTTGTGTTACGGGCTCAACAGGAACAGTGGCAGATGAGTGATGATTAAGTGGAACAGAAAAATACTCAGAATTATATTTACGATATATGTCATTGGGATACCAGATTGCATGTGCTCGATCCAACTTTAATAATAATTGGCGCTGGTAGTGCCAAGTTTCATTAATTAACTTTGGTTTGAATGCACGAGATGCGTTAAATCCAATCCCTGGCTCCCAGATACTCCAAGCTTCTGGATGCAACATCCCAGTCAATATATGAACTCTTTTATTTCCATTGAAGACATGCATAGCCCTATGCAAAACTTCAAAATATGAAGCGAGAACATATATATCTTCCCCAAAAAAATCATCAATAATTTTCTGTCCAAGTGCCCCCAGATACGATTGATTTGAAATAGAAACAAAGAAATCATCCATTTCTGGAATGATATACTTTTTTATCTTTACACTCTTGTTATCCAATAGCCCAAAAAGTGCAGAGTCCTCGTATCCAACTACGGCAACGGAATCACCTAATCCAACAAGATAGTCAATAAATCTACAGTTAAATGTCTCCGCACCACCGACACTCTTATTGAAATCAAAAACAACAATGTTCACGCCGCCCCCACAACCCTGTGTTAACAATACGTCGAATAAAATTACCAGCTTTAAATAATAACTGATGCGATTAATACCATTTTTTCAAAAAATGAACAATCTATAACATATAGGAATCTCTAAAAATCAATACACTAGCTCGAACTGGTTCGTCAAGGAAGAATCAAAGGATAAATTTAAAGAGTAATTCATAAAAAATTGGAGACTAAAAACAAAAGGAAAGTAATAAAATAACTTATAATATCTATAGCTATTTATCAGTTTAAAAAAACAACTCTCCCATCAAATTTCATCAATAAAGCACGTCTAATTTCCTCTCGATAGAAATCCGATGCTATATAGACTGGTGAATTAATAGCATCTAAATCCCCCAACGTGTTAACCTTGAAGTCATTCATAGCATGCGAGTGTTCATCAACAATAATATTAATTTTTTTCCTGTGCTTGGAAAATTTTAAAATGGCCTGTCCGATATGACCAGCACCATATAGAAGTACTTCAGAATAACTATTGCTTACCTCATCGAAGATGAGCGTATGATTTAGAACATTATCCGTGAAAGGATATTGAACAACTTGGCTCAACAAATAGATGTCACCAGAGCACAACGCTATCACCTTATCAATAGAAATCAAAGGGTTATATATTATCTGCTGCGGAGAAACAAATTTATCTTCCAGACATTTTCTAGCCACTAGGAAAGCATATTGTTCAGTTGTCTGATGCTCAACGACGTCTGACAATGAGCCAAATGTATACTCACCATCAGTACCTCTCCAACCAAATACTAACTCAACGACTTCATAGTTGTTTGAAAAACAAAGTGAAATGAAAAAATCAACATTATATGTAAAAAGTCCATGTGGGGAATGCTTCATAGGCAAACAATGAATCATTAATCCATTTTTCTTTGTAATGTTATGTATTGACGCAAAAACATTATATTGATTAAAAACATGTTCACTAGTTCCAAGATTAGTTACCACATCATACTGATGAGATAACTCGAGCATCTGACTATTAAAATCGCAAAATATTGTCCCATCATAAACATCCACAGAATCATATTTTAAACCTAGGTTTTCATACATAGATTTTGTAAAATCACCATCCTGATAATTCTTTAATTCTTCATCAATTATCTCTGCCGAGTTTAATGAATAAAACTGCTGGCACCCTAACTCAATTATCGAATTAAAGTTTTCAGGAAAGTGATTCTTCATTTTATTAAACATAGCTGGCGTCATACCCATCACAGAACTCCCGTAACATATAATATGAAGTTATAAGAAAGACTTATCAATTCACGAATGAATTATATTTCACAAACAATGTAAACAAGGCTATAATTTCAACCGCAGTTATAAACTTCAAAAATTCTTCGCCTTTATTATATAGCCATAAAATATATTCATAATAGTGGGCTCGGTCATTATAATTAATATTATTTAATAACTTTTAGCCCAAAGCGTTATCTCACAAATTGAACTCATGGGACTGCAACCAGATCTCAAGCACCAATAAACCCCAAACATGATAGAAGGTCATACCGTCAAACTGGTTATCCAGCAACATCCGCAACCGGTCGGGAGCGATAAACTGATGCAGACAGAGCTGGCCTGAAGAGGCCTGCTGACGCAGTTGCGTAATCGCACTCTGTTTGGCCTGTTGATTGAACGGATCTATGCTGAAACCCTTTTTCGGCCTGTCGATCCATTCCGCCGGCAAGTAGCGTTTGGCCAACTGGCGCAACAGGAACTTACCCTGTCCTTGTGCAATCAGCTCTGACTGTGCCAAACCTGCGGCAAACTGAGCTACTTCGGTCGACAGGTAGGGCGTGCGGCACTCAAGGCTGTGCAGCATGCTCATTCGATCTACCTTGGCCAATACCAACGGCAGATAATTGGCAATATCGGCCTCACGAAGGCGATTAAGATACGGGCGGCTATCCATATCGATACGCCTGCGCAGCGCCATCAAGTGATCACCAGTACCGGACGGAATCCGACCGAACAACTGTTCCAACTGGCGATCGGCATACAGCAAGATGCGACCAGAGTAGTACTCCCGCCCAAGATGCCAGCTACGCGCCTGCATCTGTTGCTCTCTGCCCTCGGCGGCGACCAGTGTCTGCAGGTAACGGCCATAACCGCCAAACAGCTCATCCCCCCCGTCACCCGTAATCGCGACGGTGACCTGCTGACGAGCAAGCTGCGAGACCATATAAGTTGGCACACAGGAAGTATCAGCATTGGGCTCATCCATGCGCCGCGCCAGATCACCTACCTGTTCAACAAAAGCCTCTGGACGAAGCAGCTGTTCGGTGTGCTCGGTTCCGAGGAAATCGGCAAAAGCCCGAGCCTCCTCATGTTCGCTCTCCGGCGCCTGTTCAAAACCGATGGAGAAGGTGCGGATCGGCCGTTGCAAACGACGGGTGATCAGGGCCACCGCCGTCGAGGAGTCGACACCACCGGAGAGAAAAGCCCCCACCGGCACATCGGCGACCAAGCGGCGCGATAACGAACGCAGCAACAGATCCTCAAGCTGGTCAACCTGCTCCTCCAGCGGGCGTGACGGCATATGGTCACCGGCACAGATAAAGTGGAAGTAACGCTCTGCCTGTGAGACCGCCCCTGTCACGGCACGCATCAAGTGCCCCGGCAGCAACTTTCTGGCGTGTTGATACAGGGTGCGTTCCCCGACGGGGTGCTGGAAAGCCAGATAATGGGCGACTGTATCAACCGTAATGCGGGCAGGGAATCCTGGCACCAGGGTCAAAGCCGCCAGCTCGGAGGCAAAGACCAACAAACCGTCAAACTCGGCATAATAGAGTGGCTTCTCGCCAAACGGATCACGCGCCAGCAGCAACTCCCTGCGCTCACGATCATAGTAGGCAAGTGCAAACATCCCCTCGAGCCGGGTCAGAAAGTCAGCACCTTCCCGTACCAGGCCATTGACCAATACCTCGGTATCAGAATGGCCAGTAAATGATATGCCGGCGTCTTTAAGACGCCCCCCCAACTGAAGATGGTTGTAGATCTCCCCATTAAATACGATACAGGCTCGTTGCTGTGCATCATGCATTGGTTGATGCCCGGCAGGCGATACATCCAGAATACTCAATCGACAATGTGCCAGAACACAGCGTCCGTCATCCGACTCCCAAAGACCCCGGTCGTCAGGCCCTCGATAGGTCATCGCCTCCGCCATTCTATTAGCCTGCTGTTTCAACCACGCAGGATCATGTTGACCATGAATACTCATTATTCCGGCTATACCGCACATTTTATAACTCCCTAAAGGTAAGCCAACACATGATGTCACGCATGAGACATCATAGAATAATCAACTATCATGCGATGGCTTTTCCAGAACGAATAGCACACCAGCGACTTCCCAATCCTCCCATCCCAGTGATGCATACTCATCTGCGAAATCGACAGAGACTTCCTGAATATGCTCTCTATCATTCTTCATATATTTATCTTCAGCAACAATCCTGAAGCCACATTGTAAAAATATCTGTCGATAATCACTATAACGCAGCTGATTACCATGTAAAAAGTGGCCAGCATCACCATAATGGTCACGCCACTCTGACTTGCCTATTGTCAGGAAATCAAGTGGTCGTGAAAAATCCCGGTGGTCTCGGAGGTCAATCCAGTGAAAAGCAAAACCACCTGATGCTAATAGCTCAAATGTCTTGGCTACGAATGAATTAATATCTACAACATGCTCCATTACGGCACACGAATAGCATACATCATATTTTTCATCATCATTGAAATCTTCAAGCTTTATCTCAGGAAAGTAATTTAGTCTAGTGCCATGATGATCATGAAGATGGAATGATTCAACATCATCATTAAATACAATGTCATCATTTACCTTACATGGGACATTGAAAAGCCCCATTAAATCTTTAATCATTGAAACATGATCATTGAAAGGATATTTCCCGCTTAGTCCCGGGAATGGCTCGATCGCGGTCCACTCCCCGCCCCATCGTAATAGACTATATATCTCCACCCCGAGGGAATGACCAGAACCTATATGTAAAAATCGATTTACCGGCTTTGAAATATATTGTTTACGGCATTTCTCGAAATGATTACCAAGTGATATATGATAAAATACACTACCGCTAGTGTTTTTACTTCCTATTATCTCATCCACGAGCTCACGTCCGATTAGCCCTTTCACTTCCTGCTTCTCTCGATATTTTATTTCACTTTCCTCATCATAAGGAAAGGGTAAATATAAATCATCCAGCCCCAATTTGACGAGTTGAGCACAGATATCTGAGACATGCCTCTGAAGACAAGAGAGAATAATAAAATTTGGCTTATATAGATGAATTTCATCAGGAGAGATAATAGGAAGCTCACCTTTAAACTGACCATGTAAATTTTCGTTATTATCAGCAATAGCCAATATTGAAAATCGTTTAGGAAGTCTTTTTATAAATGAATCACAAACTTCACCAGCACCGAACAAGATAACATCCATATTCCGTCTCCGATTTATTTTTTATTAGTCAGTGCCAGTGTTTTTTCAGCAAGTATACGTGGTGAATAATGCTCACTCATCTTTTCCACCAAACCAACTGATGTTTTCTCTCCACTCCCCATTAATAATGACACTATCTTTTCAACCATCAAACCCCATTCCCCATAGGGAATCAAGTCACAAGAAAACTCTGTCAGTACAGTTTCGCTATTTCCTGGAATATCTGTCGCTACAACAGGACAACCAAGTGCCTGTGCTTCCAAAATAACATTAGACATTCCCTCATGACTGGAGGTGGAAATGAGCAGGCTGGCACAACTTAACCATTCAAAAATATTATCTTTCACACCCACGACATGAATGTTATCGCGGCACGGCTGCTGCGCAATGCAAGCAAGGACCTCTGAGCGCAATGGTCCATCACCGATTAAAATTGCATGGGTTTGAGGAAGTTTGGCAATGACAGAAGCGACAACCTCTATAAAGCGACATGGGGACTTTTCCGGAGACAGTCGCATTATCCCCATCAATATTGGGGCCGATAAATGAATATCTAACTGCTGTAAAGGCTCTTGTCCCTCAACCCGCTTGGCCATGACCGCATTTTTCACTACGGGGATGCTAGATTCAGGCAAATTTAGCCAGCGAGCATACGACTGCGCCCCTGCCATGGAGTTAACACTCAAAACGATTCCTGGCACCTCGGTCATCAGACGATAGTAAGCTGCCAACCTCGACTCATCATAAACGGCCAGGTATTCAGGAAACTCTGAGGGTGCAACACTCCTTCCAGAGATAATGATCTGTTCTACTCCCGCGAAAATTGCGGCCATAGAAGCAATGACATTACCGTCTTCTAGATAGGCGATAACCAGTTTGGGCTGAACACGTTGCATATAGTCATAGGCAGTGAGAATGCCGTGAAGCAGTCCGGGCTCAAAGAAGGGTGCCAATTGATTAGCCAACTGGTAGCTATTTTCCTCCTGCTCCAAGTTCGGCCAGCACTCACGGGCAGAAGGCACGAAGTAGAGCTCTACACCATGAGAGCGAAGAAGCGCCTCCCAGTGATTAACCTCCAACCCCTTATTCTTCACCGAGATCAAATGCACTTCCCATCCCAGCTGGCGCAATCCGATGGCCAGCAATACCATCTGCCGCTCAGCACCTCCTTTGACCAAGGAGTGGATATATAGCACGACACGCTGCACTACTTGGGGCAGCCGATGTGCTCGACGCTCGCGGATCAACCGCTCAAGCTTTTGCTGCAACATCGCCGATGGCTGGCAGGTTGCCTCAACATAGGGAGTGATATAGGGATAGTCGCCATAATGACCTAGTTGCTCGATAATCTGCCCACCGAATTGCTGTAAATCTGAAAAGATGACAATGACCACCTCCTCTACTGCGCAATTATTAAGCATATCTGGCCCTACAATCGGAATGCCACAGGCGAACTGACCGACTTGAGGACCGTTAAGACCATCGATGATGGCGACGAATGGATAAGGGGATTGGAGCACATGATAATAAAGATTTCCCGCCACCCCCCAGGCAATCGCCTTGCGTTTCCCGGACAGCAGTTCCTGATGCAATAACGCATCAAAAGGCAGGGCATGTTTCATCGACAGATCCAGCATGTGTCGGTTTCCTTGGAATTCAATTCAATGACAATATGGTCACATCTTGGCTGGATATAGTCGCAAAGATGTCTCGTTTTATTTCGTCCACAAAGGAGGCGGACGCGACAATCAGTACAGAACCAGATGGAATTGAGCACTCGGATAATGATATAACGTCATATCCCATCACTTGGTAGTGTCCAAAGTTGGCTTTTTTATCGATCACGGTACGGATACGGATGCTTTTTTTAATCAGTTCAGGTGCCAGACACTCAAAGAATTCTCCCGCCCCATACACTATGACTTCGGTGGCATGTTGACTTTGCATCAATTCCAGAAGTCTATCGATCGCTTGGGCATGCTTATAACGTGCATCGCGTAAGCCGACAAAATCCATCATCAAATCAGGATCCAGCCGACTCAGGGAACCTTGTGGCCAAGCCAACCAACGCTCACCATAAGACATGTTTTTACTGAACTTGCGATAGAAGGTTTCTATTCCTTCTGAGTGGATCCGCGCCAACCCGGAGGAATTAATAACCTTGTAACTACGCTCCGAGCCAAAGTTGTCTTCATGAACCAGATTACCAAGATAGTGCACCTCGCTCGATACCGGACACTCGACCAGACGCTCCATCATGCGTAAAAAAGAGATGCGCTCACTCAAATCGGATTCGGCGATGCCCAGCGACTGGTCCCATAACTGATAGGCATTAACTCCAGCCTCAAAACTCCGGATATTTTGCTGATGCTGGACACTGTAGCGGACCTCTGCCTGTCGCGGCACAACTTTCCCTTCCGCTGTGCGCCGATACCCCAGTGTGCTCCCTTCCAAACCAACGAGAACAATTTCAAAAATCTCTGGTGAACGGGCAATCTTCTTGATCCCCTTTATGGTATCGTTACGCACCGGAATAAAGGCACTGATCGGCGTGATAACGGAGTTTTTGCTGCCTCTATGGTTACAGTAGAGCAACAGACTGCTCATTGGCTGTTGCAACATGGCCTTGCTAATTTGAGAGGGAATCGTCCCACCGCCACCCAAGTCGACTAGCAGATAGGGAGCATCTCCCGTCAAGCCAACAAAATAATCTCGCATGTCCAGCCTGCTTTGCTGAATACTGCTCTTGATCTGCTCGATATTTTGCTCAAACACTTCAGCCATCAGTTGCAGACCATCTTGCCCATCGATGGCAATTTGATCCAAAAGCGCCAGTGGCATGTCAAGAAAGGATGCCAACCTGACATCCTGAACACCAAATTCATTGAAAAAGTCACGAACGGTGTAATTGCGGCGCATCAAGGTCTGGGAAACAGCCTCTTCCACTTGGCTATCATCTATCGCGGGCAAATAGGTTGCCTTGCGTGAGGCATAACAGGTCTGACAGCGTATATCTGGGTACTGCTGTGATTGAAAATCGACCTGGCGGTTGATACAGGCAGCAAAGATCCCGCCCTCTCGCATCAGCGACAAAATGTTTTTTACCTGCAGTCGTTTGGCTGACTGCAGAACCCACTTGGCAAATGCCGTCAGGACGGGTCCAAGGATGAAGGCGCCATATGTGTAGAAAAATTGCTCCTCCTCGGAAAGCTGTTGTGGCATCGACAGGACGGCCAGCTTCCTGGCATGTTGCATGGTCGATGGCACATTTACCCGATAAACTTTCTCGTTTTCCAACACCTCAGACAGATTCTCTGGGATATCAAAATGCAATGAAGCCAAACCATGTTGCCGTGCCGACTGCACATCAGCCCTGGGATTGTCACCGATATGCAAAACTTGCTCTGGTTTCAGCTTTATCTGAGTAATTACATGGCTAAAGAGAGCGCCACTCTGCTTGGTCAACCCAACACTTGATGAAACAAACAGATAATTATAAGAAATTTCAGGGCATTTTTCTGAAATACAGTCGCGCAAAAAAACTTCTGGCAAATACATGTCGGAAATAAAAACAATCAGTTTATTTTTACGTTGTGCACGTACCAAAACTTCTTGAATAATCGGGTCTGGATAAAGAACTTCTCGTTCTACTTTCAGCTCTTCAACTTTAAGCACCGCCTTAATTTCATCACTAAAAGGCAGCTGTTCAAAAATATCGTCAAAACTAATTTCTTCACCTGAAATTAGTTTGCGAGCACGAGCTTCAGCCTCGAGGCGGCAAAATCTATAATCTTCTGCCTCTATTGGCAGATTAAGACCTCTATTTAGCAACCGTCTCGCTGCTTCCTCAAAAACCCACGAGGGTTCATCACATGCACGACGCAATAATGTATCAAAAACATCCAATGAAATATGTGTTATTTTATCAATGCAAAGATACTGATCAAGAGCAGTTAGAAACTGGCTATTTTCTAGTAAATCACGCAACTCGGGAGACATCACCGCATAATGACTCATATATACCTACACATGCATCAAAATAAAAGAAATCACATAAAAAGCATTCACACTCAAAAACTCGAATACTTTTGCGGAATGAAAATATCTATCTCTGCAATAGATTATATTCATTACTTATTTAAAACGGCAAAACAGGCATCGGAAACCAATCGAGAGAAATTGTTCAGCGCGTTATCCACTGCATCATCCATATCGAAATAGCGATACTCGGCAAGGCGGCCCAAAGCAATCAGTTGCGGGAACTCGGCCAATTCATCGCGGCAAGTCTGATAATGCTGTTTGGCTGCATCGGTAAACAGCGGGTAGTAAGGCTCCAGCCCCTGCCCGGCCACATAGGTGCAGGGGTATTCATAAACGATGCTGGTGCCGGGATGTTGCTGCCCCGTCAGATGCTTGAATTCAGTGATGCGGGTATAGGCCTCTTCATTCGGATAATTGACCGTGGTCACCGGCTGAAATTGAGCTTGCGGCAGATGACAGTGCTCAAAGCGCAGTGAACGGTACGGCAAGCCGTCGTGCCCCGCCGGCATCAGCTGATCCAGCATCCCCGTATAGACCAAGGGCCCGGCAAAGGGCACGCCATCCAGCAGTATCCGTTTCTGTTGCCAATCCAGACAGACGCGGGACCCCATGGGAATGGATAGCCTCACCTCAATCAAGGGGTTCGCCAAGATGCGCTCGAACATGGCGGTATAACCCTGCGCGGGCACCGCCTGCCAGGGATCAATAAAGTAACGGTCATCACGATTGACGACAACCGGCACGCGCGCAGTGACCTCGGGCGAGACCTGCTCTGGCGATACACCCCACTGCTTGCTGGTGTAGTTGACGAAGGCTCGCTCATAGATGAACTGGGCCAGCTCAGCCAGCAGAGGCTCAGCTTCATGCCGCAGTGCCATGATGGGCACTCTGGCCCCCTCACCAAATCTGGCCTGAAGGGCCTCAATCATGGCCGCTGCCTTCTCCGCCGGAAAGCAGCGTTCAATGCTGGTCAGGTTGAACGGGATAGGCACCAACTGCCCGTCAATGCGTGACAACACACGATGCTCGTAAGGCAACCACTCGGTAAACTGCGACAAGTAGTCCCACACCTCCTTGTTGTCGGTATGGAAGAGGTGCGGCCCATAGCGATGGACCAACACACCATGCTCGTCATACTCGTCGAAGCAGTTGCCACCGATATGGTCGCGCTGTTCCAGCACCAGCACCTTCCAGCCAAGCTGGCTGGCCATTCGTTCAGACATGACGGCGCCCGAAAGCCCGGCGCCGATGACGATCGCCTGATAGCTCACGCTCTATCTCCAAACAGTTGCTGCATGACACGCGCGGGATGGGCCCGCTCTGCCCATGCCAACTGATGTCGTTCGTCGAAGAACCAACCCGGGGCTAGCCTTGCCACAGCATCGACCGACTGCTCGATAAGCTGAGTGAAGCGCACGACATCATCCTGCCGCAAAAAGTAGAGCGCGGCAGAGTAGTAGTGATGGGCACGCCCCTGAGCAATGATCACGGGATCAGCACCGAATGCCGCCGCATTGTCACAGGCACGCAGCAAATCGCGCAGCGACTGTTCACGACGTTCAGCCGATTTGCGGGTTTGCCCGCCAAAGCTCTGGGTATGGAAGCGATAGCGGCCCAATAATTCGGGGATAAAATCCAGCGTCCCCGGATTGTGGGAGAGGTTCAAGATATGCCAGGGATAATCGAGGATGATCTTGCACCCCTCATCGATGGCGTTCTCCATCCCTTCATAACGGCGAAACATAATGGAACTGGCATTGACGAACACCCCGAAGCGGATTAAGGCCTCCCGCGTCATCACTAGTTCGAGATAGCGAGCATTGTAATAATCGCGGGTGAAGAGCTTGATCCGTGCATCGGTCTCATCATCAAACATCTCCGCTTCGTGGTAGCAAAGGGTGCAACCGGAATGCGCGTCCAGATAATCGGCCTGACGCTGCAGCTTGCCCGGCAGGGCCAGATCATCCCCGTCGACATAGGCGATATATTCGCCGTTCGCCTCTCTCAACAAGCGTTTCTGGGTTTTAGCCAACCCCATATTTTGCGCGTTCTGTAGTGCCCGTAGCCGAGGCCACTGTGACGCCAACCGCTGCATAATGGCCCAGGAGTCATCGCTCGAGCCGTCATCAATGGCGATCACCTCGAATTCGAAATCCGTTTTTTGTTCCAGCAGGCTAAGCAGGCAAGGTTCAATGAAGCGCCCGAGGTTGTATACCGGCACCAGTATGCTGATTTTCATAAGGAAACCCAGGGTTTGAGTAAAAAAGAAGCAAAACAAAGAAAATGGACAAGGCTACCGCACGGTCTCTGTCAACCTTTCCTGCCCTTCATCACAATAATTACTGCAAGAGCTGTGCCTGACCAAGCTAATTGATTGATATGACTTGATTTATGTGACCTGGCATCCACTATTCAATGCGGGCAAGCCGACGGCTACAGGCGGCTAGCATGTCGATGCCGTCCCAGAGCCATTCGAATGCCAGCGCTTGTCCCGGACTTGCCACCCTATCGATACGACAACCTGGCGATACCAGGAGCGCATGCTCAAGCTGCGTTTTATCCGGGCCAGCCCAGACACAGGTCTGCATATCCCAAGGCTGTAGCAGCAACTCATCAAGGTTATCGGCAACAAATTCGGCGACTGTACCTCCTCCGATGTGTGCAAGCCGCAAAGAGGCGGTGGGAGTCAATAAGGTGACGCCAGAAAAGGTGTCCAGCTGCATCTGGCCATCATGGGCGGCATTTTGTTGACTATTGATAAGGCGTTCCATCATCAGGGAGGGATTATCTGCAAATGGGGCGAAGATCCCTTCGAGCAGACGACGGCGCAACGTGCTGGCGGGAGTGCCCAACCAGCAAATCGTAGTGGGTGAGGCGCAGGCTTGTTGATTGAAACGGGTAAAGTCTTGTTGCAAAGCCGCGACCACTTGCCGCCACGCAGCAGCATCCAGGTTGGCGAGCCATTGGCTATCCAACACCGCCATGGAGCGGCGATCCGGAAACACGATTTCCTGAGCGCGGGGTGAGAGCGGAATAGCCCGTACCCGGCTGATGGTTTCATCACCTCCCCAGATAATGCGAAGCCGACACCGGGCCGACAGCCAGGCGGTGATGCCCTCGTCGTGGTCATAGCGGATAAAACGGGTACGGGAGGCAATCTCTTGCCACTCGGGCAGAGAGAAGAGCTCGTTCAGGATGGCCAGCATGGCCTCTTGCACCGGGTCGATGCGCGATGAGAGACGTACCACGGACCCATTGCCCATCAGCAGCGCCATGATCCAGGAGTAGAACGCGACGGTCGGCACGTTGGAGGGGACCAGATGAAAAACCATCCCCAAGGGTGCACGCCCTGCCATGCGTTTGCGCTGTACCTCAATCTGGCGCGGCCGCAACAAAAAGCCAAAGGCGGCCAGATCAGGGTTCTCTCGCCCCTCCTTCAGCAGACGTGCAGAGAGCGCAGCCACAAAGTCGCAGATGACGGGCGCAAAGCTTGGCAACGGGCGAATGACAAAACCTTGCCAACCGCTGACGGGAGCCACGAAAGCAACCTCTGGCCCCGCTTGCCAGATGGCATCTTCTACATCTGATAGGCTCACTGGAAAGTGTCGCTGCATCCCCTCACCTCGGCGCCTTGCTGACGTCCTGATACATGGAAATAACGGCCACGACGGCCGCAGGGGCAATCATCCTCCCCCAGCAGCACACCGAGATCCTCGGTCAGCAGGCTGTGGCCAGGATAACTTTGGGGAATGGCAGAGATCACCTGCAGCAAGCCGGGTTGGCCGACCCCGAGCGGTCGATGAGTCAGCGGATCCCGCACCAGCAGATCGGCAAAAAGGGGGGCGTGCAGATGGCCCTGCTCACACTCGACAAATACCGACCCCACCTGCTCCACCATGCCATAGAAGTTGTGCACCCGACTCAGCCCCAGCTGTTCATGGCAACGTTGCTTGAAAGCCGGATTATCCACCGCGAGGTGTTGCAGTTTTTTCCAGCCACCGCTGTGAAAAAGCGTGCCCTGCGTCAACGGCAGTTGCAGACCTCGCTCACGCAGCGGCTCCAGCAAACATTGCCAGACCATGAAGGTGAAGCCGAACAGCAGGACCGGCTGGTCCGCATATTTGTCACAAAACGCCTCGATGACAGGCCAGTTGGGCCGCATCTGCTCATCGAGGGCATAAGTATGGTCACGGCCAAGGAAGGAGAGCCCCAGCGCACCGGCACCGCGGGCGGAAAAACCGCTGCGGTTTTGAATCAGGGCGGGTTGCTCCACCAGCAGCATGGGAAGCCGTTGCTTGCCGACGAACTCTTGCAGGATCTTCACCAGCACCTTGCTCTGCAACGCGGCTGTATCCCGATCCAGCACAATGCGTGACGGCGTTCCGGTAGTGCCAGAGGAGGTGAGCACCTTGAATACCTCTTCTTGCGGCACGCTCTGCCATTGGGCCAATTTGAACAGGCGGGCGGCCAGATAGGGAAGCTCTTGGTACGTCGAAGCCTGACCCCAGCCAAACGCCGACAGAATATTGGCAAAAGCTGGACACCCCTGCCCATGCCGCTGCGTCAATTCATTCAGACGAGCAAGGAGCAGCCCACTTTTTTCATGTTGGGGCAGCCCGAAAACCGGTGCATCAAACAGCTTGTTCATAGTTGCTCCAGCACTGTTAACAGGGCCGGATAATCAATCTTCATATTGCTGCGTCGTGGCAAATGATGTTGGTAGATACGCACGCTTAATGGCGGCACCATCAACCAGCGGGCCAGCTCCAGCTGTAGTGCGTCACAGGGGCACGCATCTGCCTCGATGGCCACCAACAGGCGATCATCGCGGCCGGTCGCGGCGCAGGCATAGCCCCGCCCCTGTAACCAGGCCTCCACTTCAGCCAAGCTTACCCGTTTGCCAAACAGCTTCAGGAAACGGTTGAGTCGCCCGGTCAGATAGAAGCGGCCCGCCTCATCACAACGAGCCAGATCTCCGGTAAAGAGCGCATCCATATCACGCCCCCGAGCCAGATCTTCAGGGAGCTCCGCATAGCCCAGCATCACGTTTGGCCCTTGGTAGACTAACTCCCCTTCCCCGTCGGGAAAGCCGGGCTCATGACGCAGAGAGAGACGCCCGCCCGGTACGGCACGGCCGATGGCATCCGGGGCAATCATCACTTCATCGTGCGCCAGCCAGGCGATGCGTGGTGCCGCTTCGGTCTGGCCATACATCACGAAAAAACGGCGTCCCAGCGCAGCTGCCTGTTCGGCAAATTGCTTTGCCAGTGCTGGCTCAAGTCGTCCTCCCGCCTGGGTCAGTGTCATCAGGCTGGGATAGCGGGCCCAGTCAAAACGCAAGCGGTTTAGCATCTGAAAGGTAAAGGGTACCCCTGCCACGCTGGTGACCTGATGGCGATTTACCTCATCCCAGAAGTGGCGCTCAAGGGGACTGGCAGTACATGAAACCAGCGAGGCGCCAGCCAAAAGATGGCTGTTGAGCACCGACATACCGAAGGAGTAAAAAAGTGGCAACGAGGTGATGGCGCGCTCACGCCCGTTCAGCGCCAAGTATTCGGCGATGGCCGCGGCATTGGCATCAAGATTGGTTCGCGACAATCTCACCCATTTGCAGGACCCCGTGCTGCCCGACGTGGGCAGCAGCATGGCCAGCTCAGGGTGAAGTGAAGGCGCATCGCCAAGATGCGCAACTGCCCCATCCTCTAATACCCGCAGACTAACACCAAAGCGCTGGCACTGCTCATGGTGCAACCGGGCATCCTGTGCAGGATCGGCCAGCATGATGGCGTGGCCATCCCGCAGGGCCAGCAAGTAGTGCAGCAGATGCATGGTAGACGTCACAAATGGCAGGTAGACCAAATGGCGGCCAGCAGGATAGATGGTGGCCAACTGCGCCACACGCCGAGCCAGCTCACCATAACTGAGCCACCCCTCTTGCGGGTCTCGCCAGGCGGGCTCGCTGTTACCCTCAACCAGATGGGCCAGCAAATCAGGCCGGTTCAAATCACCATCCCCCCATCGACCCCAATCACCTGCCCGGTCACATAGCTCGACAAGTCGGACGCGAGAAACAGGGCCACTTTGGCCACTTCATCTGGCGTGCCAATCCGTCCCATGGCGATGCTGGCCACCCGCTCGGCAAACTTCTCTTGCGGGATAGCATGCGCCATATCGGTATCGATAAACCCGGGGGCAATGGCATTGACCCGGATCTGGCTGGCGGCCAGCTCCTTGGCCAGTGACTGGGTAATACCGATCACCGCCGCCTTGCTGCCGGCATAGCAGCTTAGCCCGGCGGCCCCCACCTGCCCCATCAGGGAGGCGAGATTGATGATGCTGCCACCACCACTGCGCCGCATCAGGCGGGCGGCATACTGGCTGCAGTAGATCACGCTAAAGGTATTGTTGCTGAATGTCTTTTGCAGATGGGTCTGGTTAGCCATCCCCAATAACGCCTCTTCCAGCATGCCGGCATTGTTGACCAGCACATCCAGCGATCGGCTCTGGGTAAAAAGTTGTTGAAAGGCCTGCTTGACCGCCGACGGGTCAGCCACATCAAAACAGAGAGGCTGGCAGGGCACGCCAAACTCGGTACCAATCGTGGTCGCCAGCTGGCTCATCGTCACCTCATCACGGCCTCCCAGCCACAGTTCAGCCCCCTGAGAGGCAAACTGACGGGCGATGGCAAGACCGATGCCACGCCCGGCACCGGTGATCAACACCCGCTTGCCCTGCAACAGCCCCTGCATCAGAAAGCGACTCCATACTTGGCCAGGATCTCGCGCGCCTTGCCGACCGAACTCATGTCGATAATGTCATCGGTGTCGAGCAGCACGCCGTAGTTATCCTCCAACTGGGCAATCAGCCCCATGTGGGCGACAGAATCCCACTGCGGGATACTGTTGTAGGCCAGCCCATCGCTGACGCTGCCGATATCGAGACCCAGCGCCTCGGCAAAAACCTGTTCCAATGCGATTGTCATCTGAAAAATCTCCGTAGCCGCTCACGGGCGGCATAATAATTCGCCGGCAGCAGTTCCAATGCAAAAAATCCATTCTCTTGCCCAACTTGGCGGTAACCCAGTTGTTCATTCAAACGCAGGGCAGAGCGATTGTTCTCCCGAACCAGGGTGCGGATACAACCGATGTGCAACTCATCAAAACCCTGATCAAGCTGAGATAAGGCAGCAGCGACAGCCAGCATGGGATGCCGCACGGTTGAGTTGCCCAGATAGAGCCCCGCATCGGCGATCGCCTGACCCAGCAGCTCGCCCTGAGACTCACCTTTCAGATTGACGTAGCCCGCTCGCACGTCTTTGCACCAGAGCACCCAGTGCTGCTGATCCCGCCGCTCACGGGTGGCGGTGAACCATTGGCGCTGTTGCCGTGGCGAAATACGCGTCTGGGATACCATCTGCATTCGCACCTCATCCTGATTGCGCCAACGCCGCAAAGCGGGAAGATCCCACGGCGCTATCGGGCGTAGCTCAACGCCATAACTCATCTTCAACGCCATACAGTTTCCATGACTTCCATGACCTGTCTCTCTTATCGACCACACTGCTGCCATTCCGTAGCAAAAATCGATAATACAAGCAGAAAAACCAGTATAATATCAAAAATAATCAAAGAGTTGTCATCGATTATCCTGGCTTTGGCCAGTCATTAATCCAGCAGAGAGAGCCCATCATGGCCATCGCCATTATCCCGGCCCGGGGTGGCAGCAAACGCATTCCACGCAAGAATATCCGCCCCTTTTGTGGCCAGCCCATGCTCGCCTATGCCATCCTGGCGGCGCAACAATCAGGCTGTTTCAACAAGGTGGTGGTCTCCACCGATGATGAGGAGATTGCCGAAGTTGCTCGTCAACTGGGCGCGGAAGTGCCATTTCTTCGGCCTGCAAGCCTCGCCGATGATCACACAGGTACCACCCCTGTGGTGATCGACACTATCCAGCGGCTCGATCAGTTAGGCATCCAGGCAGAGCACTACTGCTGCATCTATGCCACGGTCCCGCTTATCCAAGCCGATGGCCTGAAGGCCGCCTATCAGCGGCTGATCGCAAGCAAGGCTCCCTTCGTCTACACGGTGGCCGAATTCGGCTTCCCGATCCAGCGGGCGGTGCGCATGGACGCGCAAGGCAGGGTCACGCCGTTCTGGCCGGAGCAGATGGCGAAACGCTCTCAGGATCTGGAGCCTGCCTATCAGGATGCCGGCCAGTTCTATTGGGGGACGCGGGCTGCCTGGCTGGGGGGGATCAGCCCGGTGGGCGGGGAAGGGATCGGCCACATACTGCCGAGGCACAGGGTAGTCGACATCGACACGCCGGAAGATTGGCACCTGGCCGAACTGCTCTATCAAGTGCTGGCCCAAGATGACGTTTAGGGTTGCCTTCCGGCTCGACGCCGGCGCCGAGATCGGGCTGGGCCACCTGATGCGTTGCCTGGCCATCGCCGATCGGCTGCACGCCGCCGGGGCCGAGTGCCACTTCCTCTGCCACGATCTGCCGGCGCACCTGCTGTCGTTGCTGCGGCCCCATCACCATCATCCCCTGAGCGCGCTGGACGCCGCTGGCCCGTTGCCTGGCTTGCAGCCCGATTGGCTAGTGTTTGATCACTACCAGATTGACCAGCGGCTCGAAACCCAGCTGGCCGCCCACTGCCGCCGCGTGCTGGTGATCGATGATCTGGCCGACCGACCGCACCACTGCCAGCTACTGCTGGATCAGGGCCCCTTGCGCCGCACCGCCGATTACCAGCCGCTCACCCCAGCCGATTGCCGGCTGCTGCTGGGCACCGACTATGCCCTGCTGCGCCCCGCCTATCGCCGGCTGGCTCGGCAACACGCCAGTCAGTGGCGACGGGGGCTTGTCTGCTTTGGCGGCGCCGACCCGGCCGGCGCCTGCCTCATCACCCTCAACAGCCTGGCCCGGCTGCCCTGGACCCGCACCATACGCTGGACTCTGGTGGCGGGCGGTGCCAATCCCTTCTGGCCCGAGCTGGAACAGAGAGTGGCCGAACTGGCCGACCTCGACCTTGTGCTGCTGCGCCAGAGCGACCAGATGGCCGACCTGATGAGCCGGCACGACTTCGCCATCGGCGCCGCCGGCGGCATGACCTGGGAGCGGGCCTGTCTCGGCCTGCCGACCCTGGCGGTGCCCATCGTCGACAACCAGCAGTTCAACGACCAGGTGATCGCCCGCTTTCAGCTGGCCGAGCGGCTGACCCTGAGCGAGCTGGCCGAGCCTGAGCGGCTGCTGCAGGTTCTGCAACGGCTTGAACAACAGTCAGACGACTACCGCCGCCGCGGCCAGCAGCAGGTGGACGGGCTGGGGCTGGATCGGCTCACCGCCTGGTTGCAGCAACAATCGGATTATCAGCTGTTACCAGATGGCCAGCAGTGGCAACTACGCCATGATGACCGCCCGCTGCTCACCCTGACCCTGAACGGCCAGCGGCTGACATGGCAGGCCACCCGGCCACTGCAACCACCGGAGTGGCAAGAGCTGGCACATCGCTTGCAAACAATTTTCTCCCAATTTCCCCTCTATCTTGCCGAGCCACCGCAGATAGCGCCCCCTGCCCCCTGGCAGTTGGCGCCGCAAGGCTGGCAACTTGGCACAGGAGTCTGAACACAGATGCAGATCGCCCATCAATCCATCGGCCCGGCGCAGGCTCCCTACGTGATCGCCGAGCTGTCGGCCAACCACAACGGCAACCTGGATCGCGCACTGGCCATCATGACCGCCGCCAGGGAAGCCGGGGCCAGTGCGGTCAAGCTGCAGACCTACCGGCCCGACACCATCACCCTCAACAGTGATCGGCCCGAGTTCCAGATCCACGGCGGCCTCTGGGATGGTCGCAACCTGTACGACCTTTACGAGTGGGCGCACACCCCCTGGGAGTGGCACCAAGCACTGTTTGCCAAAGGGCGCGAGCTGGGGCTGACGGTCTTCAGCAGTCCGTTCGACTTCAGTGCGGTGGATCTGCTGGAATCCCTCGACTGTCCTGCCTACAAGATCGCCTCCTTCGAGCTGGTGGATCTTCCCCTGATTCGCTACGCCGCCCAGACCGGCAAGCCGCTTATCATGTCCACCGGCATGGCGAACGAGGCAGAGATCTCCGCCGCGGTCGATATTGCGCTCAAGCATGGCAACGGCCAGCTGGCCCTGCTGCACTGTGTCAGCGGCTATCCGGCGCCGGCAGCCGAGTACAACCTGCGTACCATCCCCATGTTGCGCCAGCGCTTCGGGGTCGAGGTGGGGCTTTCCGATCACACCCTCGGCTCTGTCACCGCCATCGCCGCCACCGCGCTCGGGGCCACCCTGATCGAGAAACACTTCACCCTGGCCCGCGCCGACGGCGGACCGGATTGCGCCTTCTCCATGGAACCGGCCGAGCTCACCGAGCTGGTGGCCTCGGTCAATACCGCCCATGCCGCCCTTGGGGTGGCTGACTACCAGCTCACCGCCAGTGAACAGGGTAACCGTGCATTTCGCCGCTCCCTCTATCTGGTCAAGGAGATAGCCGCCGGCGAGCAGCTCACCGCAGAGCATATCAAGTCGGTGCGCCCCGCCCTCGGCCTGCCCCCGGCCGATTACGATCGGCTCATCGGCAAGCGGGTCAACCGCAGCCTGAGTGCCAATCAACCGCTGAGCTGGGAGTGGATAGACAACGATGAGTGATGATCTCTTCAACCAGCACGGTAGGCTCATCAGCCAGCGCTGGCCCGCCCTCTGGCCCCGCTTGCTGGCACAGGACGTTGAAAGCCTGCCGGCCGAGCTGACCGAGGGGCTCGGCTCCACCCTCAGCCTCCACGGCATACAGCTCACCAGCCGGCACGACCGGGTGAAGGAAGCCGAGCTGCAGGCCGCCAGCCTGCCCGAGCAGCCGGTGCTGCACCTCTACGGCACCGGGCTCGGCGATCTGCCGCGCACCCTGCTGGGGCGCAGCAGCCTCAAGCGGCTGGAAGTGAAGATCATGAATGGCGCCCTGTTTGCCCTTGTACTGCGGCTGCTAGACCAGCAGGACTGGCTGACGGACCCCAGGGTCGAGCTGATGATGGCCGGCGACGAGGGGGAGGTGCGGCTGCCTTTCTTCGCCCTGCCGCCCGAGCTGCTGCTGGTGGAAGATGCTGCCGCCCGCATCCGCGACCGGCTGGTGAGTGAAATCGATTTGCCGTTCGCCCGGGCCAGGTTCGACGCCGAGCACCCCGACATCACCCGGCGGCTGGCGGAAAACCGCGATCTGCTGGCCGGCGACGGCGATGTGGCCTCCCTGTTCGGTCTGGCTCAGGGCAAGCAGGCGCTGATCGTGGCGAGTGGCCCAACCCTGCAGCACAACCTGGCCACCCTGCAGGCCCAGTTGCAGACACGGCGTCAGGACTATCTTCTGATTAGCGTCGATACCGCACTGGCGTTTTTGCTCAGCCACGGCATCCGGCCCGACATCGTCGTCACCATAGATGACGCCATCCACGGCAACCGGCTGCCCGCCGCCCAGTCGGCCCAGACCACCCTGGTCTATTACCCCACGGTTCCCACGGCAGCCCTGCTGGCCTGGCAGGGGCCGCGCAAGACCGCCTACTCCCGCAGCCCCATGTATCAGCAGCTGCGGCAGACGCACCCCAAGGGCGTGCTGCACTCGGGCGGCAGCGTCATTCATCCCGCGGTGGATCTCGCCGTACAGATGGGTTGCCACCAGGTCATCCTGCTGGGCACCGACTTCGCCTTTCCCGGCGAACTCACCCACTCGGGCTGGGCCGATGGTGCGCTCGGCCCCAGCGCCGCGCAGGCACTCAGCTGGGCCCTCGACGGCCATGGCCGGCGGGTCAAGACCAATCCGAACTTTTCCGCCTACCGCACCGAGCTCGAGCGCTACATAGCGCGCCACCCCGAGGTACAGTTCTGGAACTGCAGCCGGGAAGGCGCGGAGATCGCCGGCTGCCGCTATCACCCGGATTACGTGCAATGAAAAACGACCAGATCACCCGCCTAACCGCCCTGGCGCACCAGTTTCGACTGGGGCAGTCGGTTGCTGCGAGTCAGGCATTGCCGGAACTGCTGCAAGAGGTGCTCACCGAGCAGGGCAACCTGCCGCCCGGGTTGGTAGCCGCCCTGCTGCAGTGCCAGGAACGGCAGGACTGGCTAGGGCTGGCCGATTACCTCGAATATGAAGTGGTGCACTGCCTGTCGACCCCGGCCGGCGACACAAACACAGGAGACTACTGATGATCAAGGCCATTTCCAACGCCTCCGAGAAAGAGCTGTCACGTCGCCAGGCCTTCAGCGAGTTGCTGCACGCCAGCCCGCTGCCCGCAGCCGAGCTGCAGAACAACCTGGGCCTCTACCTCAAGCGCCAGTCGCTCTCCCGCATCCTGTTCATGCACGAGCTGTATCAGAAGATCGTGCCGGTCCACGGCGTCATCATGGATTTCGGTACCCGCTGGGGTCAAAACCTAGCGCTTTTCTCCTCGTTTCGCGGCATGTATGAACCCTACAACTACAACCGCAAGCTGGTGGGATTCGATACCTTCAGCGGCTTCCCTTCCCACGCTCCGCAGGATGGCAGCGACGCCGCCATCCAGCCGGGTGCCTACGGGGTGACGCCGGGCTATGAGCAGCATCTGGCCCAACTGCTCGCCGCCCATGAGGCGGAAAGCCCGCTGGAGCATATCGTCAAGCATGAGTTAGTGAAGGGGGATGTGACCGAGACGCTGCCAGCTTATCTGGCTCGCCAGCCGGAGACCATGGTTGCGCTGGCCTATTTTGACTTTGATCTTTACGAGCCGACCCGCCGCTGCCTCGAGCTCATCAAGCCGCACCTGACCAAGGGATCCGTGCTGGCATTCGATGAGCTCAACTGGCCCGCCTTTCCGGGGGAGACCCTGGCCCTCAAGGAGGTGTTGGGGCTGGATCGCTACGCCATCCGCCGCACTCCGCACAACCCAGGGCCAGCCTATCTGGTGATCGCGTAGTCCGGTTGCGGGCTGATGCGACGCAGCAGCCCGGCATCCAGCAGCATCCGCGCCAGCGGCTCCACCCGCCAGAACGGCGTCCCTATGGTCTCGGCAATCTCGAATAGAGTCAGCTTGCCGTCGCTGTAGGCCAGCAGATTCATCATCTCCCGCACCTGCCAGCCCGAATAGCGGGTCGACAAATCCGGGTAGAGCCCCCGCTTGCCGAGCTGGGGTTCGCCCAGCACAGTAACCTCGCAGCGCTCGTCCAGCTCCAGACACTCGATGGCACGGCGCAGCGCCATGAAGCCGCCCGCCAGACCGGCCGGTGTCACCAGCGAGAGGTCATCGAGCGAGGTGTGGTACTCGGCATAACAGCCGTATCGGCTGCGCATCACCGAGGTGACCGGCAGATCGATGCCGGGCGCGCACAGCTGCCGCTCGTTGGAGCCCCGCTCCAGGAAGCTGTAGGCTTTGTAGCCCGGCGCAAGATGACCCAGCACATGGCGACCGATGCGATCCGCCAACGTGTTGCCTTGGCGTGAGGGCAGGAAGGAGTAGCTGCGGTCATCGCCAAGACAGGTCAGGTTGAAGCCGGCCAGGGTGCGCTGCTTGAGCTGGTCCAGATGGCGGGAGAGATAGACGATGGCCCCCAGGGTTTCAGGCACCAGCATCAGCCGGTAGCTGTAGCGACGTGTGGGCAGTGACGCAAGCCAGGCCATCAGGAATACACCGACACAGGGGCCGGAAAGCTCGTTGTTGGCCATGGAGGGGTGACAGGTGTAGCTCGACAGCAAGATCTCCTGCTCGCTCTCCCCCGGCAGCACCCAGTCACCATAGGTGAGCGAGCCCGGGGCCAGGGTGGCATCGATCACCACCTGATATTCTCCCTCCGGCAGCGCTTCACGCAGCCGATGGGGCAGACAGAAGCCCCAGCGGCGCTTGTAGTAGGAGGTCACATAGGGAATGGCATCCGGCTGCTCGGGCAGAGAGTGGAGATGGGGCTGCAGCTCGGCAAGCGAGAGGGTGCAGCGCACCGGCTCCGAGTAACCGACCAGATGCAGGTTGTGATCCTGGAAGTCCACCACTCTGCGTCCATCCGGCCCCACTATGTAGGCTTCCCGCACGTTCCACTCGTCAGGCACTGTCCAGTCGAAACACTCGGTGCCGCTGGCCACTTCATGGATCCGCAGCTCGGGCAGGCAGTGCTCGCGCCACAGGGCCAGCGACTGCCGAACCCCGTCCCCGGTCAGGCTGCGATTGAGCGGAAACAGCAGGGTGAGCAGCCGATGCAGCTGTTCACCGACTTGTGCCTGGTCGTCCCAGTCGGTGGGCAGATAGCCGCTCTTGGGTGAAAAACTCATGGGGTGGGTGCCTCGATCAATTCGACAATGTGGCCAAGGGGGCTCAGGAAAAACTGGACGTGGGCGCCGCCAAACGCGATGGCTGGCTGGCTGGGCCCGAGGGGAAGATGACGCTGGGCCCGCAGTTTTTCGGCAGCCATTGCCAGGTCTGCCACCTCATAGGCCAGATGATTGAGCAGGTTATGACGGGTTCGTAGCGCCTGACTGACGGGGCTATCATCACTGGCAGGTGCAATCAGTTCATAGCAAATCCCCGCATCATCATAGGCAAAACAGATATGCACCCGCTGCAACGGATCGAGCACCGGCTCGCTAAAGCGGGAAAGCCCGAGGGTCTCGCAACAATAACGTACGCCAAGATCCAGTTCGGCCACCACCAGTCCAATATGGTGCAGTTTCATCTCCCCTCCCTGATAAGCGCATGGGGATGGACAGCGATCAGCTCTTTTGCCACCGCGGCAAAGTCGGCGCAGCGAACGGCCCAGACTGGTAAACGGCCAAATAACCCCTGGTGCCATTTGTCCTGATTTTTAAGGGCTTCAACCAGACGGGAAAGATCTATCTCGCTGGCCAGATCGAGTCTTCGCACAAAGTAGTCACAATGCCAGGGGCGCACCATTCCCTGCTCGCGGACATCACCCTCAAAGCGTTTCATAAAGCGATAATCGACACCTAGTTGCTGCTCGACATAGTGGGTGAAGGTAATGCGATCGGGATGACAGGCAAAACCGGCAATCCAGCCATCGTGAGCCGCCAACCAGGCGAAGGGGCTCTCTTCACCAAAGCAGTCATGACCCCCTGCTGCAACCACCTGGTCACGCCCCGCGCCCCATACCGCAACGCTGAAGATAGGATCGCGGGTCCGCGCAACCCCTGGCAGAGTGCGAAACTGCTCCGTCATCAACCCGACTTCACTGGGGGATGTCGCCCTGTCGAAACAGCTCTGGCGAGTCAGGCTATACGTGAATGTTGGCACCAGCAGAGTGCCCTCGTTTCCAAGCCACTCCTGCATCCCCAACCAAAAAGCATGCATGCCGGCTTCATTGCCCCGTCCAGGAAACTGGGCCACAGCCATGGCGTCAGTGTGAACCATGATAGCGCTCCCTCGTGCGATCCCAAGGGAGCCAAGAACATGAGAGAGAGCTTCAATCACAGCACAAGACCACGCCGCAACAGCGCATCACGAATGTCCTGAAGTTGCTTCATCTTCGCCAGCTCTTCAGGCTCGAAGCGTACCGAGAACGTCTGCTCAACCAGCAGCAGAAAATTGAAATGACCAAGCGAATCCCATTCCGGAAAGGCCCCAAGTCCCAACTGATAGTCGCCTCGCGTGACGGTTGCAAAAGGAAACTGCTGTTCCAACAAAGTGAAGAGATCAGTCATGGTGATAAAACTCCAAAAAAGGCAAATTCAGCTGTTCGAGCGCCAGACTATGGTAATGCTCATGGGAAAAACGGGCGGGATCCGGATTATCACAGGGGGTCAACGACAGGGATGCCAACCATGTCAGCGCAGGTTCATTACGTGCACAACGGTTCGAGCCAATAACCAGACGCTCGACCCCCGCCTCGCGCAATGCAGCCGAGACGCTATCCAGTAACCAATATTCGAGTCCTCTGGACAACACTCTGCAACTCAGAGCCAGCGTATCGAGCAATGCCAGTTTGGGCGTGAGGTTTATGATCAGCACCAAGCCAACCAAACCATGATCGGCAAAGCGATCCTGCAACGACACTAGCCAGCACCAGCCAGACTGCGCCAGCCGTTTGAGCTCGCTCGCCTCATATCGCTGACAGGAGAGATTAAACTGGTTGGTTTTATGGATGATCTGCTCGGCACGAGCAAGGTTATCCACCGCCAACGGCTGTATCGCCGCACGCAACGACAAGGAGGCGAGAAAATGTTGTTCACTGCCAACCTCGCTACGTAACCGGGCGGCGTCTGCCAATGCCAGATAGGAGGCTTGACGAAGAGCATCATCACCACTGAATATGCGCGAGAACCCCCCATAAGTGAGCAAGGTTGTAGGCCATGCCCAAATATCTGCTGGTGGTTCAATGACATCGACTTGTGGCAGGGCATGGCGAACTTCAGCCCTTTCCAGGGGGGAATCATCCCAGAAGACCAAGGCCTCAAGCCCCAGATTGAGGCTGGCGGCAATATGTCGCAAACCTTGAGATTTCGAGCCCCAACCAATGGCAGATGCTGCAATATTTCGCCTTTTGAGTCTCATGGCGCCATGCTGCTCAAACACCAGCCAAACATCTGCAGGCTCGTTTTTAGAGCACAATGCCAACAACACGCCGCGCTGATACCAGTAAAGCGCCGCATCCTGAAACGACTGATAGAGTTTGCCGAGACCGTCCTGACCAAGGTAAAGGCCAGTCAACCCCTCTTCACCCACTACCCCCCCCCACAGGGTATTGTCACAATCGAGCACCAGCACCTTGCGTATTGGCGCCTGATCAAGCATCCAACGCGCGGCAATCCAGTCGGCAAGGCTGGTCAAGCCGTGCATCGAGAGAGGACAAGAAAGAAGGTAACGATTACGCTCGTCCACACAATGGGCTCGCCCCTGCTCAGAGAGCCAGCGACCCAGCCCCAAATCCCTAATGTGGTGACGTGCAAGCGCTCGGGTAAAGCAGACATCCAGCTGCATCATCCAGGGATGAAGAGCGCTACTCACACCACCGCCTTGCAGTGAACAGGCACCAAGATAAAGATGAGGGAGCCCCCGCAGTGGCGAGAGCAATGCTTCCAACCAGGTGTCGATGGTCTCGGACAATGCGGGTTCAGCCAAGGTGTACCAATGCTTGCATTCGCTGTCGGTCAGCAGTTGCTCCCAAAACCAGAGCACCAGATGTCCGTCACAAGCGGCCATCGGCTGCCATTGACCTTGAGGGCAAAATTGCAACTGTGCATGTCGGGCCAAAGGAGCCCATGCCACATTACCGGGCATGAGAAATGCGGTGGATGCCAGGGAAAGGGTGGCCATATATGCACCTGAAAGGATTAAATACTTCTATATCATACTGTTAGGGAATGGAGATGAACAGAGTCATCCCCATCCGATTCAAGGACTAGCGCTTGAACACATCCAGGCCGGTAAAATAGGTGGTATCATGGCCATCGAACGCATCGGCATACATCACTTTGCTGTCCTCGAAAAATAACTCCAGGATTGCCTGCGCCTCTTTTATCTTGCCCGCCAGCACCTCGGGTTCTTCTGTCACCTGCGACATCATCAGGCTGATGATATTGGCGTAGAAATAGTTAATTGAACCAATCAACACACGATAGAGATGTGATTCGCGGCTCATCAGCAGATAGAGCAGATAGTCGTGATGGCGTTGCATCATGGCCAATACCGCATTGTGTTCACAGGCTACCTGGCGCCAGTCATCGCGCAACTTGTCTACCAGCTCAACGAACAGCGGCACCTGCAATGCAGCAGCGAAATCAACGCTGCTCATGTCAAAGGACTGGAAACAAGTGGCCATCACTTCATCCATGAGCGGGATTTTGTCGAGTACCGGCCATTCAGGTTGCAACGATTCAACACGACGAGGGATTGCCCCTTCTATATAAGCGCCGTCACTACTGTTGACGCACTGCATCTCGGGATAATCACGCAATACACTGGCCATATTGTGAATGGCTAGCCCAAACAGATGATTGATACGCACTTCGTCGCCAAAGTTACCCGGTGCCGGGAAAGTATCCTTTAAATTTTCCTCGTATTTCGCCTCTTGCTTGTCGTTGTAATAGAGACTCAGGCTGGAGTGATGCTGTCCGGCTGTTTTATAGCCATTGTCGATACCAAACAAATACACCTGCTTGAAACCAAGCAAGGCCGCATAATTGAGGCCGGTATTGCCGACGAACGGGTTGGAAAATTCAATGGTATCGTACTCAAATGCCTGACCAAACGCGCTAATCAGCATGGAGAACATCGGCTCGTTGGGCTTGAACGCCAACCCTGTTTTACGAAAGAAGCGCTTGCATTCAGGGTGAATGACATCAACGCTCAGAAACACGGTGTCCTTGATAAAGTCATCGGCATTGAGAATGCTCAGAAAATCGGCTGAGCTCTTGGTGCGCTCCACTGCAACGTAGATATCCGGTTTTACGCCAGCTTTGTAGAGTGCACTGACCGCAGTACCGCAGGCGATAATGATTGCCTGCTGCTGATGCTGCCGGATGAACTCGATGCTCTGATCCAGCGAGGGGCCATTGCCAACCACAAAGACAGGGATCTGCTCGAAGGCTCGGCTATCGCGCCACCGTTTCAGAAAGGGGGTGCCGTCTTGCAGATGGGTGTGGCTATGGGCAAGTGCATAGATGTTGTCATCAAAGAACCCCCACCCCGTTTTGAGCAGATAGAACTCCCTTTCCACCTGTGTTATCAAGGCG
This sequence comes from Aeromonas sp. 600886, assembly GCF_049174935.1. Lineage (NCBI taxonomy): Bacteria > Pseudomonadati > Pseudomonadota > Gammaproteobacteria > Aeromonadales > Aeromonadaceae > Aeromonas > Aeromonas sp. 600886. The sequence goes on along the minus strand of NZ_JAAKUB010000014.1, from coordinate 54,435 downwards.
TGCAGCTTGGGGGAATGGTAATGACAGAACGAGAAATAGCTTGCCGACCAGAATGCCCCCTTGCGATGCAGCGCCTCCATCATGTCAGCGACCAGCAATCGCTCGTCAACACCGATAAAGAGGTGCAGACTGATCGACTCCTCCTCCATGTAGGCGAGCAGCTGATGCCAATCAAAACAGAAGAGCGAGGCGTAAAACATGTCAAGATCAGGCTCGAAAGCAAACAGATTCTTGATCTTGCACTGTTCATACAAGCAACCGAGCTGGTAGCCCAAACCAATGCCATACATCAGTGCCAGAGGAATATCGGTATGTAATGCTGCCTTTAGACGCAACCCTTCCAGAGCTGACTTCTCTTTTAATTTGGAGATTTCATTGTTGTATTTGATATGGATTTGGCCATCGATATACCACTGGGGCACAAAATCGATGCACTGCAAGACACTGTGTTCAATGACCTCGGCAATCTGCGACTGAACCTCGCTAAATGGATCATCCCCATAAAGCGAGATACCCTCGTCGAGCCACAGAATATTGGGAACGCCGTTTTCATTACAGAAGAAACGAAAAGGCCTGGCAGGCTGGTACTCCTTGAAAAAGTCATGAATGGCGGGCATGTATTTGGCAAACGCAGCCATATTGAGTTCATAACGAACGGGGAGTACTTCCAGCATGGCGGCCTCCTGCTGCTTTTGCAGAGCCAGGCGTGCCAGTTCACTTTCTACATCATGAATCTTGTGATGGATATCCATGTCAGACTAACCTGCATTCAGCTTGTAAAGACCGGATGCACGTCCGGCCTGGGAGAATTGTCGTAATTGTGCTTCAGCCTGCTGCTTTTCCTGACCCACCCAATCATAAATAAGCTGGAACTGCATCAGTGCCTGCCGCTGTTCCACATTGAGAGTCTCTCCCCAAGGCAGTGACCCGAATACCTCTTCCAGAGCATGCAGATAAAGTTCAGCCAGCTGTTCTGCTGCAACCAGCTCACCTTGCACCAGTAGAGACTGCAACTGCTCGCCCTGTCTCATCAAGGCAGACACAGAAGTACTATTGACCTCATTCATGCCGGTCTGCCTACCTTTTGCTGTGCCAGCGCCTTGTCTCGCTCATCGACAGGGATGGCATCCCAACCGCTCTTGACCGTCAGCATCAGGTTCATCACTTCATCAATGGCGCCTACATCCATGTCACGGCTGGCATCCATCATGCGCACTTTCATATAGTCATAAAGTGCGAACAGGTCTTCGGGGACCTTGCCATAAGAGAGATCAAGTGAATCTTGCAGACCATTGATAATGGCCAGCGTCTTGGAGATAGATTGGGACTTACCCTCGAAATCGCGACGCTCGACTGCACCGCGAGCCTGAGCGAGACGTTCGAGACACCCTTGCATCAATAACTGGATCACGCGATAGGGATCCGCCACTGCCAGCTCAGACTGCAAACTCTGGGTTGTATAGGCCTTGATCGTTTTTCGATACATACGAGACTCAGCTCCTGACTACAAATTAACTGGTTTTGTTGTTGGTATTGAGCAGGTTGAGATAGGAGGCAGATTTGTTCATCTTGGCCAGCAAGGTATCCAGACTGCCGTAGCGTGCCCTCAACGTCTCTTCATACTTGGTGAGCTGCGCCGCGACATCTGCTTGTTTGCGGTTGACATCACGCAGATCAGAATTGAGTGTCTCTTCCCGCTTGGCAAGCAGTCCCCCTGTCTTGGAGTAGGTCTCAAGCTGGCTGGCCAACTTGCCAGCAACACCGTCCTTGCCACCAAATACAGCCACTACCTGGTCGAAGTTCTTCTCGACCGCTTCATCGAATTTCGTCGAATCAAGTGAGAGCACTCCCTTGTTGTCCATCTTGACCCCCAACTGAAAGATGGTAGAGAAGGTCGAAGAGTTGTTAGAAGGCTCGGTGACGGTGCCACTCATCAGGTTGGTCACAGCCTTGGTCGTCGCATCCCCCGCCAGGGCTCCACCATCATTCTGGCTGACACCGGCCACGATAGAGCTGCGTTTGCCCAGATCGGTGCTCTTCTTCACCAGAGCGTTATAGCCATCGATGAAGCTCTGCACCATGGTCTTGATGCCAGCCTTGTCTGTCGTCACATCCACTCTGTTTGGCTTGTAAGTGGTCGTCACGGTACCATCACTCGGGTTCGTGGTAGTGGTGCTCTCCGACTCTTTCAACACCGTAATCTTGAGACCCACAATGGTGCCATCAAAGGTGTTGGTCGCACTGGTCAATTTATTGCCATCCACGCTTATCTCGGCATCACGGGCTTGTTGTTTCTGGGTCAGCTTGGAGATGAAATTGTCAGTCAGTTCAGGTGTACTGCCGGTTATCTGCAGATCTTTACCTGTTCCACTGACACCGGAGTCAATCACAAGGGCCGCCTTGCCATCGGAGGTATTCATGATATTGACGCTAAGACCAAAGTTGTCACTATCATTGTTGATCCGCTTGCGAATGGACTGGAGTGAATCCCCTGCTTTAACATCCACATCAAAGGTCTTGTCACCTGCCTTGAATGTCAGGGTGCCATCTTGAGTGATCATGGGCGTGGTAGAAGAGGCGAAACTACCTTCAAATTTGCTGGTCTTCGCCAATTTTTCGACACTGATGTCATATTGCCCGTTGGAAGCGCCACTCTTGCTCTCCACCTTGAGAACCGGATTATCTTTATCTTGGGTGATGTTTATCGCACGTTTGTTAAACGCGTCATCCTTTGACATAGCCTGCAGAGTGGTGACAAAAGTCGCGATCGCTGACTTCAGCTGGCCTACCCCTGAGAGAGTGATCTGGGCGTTGGTCTTTTTGGTGGTAATTGGCTGCAACAGCTGCGCCTTTTTGGCATCAACGCTTGCAGCGATGACAGACTCCAAGTCCAGTCCAGAGCCCGCACCAGCAGACGTAATAGTAGCCATACTCACTCTCCTCGCAAACGTAACTATTAAATCTCTTTATCAAGCAATAACCCGACTCGAGAGCCACCGCCAATCACATCACCTTCGCGCAGAGCCTGGATTCGTTTGCTGATAGCCAGCAACTCTTCGCTTGGTATCTGACGGATCATTGATTTGGTATCGGCATCCATAACCTTGATAACAACCTGCTCCAGTTCCTTTTCAACACTGAAATTGACGGTCCATCCTTGCAACTGACTGAACTCTTGCAAGTTTTGTACCCCTTTCTCAATTTCCTTGTCTGAAATCTTCGGCTTGCCAGCCCTCTCCTGCTCAGGCAGCCCCTGTTGCTTTTCCATGTCCTTTGCCGTCCCCCGCTGCTCTTCTGCTGTGCCAGATAGCACTTGAGCGGCCGACTGGCCGCTCTTGCTACTTGACTGAAGAGAAGAAGGAGTGACCGATGACGGAATTCCAATTTCATTGGCCATATCGTCGCTCCTTTTTTATCTCATCACAGCCTGTTAACCCAGCAGGGACAGGGCTGATTGCGGTCTTTGGTTGGCTTGAGCCAGGATGCTGGAAGCAGCCTGTTGCAGAATGTTCTGCTTGGTCAGATTAGCGGTCTCGGTTGCAAAGTCTGCGTCACGAATACGAGAACGTGCTGCGCTCAGGTTTTCAGAGACGTTGGACTGGTTGCGAATGGTGGAGTCAAACCGGTTCTGCACCGCACCCAGCTCTGCCCGCTTGCTGTCTACCGCCTTGATCATGAAATCAAGGTTGGCCATGGCCAGCTGGGCGGCGCTGGCAGAGCTGATGCTGCTGACGCTGGTAGAGGTTACTGCAGATGTTCCCTTGGTCACGGTATAGGGCTCGCCAGAGGCACTGGTAGCAACGGTCGCGCTTCCCTTGGTTGATGCCGCAATCCCACTGATGGTAAAGGCGGAAGTCATCTTGAAGGTGATAGTCTGACCAGCATCCGCCCCCACCTGGAACGACCCCTTGTAGTTGCCATCCAGCAGCTTCTGGCCACCGAAAGTGGTGTCGTTGGAGATACGGTTGATCTCTGTAGTCAGTTGGTCAAACTCTTGCTGCAATGCAGTACGGTCATCGGTGTTGTTGGAACCGTTAGCAGATTGCTGTGCCAGCGTGCGCATACGCTGCAGCATACTGGTCACTTCATCCATGGCCCCTTCAGCCGTTTGAGCAACCGAGATACCATCGTTGGCGTTGCGGTTACCTTGATCCAAACCGTTGATCTGGGAAGTCAAACGGTTGGAGATCTGCAAACCGGCAGCATCATCTTTGGCAGTGTTGATACGAAGTCCCGATGCCAGTCTGGTGTAAGAGGTATCCAGAGACTTGTTGGTATTCATCAGGTTACGCTGGGCGTTCAGTGATGAAGTATTCGTGTTGATATACATGGCCATAAAATATTCTCCCGAAGAACATGCGACTGCGGGTTGCGCCGTCAAAGCGGCGTCCCACCGTTAGAAGAACAGGTTGAACGAGCCTGAGTCTTCTGGCGGGTGTCTGTTTGAACGGACAGGTCACCCGCAGTAGTGCAAACGTTGGATTCCGAACACCCCTCGATTGCTTCACCTTGTTTAACGGCAGTGCAGAGGCAAGCTTTAGGAAAATTGTTGCCTAACGCGGCAATTTTTCTCCGGTACATGGCAAGGAAAGCAAGATGGCAAACATAGTGCAAGACGTAATAGAGGGGTTGCAAGATGGTGTGACAGGATTATTTTTGTGGCACGGTTTGTGCTTAGGTTGGGTAGAGTGACGTCGATTTGACGACACAATAAAAAGAGGCCGGTAAACCGGCCTAAAGATGAGCATATGCTCAGGAGAATATGACCAAGCGTGACAGAACTGAACAGCTGGACAACACTTGGCATTACTAGTAGAGAATTATATCTCTCCCGATAGAACAGAGTGCGAACCGAACACCCCTTTGTTCCATCTCTTGACCAGGGCGGCCTGAACAACCGCCCTGTTTTCTTTTGTTAGCCTTGCAGCAGCGAAAGAGCTGACTGGGGGCGCTGGTTCGCCTGGGCCAGTATGGTTGATGCGGCCTGTTGCAAGATATTCTGCTTGGTCAGGTTTGCAGTCTCGGTGGCGAAGTCTGCATCACGGATACGTGAGCGTGCAGCACTAACGTTTTCGGAGACGTTCGCCTGGTTGCGAATGGTCGAGTCAAACCGGTTTTGTACCGCCCCCAGTTCAGCACGCTTGCTGTCCACCACCTTTATCATGTAATCCAGGTTGGCCATAGCCGACTGGGCCGAGCTTGCAGCTGTAATGGTCGACATACTGGTAGATGTGACCGGCGTTCCTGCTGTCTTCGTGATGTTATACGGCTCGCCCGAGGTCGTGGTTGCCACTGTCGCACTACCACTGGTGGCAGAGGCCATGCCCGAGATAGTAAAGGCGGTCGTCATCCGGAAGGTGATGGTCTGCCCTGCGTCTGCCCCCACCTGGAAGGTGCCCACATAGCCGCCATTAAGCAGGTTCTGACCACCAAACGTGGTATCTTTGGCTACCCGGTCAATTTCAGTCATCAACTGGGTATACTCTTGCTGCAGCGCAGTACGGTCATCAGTGTTATTGGAACCGTTGGCTGACTGTTGAGCCAGCGTACGCATCCGTTGCAGCATGGAGGTAATTTCATCCATTGCCCCTTCGGCAGTTTGGGCAACAGAGATACCGTCATTGGCATTACGGTTACCTTGATCCAGACCGTTGATCTGGGAGGTCAAACGGTTGGCAATTTGCAGGCCGGCGGCATCGTCTTTGGCGCTGTTGATACGCAGACCGGATGCCAGTCGAGTGTAGGATGTATCCAGTGATTTGGTCGTGTTCATCAGGTTACGCTGAGCGTTGAGTGATGAAACGTTTGTGTTGATATAAAGGCCCATGACTATTCTCCTAAGCTATTAAATTTACTCTTCTATTTGCTCTGGCTTTATTATTTTCTGTGCCCGATGCGTCTTATTTAACGGCCCGTTTTTCGATGTCTTTAGCATTTTTTTCAACGCTTCATCACGTTAACGCCGCTTACCCTATATATCGACAGGTCGGGGATAAACTTAAGGAAAAAAACGCCCACTAAAACGTGGCAGAAACTCATCGCGCCCCTCCTCCAATAAGGAGGTAAACAGGCACACTCGAGCCCCTCCCTGTCCATGATGCGAGAAAAAAGCGGTGTCGACTCTCAATTTTGTCGAGCACAGTTGGCGATTGGGCTCTCCAGCCCCTAAAATCGCGGCCCCATCAACAATTTGGCGTGAGTTGTTTTCCATGCAGACACTGGTTGAGCAGATTGTTTACATCAGCGACATGTTTGGTACTGCGGTATTCGCGTTTTCAGGGGTTCTGGTGGCGGGCCGGCTCAGAATGGACGGATTTGGCGTCATGGTGTTGGCGGCAGTCACCGCCATCGGCGGTGGCACCATCCGCGACATGATCCTGGGAGCAACCCCGGTGTTCTGGGTTCGCGATCCTCTCTATATCTGGGTGGTCATTGCAACGGCGCTGATCGGGATGTGGATGGTCAAACTGCCCCGCAGAATGCCCTGGTATGTACTGCCCGTCGCGGATGCCTTCGGGTTGGCCCTCTTTACGGTGATTGGGGCGCAAAAAGCCCTCAACTTCGGTACCCCGGGACTGATCGCCGTGCTGATGGGGACCATGACAGGGGTAGCAGGCGGCATGATCCGTGATGTACTGGCCAGGGAAGTGCCTATGGTGTTGCAAAAAGAGATCTATGCAACAGCCTGCATTTTGGGCGGAATCCTCTACACCCTGGCACTGGAGGCGAACATGGACAGAGTAACCGCCATGCTCATCTGTATGACAGCCGTGTTCGGTTTGCGGGTAGCTGCTATCTACTGGCACCTGTCGCTACCAACCTTCTCGCTGCAACGCAACTGAAAGCACACCCGCAGTGGAATATGGCTCTGTGGGTTGTGCGTTGAACCAAATGGGCTTTTCTGTTGTCATAGAAGCAGTCGTTGTTAGCCGGAACTTCTCATGCACAAAATCGGTATGCTTACCACTCTCCTCCTTGCGAACGTGACAGCAGCACATGCCGAAGCACAAGCCGTTTTTGGACGACTGGCATCGGCGCCAGTGCAGCAGTTCAACCAGCAGATACGTCAGGCGAACGAGCTACATCAGAAATGGGTCAATGACTACCGTGAGGTAGCACTTCGTTTTGTCGGTCATAGCGACATCCCCAGTCGCATCCATGCACAGCAACTGGATAATGATCTGGTACTCTCGGTTGCCCTCGATGGCAGCAAGAACGACATGCTCTATATCCTGACTCTCTATCGCAGCGATAACCTTTGGCAAATGAGGGGAGCGGAAATGGGTTGGCGTTGCCTGGGGGAGCACTCCTTCACTCCCGTTCCCTGTCCATAAATCCAAGCTCCGAGCTATAAAACAAAAATCCGGCACATTGGCCGGATTTTTTATGGGAGATTGAGCGTCAAATTACGGACGGTAAACTTTGACGTTGGCAAAGCCTTTCTCTTTCAGGTAAAGCGCCTGCAGCTTGCTCATCACGCCGCGATCGCAGTAGAGCAGGTAGGTCTTCTCTTTGGGCAGATCGCCAAAGGCGGTGGCCAGCTTGAAGAAGGGGATATGCAGTACTTCACGACCTTCCACCACCAGCGGCTTCTCGTCGTGTTCGTCGGCAGAGCGGATATCCAGGATCACCTCGTCAGCGCCCAGCACCTGGGTGGTTTCCACCTCTTGCACTTCAGCGGCAGTCTCTTCACCGATACGACGGATATCGAGGTAACGGGCCTCGGAGACCACCTTGTCCAGAATGGAGAAGTCAAAATTGGCCTCTTCCTCTTCAATGCGGGAGAGCTCGGCCTTCACAGTCGGCTTTTTGGAGATGACCCCACAATACTCCGGCATGGTCTCGGCGAACTCCAGGGTGCCGATGCGGCGGGCTTCACTGATGATATCCGGCTTGTCCCAAGTGATAAGCGGGCGCAGGATCACCTTGTCGGTGACCCGGTCGATCACGTTCAGGTTGGTGAGGGTTTGGCTGGAGACCTGACCCACACACTCACCGGTCACCAGCGCCGGGATCTGGAACTCATCGGCCACCTTGGCGGCAGCACGCATCATCATCCGCTTGAGCACCACGCCCATCTGACCGTTGTCGATCTTCTCGAGGATCTCGGCAACCACCGGCTCGAAGTCCACGGCGGTGAAACGTACCCGGTGGGAGGAGCCGAAACGGTTCCACAGGTGGTAGGCCACCTGCTTGACGCCGATTTCGTGGGCAGCACCGCCCAGATTGAAGAAGCAGTAGTGCACGCGGCAGCCGCGCTTGATGAACTGGAACGATGCCACGCCGGAGTCAAAACCGCCGGAGAGCAGGCTCAGCACATCTTCCTGGGTCGCGATGGGCATGCCGCTCAGGCCCTGATGGATGGCGCTGACAATAAAGAGCTCTTCGCCGTCGATCTCGAGGTTGATCTTCACATCCGGGTTCTTGAGGCGCACACCATTGCTTTCGCAGTGCTGGTTCAGTCCACCGCCCACATAGCGCTCAACCTCGAGGGAGGAGAACTCATGCTTGCCGTGGCGCTTGGCGCGCACGCAGAAGGTTTTGCCCTTGAGCTGGTCGCCCCAAACGGCTTTCACCTGCTCGAAGATGTCGTGCAGATCGGTAAACTTGCTGGCTTGTACCTCGAGGAAGGCCTGAATGCCGGGAATGCAGGCCAGGGCTTCGATTGCCTGCTCGCGGAACTGGTCATTGCGGGAGCTCACGATCAGCTTGTCCCAATCCATCCGTACGCGGGCATCGTCGTCGAAGCGGCGCAGGACATTGCGGATATTGCCCTGCAGGATCTTGATAAAGCGCTGGCGAACCGACTTGCTCTTGATGGTGATTTCCGGGAACAGCTTGATAATGAACTTCATGGTAATGACTCGGGTGACCTTGATTTAAGGGCGCGAATTATATCAGAACTTTGTGGCCAGCGCCTACTGGATGAGCGTTTGCTCACATTACCCCATACAGTGTTTGCCGTGCAGCGCCAATCTTGCGTATATTCCCGACCCTGCGCCTCGCCAGATTTTTGACAACAGACTGATCCGATGAAGACCTATATCTACTACCCCGGCATGGAGGTACGCGACGAGCTCTGGCTCAAATTTGCCCTGCTCTATCTGGAGCGGCTTGCCTTTGTCTTCACCGTCAGCGAAAAGAGCGGGCTCACCGCCCTGCTCGATACCCTTCAACAGCAGACCGACCTGCTGGCCGAGCGGCCCGATGCCGCCTTCTTTGCCGCCATTACCCCGCAACTGGAGTGCCAGATAAGCGGCCTGGTGGCCCCCGATTTCGTCCGCCACAAGGTGTTTGGCAACAAGGAGCTGATTGGTCGCTGGCGTCAGGAGGCCAACCACGACTGCTTCTGCCCGGAACAGGCGGGGCTGGAGCGGCTGCACGGCTTTTGCCTGACTCACAGCTTTGCGACCCGGGATGAAGGGGGGATCAGAATGGCGCGGCGCTTTGCCAACCTGCTCTCCATGCGTCTTGCCCGTGAGTGGGCACTCGCCAATGACGGGGCGCTTATTACCGATCACGACTATCTGGACCGCCTGCTCCACCTGCTCGAATCCCGCTACCACAATCGCGGCGGCCAGGATTGCTTCCACCTCGAGATCCCGTTGCAAGTGCCCACTCACCTGGCCGACATTCCGTTGGCAGAGCTGATTGCCCTGCGCGGGCGCAGCGGCTTTCGCCAACAGCTGGCCGAATTTCATCTGGCCATCGACAACCTGCTCGCCATGCTGGGTAGCGGCTATGCCGACCCGGCGGCCCTGACCCGCTTTGAGCAGGCTCAGCAAGGGCTCAATCAACTGCTGGGGCCCGAGACCCTCAGCATACCACTCACCACCCTGGTCAGCACCAGCCTGCCCGCCGTAGCCATGCTCCACCAGTTAAAAGCGAGCCACCCCGAAAGCAACCTTATCTTCCATCCCATCAAGAAGAGCCACTTTCACCAGCGCAAGAGCCAGCACTTCTTCACCCGGCTCGGTCATCTGCGCCAACCGGGCTGAATTGGCGGAATGAGAAAGGGGTTGGCATCTGCCAACCCCTCTCGTTTTCTGCGGCCTACCAATCATCACCCCGGTGATTGGCCCGCTCTTGCGCCTGCCTGCGCGCCTCCATCGCCCTGTCACGGCGGATATTGGCAGGGGTACAGGCAAACTGTTTCTGATAGCAACGCGCAAAACTCTCGGAAGCAGGTTCGAAAGGTGAATAGAACCCGGTTCGTTCAGGAGAAACATGGTGATCACCATGATTGGTTGTGGCACAACCCGAACTCATCAGCACCAGCAAGGGACACAAAACACGCAGCAAAAGAGAACTCCCGATTGGATTTGAATGAACTCGTAATTATTCACAAATTAATTCATCCAATCAAATATTGATGCATTTCAAATGGTTAATTACATTCACCTCAATGGCTGTCGGCAAAACGATCAACGGGTGATGGTGCTGGCATCACTGTCAGGATGCACCACACGAAACTCGATACGATCGCTGTTACCCGCTTCATCGACCACCACCAGCTGATAACGACCCGCCATACTCAGCACCTGATCCCCGTCCCAGCGCAGTCGCTGGCCGTTGAGAAACCAGGCCGGCTTGCCGACACCACCGAGCACCTTGGGCTGCAACCGATAGCGCTGGCTGCGGATAAGGTTGCCCTCCCCCAGCGCCACGATGCGAATGGGAGCCTGCAGCTCGGCACTCTGCCCCTCCCCTGCACAACCGCTGGCCAGCAGCGCCTGCCGTCGCTCGCCGGGGGACCGCCACGGCTCCAGCGACAATGGCCAGAGGGCCCGAAAACCGGATTGTGCCGCATCGGGGCAACGGGTCAGAGTCGGCTTGCCCGCGGCGGTCAATGCAACTTGACGCAGCGGCGAGGGCCAATCCATGGGATCCGGCAAGGTGGGGGGATCGCGCTCTTCCAGCAACCAGGCGCTCTGACGCTGCAAGCAGGCCTCAGGCAGGGTCGAGCTCATTTTGCGCCCCAGCGGCCAGCAGACCTCAGCCTCGCTCACCGTGTTGGGCTGTGCCGGCAGGGGGCTGTTGTCCGAGAGCCGCGAGTAGACCGAGAGCAGCAGCGGCACCGCTGCGCTCTGGCCGTAAAAACCGGGCATGGGGGTACCGTCGGGGCGCCCCAGCCAGACGCCGATGGTCCAGCGACCGGAGACCCCCATCGCCCAGCTGTCACGATAGCCATAGCTGGTACCGGTCTTCCAGGCCAGCCTGTTGACCCTGCCGGTTGCCTCACTGGCAAAAGGCTGATCAGCCCGTCCCTGCGCGCTCAGGATCTGCCAGATGACCCAGGCCGCTCCCGGGCTCAGCAAGGGGCGTGACACCGCCTGCTGCCCCGCCAGCCAAACCGGCATCGCCACCTGTCCCTGCCGGGTCAGCGCACTGTAGAGCGCCACCAGCTGCTCGAGTCGAATGCCCGCCGCCCCCAGCGCAATGGCCAGATTGGGTTTGTCGGAAAGGGCCAGCCTCACCCCGGCATTGTCGAGACGGCTGACCAGCTTGTCGGGCCCGAGCGCCTCCAGCACCTGCACCGCCGGCACGTTGAGGGATTGCTGCAGCGCCTGGGCCAGGGTCACCGGCCCCTGAAAGGCACCGGAGAAATTGGCGGGACGATACTCCGAGCCTAGTCTCGGTGCATCGGAGAGCAGGGAGGCCGAGTGCACCAACCCTTCATCCATGGCCAGACCGTAGATGAAGGGCTTGAGGGTGGAGCCAGGGGAGCGGATCGCCTGCACCATGTCGAGGTAACCGTGGCGACGCAAATTGCCATACTCGGCGCTGCCCACATAGGCGCGCACCGCCATGGTTTTGTTGTCGACCAAGAGCAACGCCGCTGAGGTCTGCTCGGGGAAGCGACGGATATAGCTCGCCACCCGCCCCTCCAACCAACGCTGCAGATCGCCATCAATGGTGGTGTGCACCAGCGCCCCGGCCTGATGGTCGGCGGCGAGACGGGCAAAGAGCGGCGCCTCCATCGGCGTGAAGTGACCGCGGGCCAGCACCGGCTCGATACGCCCCTCCAGCCACACCTGTTCGGGCCAGACACCCTGTGCCACCAGCCGCTGCATCACCTTGTCACGGGCGGTGCGGGCCCTCTCGGGATGGCGGTCCGGCCGGTTGCGGCTGGGAGCCTGCGGCAGCACCGCCAACAGCGCCGCCTCGGCATAGGTCAGCTTGGCCGCGCTCTTGCCGAGATAGGCAAAACTTGCCGCCTGCACCCCCTCCAGGTTGCCGCCAAACGGCGCCCGGTTGAGGTAGACGGTGAGCAGGGTGCGCTTGTCATAGTGCCACTCCAGCTGCAGCGCACGGGCCATCTGGCGCAACTTGCCGGGCACACTCCTGTGGTAAGGCTCGATGAGGCGGGCAACCTGCATGGTAAGAGTCGAGCCGCCCGACACGGCGCGCCCGTAACGCAGCCACTGCCAGACCCCGCGCACCATGGCCACCGGATTGACCCCGGGATGACGCCAGAAGTAGCGATCCTCGTAGCCCAGCAGCGCCTCGATATAGCGGGGGGAGACCTGCTCCAGGGTCACGGGGTAGCGCCACACGCCGCTGGTATCGGCAAAGGCGCGCAGCGGCCGCCCCTTCATATCGAGCACCACCCGTGCGTAGGCTGGGTCGAGTGGCGGCGGCGGGAAGAGTCGATCCAGCGCCAGCAATGACAGGAGCAGTGCTACAACGCCCAGCACCGAGAAACACAGCCAGCGTGGCAAACGACCAAGCCAGCGCCAGCCAGCGCGGCCACTGCGACCCAGACTCAGCCAGCCATGCTGCCAGAAAGTGAGCGGGCGAACCCGCTCAAGGGAGGGTTTGTTACTCAGAAATACGCACCTCGTGGATATCCTCACCCACAGCCCGCAGCTCGGGCCGGTACATATCCTCCACCTGGGTCGGTGGCACCTGATAGCGACCCGGCGTCACCGCCCGCATCAGGTAAACCAGCTGCTGGTTGCTCCCCTCGCTCAGATCCAGCGCTGCCGTGTAGCGGTCATCGCGAAACTCCTGATGCTTGAGATAGTCGTTCCACTCACTCTGCCACGCCGGTTTCCCCTCGATGGAGAGCTCTTCGAGCTTGATGCTGTTGCCAAGGGCGGGGTTCTCCAGCTCGAAGCCAGCGGGCACCATCTCTACCAGCAGGGCATCGGGCACCGCCGACTCGCTGCTGACGTTGAGCCGCACCACCACCAGATCGCCCACCTTCACCTTGGCGGGATCAAACAGCTGACCGTCGCTGTTGAACCAGCTGCGGGTCACGCTTATCCCCTGACTCAAACGGGCAGGAGCCTGTTCGGGGTAACCGATCAGGGTGCGCTGCACATAGAGGGATCCCTTGCCCTCATTGGTAACCACACTGGCCGCCAGTGCCTCGGGGGCGCTCAGCTGCAACGGGGCCGAACCGCTCAGGGATCCACTGCCAAGAGAGGAAGTTACCTTGGCCTGCCAGTCGACGGCAGGATCGAAACGGGCCAGTCGTAACAGAGCGAGTCGCTCTTGGGTGCTGAGCCACTGACGGTGAGCCAGGGTATCGGCCACCTTGGCGCTGAGATCAGGCCAGCGCTCCGCAGCCAGCTTGTGCTGGCGCAGCAAGGAGAGCTCGAGGGCTCCATCGCGTAACTGCGAACCGTAATCCCCCAGATAATCATCCCCGCGCTCGGTCGCCCATGCCCGGCTGAGGGCCTTGGCGGCGTTCTGCTCATCCCCCATGGCCGAGAGCGCCAGCGAGAGGTGGAGCAGCGGCAAACCGGAGCGAGCGTGATCGGCCTGCTGCTCCCAGATAAGTCGCAAGGTAGCGAGCGGTGCCTTGCCCACCCGGGCCAGCACATAGGCGCTGTAGGCCTGATAGGCCAGCCGGCTGTGCTCGGGGGCACTGCTCCAGCGCTCGCCATACTGGCTGTCGGTGAGATAGCTTTGCAACCGGTTCAGCGCCTGATTGAGCATCGCCTCCGGCACTGCGTCGCCCGCCTCCTTGCGGGCCAGCAGATAGTCAGCGGCATAGGCGGTGAGCCACTGCTCCTCGTCGGAGCGACCATCCCACAGGCCAAAGCCACCGCTTGGCAGTTGCAACCGCTGCAGCCGTTGCAGCAGGGCGCGCTGCACATCCGCCTCGCTCGCCGCTTTCTTGCCCTCTGCGGGTTTGCGCCAAGCGGCCCGCTCATCGGCCGTGGTCAGCAAGTAGGGCCAGGCACGGGACAAGGTCTGCTCCAGACAGGCATAGGGGTAATCGGCCAGCGCCTGCCACTGGGCAGCCGGATCCCAGGGGGGAGTACCGGAGAGGCTGAGCAGCCCCTGCAGGTTGGCGCGATCCAGCCCGACCAGCTCAGCTGGCGCAAAGCTCATCTGTTGGCCGAGGGACAGCATCTGATAGCGCTGGCGAGTCTCGGCAGGCCAGGGGGAACGCAGCGGCAAAGTCCAGTCGCGGCTGATGGCAAAATCCTTGCCGCTGGCCGCCAACTGCAGGCTCGCCACGCCGCTCGCCCCGGTCACGGTGAGCGGCAGAGTCAGCCACTGCTCCTCGCCGTTTTTAAGGGAAAGGGTGCCGGGCAGCTCGCCATTTGCCTTGAGCCCGCCGTTGAGGGTCCAGACAAGGGAGAGGGTCTGATCCTCGCCGCTCATGTTGCGCAGCTGCACCAGCGCCCGGGTCTCATCCCCTCTGGCGCCAAAGCGCGGCCAGCCAATTTCGGCCACCAAAGGTGCGACCACCTTGACGGCGCGCTCGGCCTCGCCGACTTGCTGTTCGTTCCAGGCCAGCGCCATCAGCGCCAGTTCGCCGTTGAAGTTGGGCAAATCGAGCGGGATCACCGCTTTGCCCTGCTGGTCAAAACTCACCTCGCCGCTCCAGAGCGCGGCTATTTCGACCCGGCTCTCCAGCGCACCGCCCTTTTTCAGCGGCGCCCGATCGCCCCCGTAGTTGAGGCGGGCCAGCTTGCCATCCTGCGGCGGGATCACCTGGCCGTAGTTGTCGAACAAATCTTGGGCGAAGCGCTTGCGACCAAAGAAGATCTCGAACGGGTCGAGAGGCTGGTAGTCGCTGATATTGAGCACGCCCCGATCCACCGCCGCCAGCACCACGCGGCCCTGACTGTTGGGGGTGGAGGTGGCGGTCACTTCCAGCCGGGTGAGCGGCACCGCTTTATCAGGCGCGCTCAGGGTGAGCGGCAGACGGCGAGCTTCCCGATCCAGGGTGAGCGGCACCAGCCCGACCGAGCGCAAGCTCTGTCCCTGCTGGCTGCTGACCGGTTTGGAGGCGCTGTCTGGCGCGGCGATCTGGGCCGAGATATGCAAGTCATGGCGCTGCCACTCGGGACTGACCGGGATCTCGAACTCGCCGCGGGCATCCTTGGCATCGCCACCAGCCCCCTTGAGTTCAATACGCTGCCACCAGCGCAGGACGTCGCCATCTTCCACCAGCAGCAACCCCTTACCGGGGCGCGGCGCCACCAGTGTCACTTTTGCCTTGTCACCCGCCTGATAGGCGCGTTTGTCGAGGGTGATGGCAATCTTGTCAGGCCGCGCCTGCTCGCCACCGCCACCCCAGGCGTAACTGCCTATTTCCACCCGCAGGCTGGATTGATGGCCCTGACTGTTCTCCACCTCCAATCGATACCAGCCCGCCGCCAGTTGCAGCGTGAGCGGGGTCGGCCCCTTGCCATCCAGCTGCAGGGTCTGCTCCTGCTCCAGATAGGGCTGGCTGTTGAACTCGTACTTCCACCCCTCGCCATCGGCGTAGTGCCAGTAGTAGTCGCGGTACTCGTTGATAAGGCGCACTTTCACCGCCCCCGCCACCGGTTGGCCCTTGTCATCGAGGTTGAGGATCTGGAAGGGGAGCGGCTTGCCCCCCTCTACCAGATCGGCCACGAAATCGGCCTTGAGTGCCGGCCACTGGCTGCCTGCAGGCCAGCCATACTGGGTGCGGCTGCGATTGACAGCGCGGCCACCGGGCTCGGCGAGCGATACCCGATAGGCCACCTCCAGCGGCCCGAGGGCGCGCACCCCATCGAGCTCATCAGCAAGCGAAAAAGTCCCCTGCCCCTGCGCATCAAGGGTGAGATTGAGAGGCTCGAGATCCCTGGCCTGCTCAGCGAGCAGCACGTCACCCAGGGTGAACTCCTGCCACTGGGTAAAGGGCATGGTGGCGCGGCTGATCTTCACCTCCGCCTTCGCCTTGGTGGCGCTCGCAGGCGCACCGTAGAGATAGTCCCCCAGCAGTGGCATAGTCAGGGCGGCGTCCAGATCCGTTACTTCACCATCCGGCCCCTTGCCGAGCTGCAGTTTGAGCCGCTCCGGCAAAAACTCCTCCACCAAAAAGGGCCACTCAAAGCGGCTGCCAGCGACGGTCTTGAGGTTGATGGTCCAGCGCCCGAGCGGCGCATCGTCCGGCAAACGCAGACCGTAGTGGGCCGCGCCCAAATTGTCCGGTAGCAGCCGTTTCTGTTCGAGCAGCTGACCGTCCGGCTGTTTCACCTCCAGCTCCACCGCCATGCCCGGCAACAGCTGGCCATCTTGGCCCTTGAGCAGGATCTCGCTGTCGAGCCGCTCGCCGGGACGATAGAGATCGCGCCCGCTGAACAGATAGAGCTGCTGGGCCTGCCAGGGCTGGGTGCCGAGATCGAAGGTGGAGAGATCGAGCGCCGCCCCATCGAGACGCAGCACCGCCAGATGGTTGCCCTGTTCGGCCAGCAGCAGGCGAGCCCCCTGCACCTCATCGAAGCGACGATGGCCCTGGAGATCCGTGGTTTGCACCTGCAGCCGGTTGCCCTTCTCGTCGAGCAGGGAGAGCTGCACATCCTTGAGCGGGTCGGCGCTGGCCAGGGAGCTCACGAACACCTCCAGCTGATCGCGGTAACGGCGGGCACTGAGCCCCATGTCGCTCACCGCGAAATAAGTGGTCTCCTTGCGCCAGTCGTAGTTGCCAAGGGGCGACATCACCGCAAAGTAGACGCCAGCCTCAGCCAGCTGCGGCTCCTTCACATTAATGAGGCGGGTCTCGCGCCGGTTGGCATCGAGCTCCAGCGCATAGCGGCCGCTGAATACCCGCTTGGCCCGCTTGGTGATCTGCTCAAGCTCCCAGTTCCCCATGCTGGCACCGGGGCGATATTCCGCCATAAAACGGGGTAGATACTCGGCATCGACCCGAAAGAAGTCGATATTGACCTCATCCACGTTGACCGCGCTGATGGGCAGGCGCAGCTCGTCGCGCAGCGGCAATACCATGCCGCTGGCGGTAAACGAAGCCCCCGCCTCCAGCGGCCGGGTTTTGAGGGTCCAGCTCTGGGGGGATGGGCCCAGCCCCGCCTTGAGGCTCACCTCATAGCTTTTATCGGGCTGAACGTTCGGGAAATAGAGGGTCCGGCCATCGTCGGCCAAGATCCACTCCCCCTGCACCTGCTTGCCCCCTTCACTGACCCCGAGCCAGCTCTGCCAGTTTGCCTTGGGCGACAGGGGGCCGGAGAAGACCAGCGCCAGCGCTGGCGCATCGCGGTATTGGCGGGCATTGGCCTGCACTACAGAAGTTGGCGCCCCGGCCTCCTGCTGCGCAGTGGATTCTGTGGTCGGTACTTGGCTGGCGGGCTTGTCAGGGCCGCAACCAGACAGCAAACCGACCACCCCGCAAAGCAGCAGGGCCGAGCAGCGGCGGCGCAGAGCGCCGGTTCCAGCGGTAGAGCGGTGAAAAGCAGAGGGAGAGTCGAAGAGGCGCATAAGTTCCATCCCGAGTTGGAGCGCTGCAAACGCAGCGTGGCTGGAAACAGGATAAGGCATCCTGCTCACCCGACACAAAGCTCATTACCCGAATGGGCACAATTCCGCGCCCTTGCAGCACGAGAACCCCCTTGCCCACTGATCCAGTGCGGCAAGGGTTGTCATCTAGTCGTGGCTGGTCTCGTTTTTTGCTCCGCCTTTGAACCAGCGAAACAGGATGGCCATGACGGCCGCCAGAAACAGTAACAGCGAGGTAATCAGCAGGGCCCGGGTCAACAGTTCGCTGTGGTGGAGGAAGAAGGGGGTATTCATCGCCAGCTTGCCCACCAAACTGAGGCAGAGCGCCCACATAAAGGCACTGGCAAAGCTGGCCACGCACATCCGCAGCACGCTCAGGCGGCCAATCCCCATCAGCATGGGAGTCAGCACCCGCACGAACGGGATAAAACGGGAGGAGAACATCGCCAGAAAACCGTACTTTTTAAGCAGCCGGGTCGCCTTGGGCAGGCTGTCGGGAGGCAACATCCGTTCGATATGATCCATAAAGCGGGTGCGCTGCAGGGCCCGTCCCTGCCAGTAGGCGAGCACAGAACCTATGCCAGCAGCCAACGGCAGATAAATAAGTGTTACTTCAGGGCCAAACACACCCATGCCAACCAACCCACCGGCCAGCAGTACCAGGCTGTCCCCCGGCAGGGGCAGGAAGACGAATGCGGACTCCAGCAGCAGTACCAGCATCAGGCAACTGATCAGCAGGGGTACCGCCTGCATCTGAACCAGGGCGTCAAAATCCTGATGCCAAATGGCCATCAGCATATCCAGCATGTCACTCTCCCTACTACACGGTTCATCATGAACGAGGCAGGGGTTATAGCACCCATCCCCTGAACAAAACGTTAATTTTGTCCGGCACAGAAAATAAAGTGTGTCGAAATATTGCAGCAACGAGGGGAATGCAAGAAGGGCGAAAAGCAGAAACAAAAAGCCCCTCATCTTGCACGCACAAGGGAGAGGGGCAAACAGGCACAGAAATAAAACGGTTACTCGGCGGTGGCCATCTGCCAGGTTTTGAAGCCGCCGGAGAGGTTCTTCACTTTAAAGCCGTGCTGGCTCAGCAGGCGACAGGCGACATGGCCGCGCAGCCCGACCTGACAGCTGATAAGCAGCTCTTTCTCTTTGGGCAACTCATGGAGGCGACCACGCAACTCGTCAAGGGGGATATGCAGCGCCCCCGGAATGCGGCCCAGCTTGTCAAGCTCCGGGCCATTGCGCACATCCACCACCAGCTGATGGGGGTTACGAGCCTGCACCTCGGCCACGTGGCAGAGCAGGGTGTCCCCCTTCAGGTGGTTGCTTGCCACGAAGCCGGCCATATTGATCACATCCTTGGCCGAGCCGAACGGCGGCGCATAGGTGAGCTCCAGATCCTGCAGGTCAAACACGGTGAGACCGGCGCGCTGGGCCACCGCCAGCACATCGATGCGCTTGTCGATGCCATCCTTGCCGATGGCCTGGGCGCCATAAATCTTGCCATCCGGGGCAAACAGCAGCTTGAGGCTGACCGGATGTGCGCCCGGGTAGTAACCGGCGTGGCTGCCCGGATGGACATAAACCTTCTCGAACGGCAATCCCAGTTGCACCAGTCGCTTCTCGTTGAGGCCGGTGCTGGCCACCGCCAGATCGAACAGCTTGCAGATGGCGGTCCCTTGCGTCTTCTTGTAGGTTTCGCTTCGGCCCAGCATGTTGTCGGCGGCGATGCGCCCCTGCCGGTTGGCGGGGCCCGCCAGCGGGATCAGCACAGATTCGCCGGTGACGAAGTCAATCTCTTCAACCGCATCCCCCACCGCATAGATGAAGGGATCCGAGGTACGCATCCCGGCATCCACCTTGATGCCGCCCCGTGGGCCCAGCTCCAGCCCCGCCTTGGCGGCGAGCAGGGTTTCCGGCTTGACGCCGATGGCGAGGATCAAGAGACCGGTATCAAGATGGGAACCGTCATTGAGGGTCAGGCGCAGGCCACCGCTTTTGGCGGTCGGCACGGCGGAGGTCTTCTCGGCAGGCAGATCCAGACTCTCGATGGCGGTGAGGCCGGTGCGCAGGCGCAGGTCAATCCCCTCTTCCCGGATGCGGGCATGGAGCATGTTGGCCATCTCCTTGTCCACCGGTGCCATCACCTGATCGGCCAGCTCCAGCAGGGTGACATCCAGCTTGCGCTGATGCAGCGCCTCCATCATCTCCAGCCCGATAAAGCCGCCGCCCACCACGGTAACGTGGCGCGGCTGATCGTGATGCAGGGCCGCCAGAATGCGATCCATGTCCGGGATGTTGCGCAGGGTATAGACATGGGGGCTGTCGATACCGGGGAAGGGAGGACGGATCGGCGCAGCCCCCGGGCTCAGCAGCAGCACATCGTAATGCTCGCGCTGCTCTTCACCTGTTTGCAGGTTGCGCACCAGCAAGGTCTTGCCCGCCTTGTCGATCTCAATCACATCGTGGAAGACCCGCACATCGACGTTGAAACGGCGCTTGAAACTCTGGGGAGTCTGCAGCAGCAAGGCATCCCGGTCGGGGATATCGCCCCCGATGTGATAGGGCAGACCGCAGTTGGCGAAGCTGACAAACTCGCCCCGCTCGAACATCACGATCTCTGCCTCTTCACTCAAACGACGAGCACGAGCCGCCGCCGATGCGCCCCCCGCGACACCACCGATAATCAGGATCCGTTTCATCTGCAAGACTCCTCATACATGATAATGGGCAATAAATTAGACTTTTCTAATTTAGAATTCAATGAAATTTTGTTTCACACCATTTTGCAGTATTCTTGCAACCCCGACGGTTGCTTAACAGGATGTTGTTTGTTCATGTCGTCTACCGCACTCAGTCATCTTCCTCCTGCCCTCCAGACGCCGCTCTTTTTCCGTCTGGATCTGCGCAGTCAACGGCTGGTCGCCCTGACCGACGTGATGCAAACCCCGCTCTACTGGCTCGACGAACCGCGCGCCCCCTGGCCTGCCCAGCTGCCCGATGCCCTGCGCCTGCCCATCGAACAACTGCTGACCAACGGCCATGGCGGCAAGATCACCGTGCGCTTTGCCAGCCAACTCTGGCACATCGCCCTCGCTCACGAGCAGGATGGCTTCTGGCTCATCTGTCTGCAGAACCTTCGTCAGGAGCCCATCGCCGATCTGGCATTGCAACTGCCGCGCCTCAGCCAGATGGCGAGCCAGCAACAGTATGCGCCCCTGCTCGAGGCCCTTAAAGAGAGTTTGGGGGCCGATCGGCTCATCCTCTGGCACTATCAGGCCAACGGCGATCTCGGCAGCGAGCAACTCACCCCGGTGTTCACCCTGGGGGTCGAAGCGCTCTACCCCATTCGTGGTGACAGCCGCTATATCCGCGCCCTGCGTACCCGCAAAGCGTTGAGTTTCTCGGAGGCCGCCCACCAGCCGATGCTGAGCAATCACCTCTATCTGACCAGTGCCGGTGTGCGCTCACGCCTTGATGGTGCCCTGCTGGAGCAGGACAAGCTGTTCGGGGTGCTGAGTCTGGAGTATCTCGATCCCACCCCGCTTAGCGAGGAGATGTTGCAACTGGTGCGCAGCAGCGCCCAGCTGCTCGGCCACTGGCAACCGCAACCGGAAGAGCACCGCGCCGAGCTGGCCCTCCCGCCCGAACTGCACCAGCAGACCGGCATCGACTACTGCAAGACGCTGGTAAGCTGGGCCATGAGCGCCAGCGGTGCCCGGGTGGGCTGGATCGGCGAGTTCCAACCCCGCGGTCAGGATCTCTGGATCATCCCCCGCTGCGTCATCAACGAGGAGATCTGCTCCACCCTCAAGCCCATCCAGCTCGACCCCGGCCCCGCTCAGGAGCTGTTCCAGCATGGTCAGGCCATCTATGTGGAAGATCTGCCCGTGCGCTATCCCAAGGCGACCCGGCTGCTGGCCCTCAACGCCAGCGCCTACATCGGCATTCCACTCCATGGCCAGAGCGGCGCCCCCATTGGCCAGATCACCCTGCTGCTCGATACCCCCCTCGAGGAGCCCGAACAGCTTCTGGATCTATTGAGCAGCCAGCACGAGCGGGCCGCCATCGAGCTCAAGCGCCTCGCCACCGACGATGCCCTGCGGCTGGCTGAGGTAGCCTTTAATACCCACGATGGGCTGATCGTGATGGATCACAACGGCATCATCCTCAAGGTCAACCACTCCTTCAGCCGGATCACCGGATTTGGCGAGGTAGAGGTGATCGGTCACTCCATTCGCAAGCTGCGCCCCACCTACTACGGGGATCATCTCAAGGAAGATGTCAGCCGCACCGTCAACGAGCAGGAGTTCTGGCTCGGGGAAGAGCGCTGCCTGCACAAGGATGGTCACCTCTTTCCGGTGCGCTTGATGGTGAACGGCGTCAAGGATGAGCAGGGGGAGCTCAGCCACTTTATCTGCAGCTTCTACGACATCACCCAGGAACAAGAGGCAGCCAGACATATCGAGCAGCTCGCCTACTACGACGATCTCTGCGGTCTGCACAACCGCCGCAGCCTCAACCATATTTTGCAGCAGACCCTGAGCGCCCCCAACGGCCAGTGGGGCGCCCTGCTGCTGGTGGATCTCGACAACTTCAAGTCGATCAACGACTCCCTCGGTCATGCCTGCGGCGATCTGCTGCTGCAGGCCGTGGTGCAGCGTTTCAGGGAGCTGCCCCAGGACAATCTGGTGCAGGCGCGCATCTCGGGGGATGAGTTTGCCCTGCTCTTTACCCAGCTCGGACAAGGCGAGGTCACCGCCAAAATTCTGGCAGAGCACTTCGCCCGCGAGCTGATGGGGCTGTTTCGCACCCCGTTCGACATCGGTGATCACAAACTGCACTGCAGCGCCTCGGTGGGGATCAGCCTCTTCTCCGGCAACGAGACGGATCATCTGGTCCTGATGCAACAGGCCGACACCGCGACCCACATGGCCAAGCGCGCCGGTCAGGGCCACTACGTCTTCTTTACCGAGGCGATGGCCCAGCACGAGAAAAATCGGCTGACCCTCACCAATGAGCTGCGCGATGCCCTGCGTCATCACGAGCTGCAGCTCCACTATCAACCGCAATACCGGGTCGACAATGGCTCGCTGTCGGGTATCGAGGCGCTGCTGCGCTGGCAGCGCAGCGACGGCACCATGGTGCCACCCGGGGAGTTTATCCCCATCGCCGAAGAGACCAGCCTGATCCTCGAAATCGGTTACTGGGTGATGAAGACCGCCTGCGCCCAATACAGCTTCTGGCTCAACCGTGGCCTGCAGATCCCCCATCTGTCGGTCAACGTCAGTGCCCGCCAGTTCCACACCCAGGGCTTCGTACAACAGGTGGAGTACATCTTGCGCGACACCGGTGTGCCCCCTTCCCGCCTGCTGCTGGAGGTGACCGAATCGGTAGTCTTGGAGAATCGGCAGGAGAGTATCGCCAGAATGCGCCAGCTCAAGGAGCTCGGCATCCTCATCTCCATCGACGACTTCGGCACAGGCTACTCGTCGCTGGCCTATCTGCGGGATCTGCCCGCCGACGAGGTGAAACTGGACAGAAGCTTCATTCAGACCCTGGTGCACAGCGAACAGGACAGGGCTATCGTCAAGGCTATCCTCGATCTGGCCCAGGTATTCCGCTTTACCGTCACTGCCGAAGGGGTGGAAGAGGAGGCGCAACTGGCCATCCTCAAAACCTTGGGATGCCAGCATTATCAAGGGTATCTCACCAGTCGGCCGCTCACCGTCAAGGGGCTGGAGCAGCTGCTTGGCAGCCGGGCGGCGGACTAAAGGTGTAGGATCAATAGGGGTTTATGTAATAAAATAACGGCCTGCTCGAATCGTTGGAGTTGTTTATGTCTGTCATTAATCGGATCCCTGCCGTTGAAATCAGCCAGCCAGCCGGAGCTCACGGCACCGTTGGCCGGATCCATTCCGTCGAAACCTGCGGCACTGTCGATGGTCCGGGGATACGCTTTATCGTATTCATGCAAGGCTGCCTGATGCGCTGCAAGTACTGCCACAACCGTGATACCTGGGATACCGAGGGTGGTCGCGAAGTGACCGTACCGGAGTTGATGAGTGACATCACCAGCTATCGCCACTTCATGAATGCCTCCGGTGGCGGTGTGACAGCGTCCGGCGGTGAAGCCATGCTGCAACCGGCTTTCATCACTGAACTCTTTACCGCCTGCAAAGAGAAAGGGATCCACACTTGCCTCGACACCAACGGCTTCGTCCGTCATCTCGACGAACAGGTGGACAAGCTGCTCGACCAGACCGATCTGGTGCTGCTCGACATCAAACAGATCAATGACGAGAAACACATTCCGCTGACTCACGTCAGCAACAGATACACACTGGAGTTTGCCCGCTATCTGGCAGCCAAAGGCAAGACCATGTGGATCCGCTACGTGGTGGTGCCGACCTGGAGCGACGACGACGAGAGCGCCGAAGGGCTGGGTCAGTTTATCGCCGAGCTGGGCGAGAGCGTGGAGAAGGTGGAGCTGCTCCCCTACCATGAGCTCGGCAAACACAAGTGGGACGTGCTGGGAGACCCGTACGAGCTGAGCGGGATCAAGCCCCCCAGCAAGGAGACCATGGAACGGGTCAAGGGCATCCTCGGCAAGTACCACAACAACGTCAAATATTGATGGTAAAAGCAGGCTGACTCGTCAGCCTGCTCTGCTATGGGCGGTCGGGAAGGCCGCCCGGACTCTACTGCATGAATGGACGACAAGATGAGTGAAGGACAACTCGCCGCCCTCCTGATCTGGCTGGTACTGCTGGCCTTCAGCCTGCGCCGCTCCCTGTGGCAGACCCTCCATGACAACCCCCTCTATCAGCACCTGCTGCTGGGCAGTGCCATCGCGCTGGTGCCGCTCTGGTATCTAAGGGCCGGTCTTCATGAAGGGCTGGAGGTCCATTTTCTCGGGCTCACCTCCCTCACCCTGCTGTTGGGCTGGCGGCTGGCACTGCTCGCCCCTTGTCTGACCCTGCTGGTGCTCGGTTACTTCGGTGTCACCAATCTGGCCGATTTTGGCTGGCAGGCACTGGTTGGCATCGCCCTGCCGGTAGCCACCAGCTGGCTGCTGTTTCTGGCCAGCTGGGCCTGGCTGCCGCGCCATCTCTTTGTCTATATCTTCGTGGCCGCCTTTCTCGGTGGCGCCATCACCATCTCGGTCAAGGTGGCCGCCAATGCGTTGCTGATGGGGCTGAGCGACAGCTACCCCTGGCACACCATCACGGCGGATTACCTCTCCATCTGGCCACTGCTGCTGTTCCCCGAAGCCCTGCTCAACGGCATGGCGATGACGGTGCTGGCCATCTACCGCCCTCACTGGGTCAATACCTTCTTCGACCGCACCTATCTGGGCAAGTAACGCTCTCTTTCCTGATCTGCGCCCATAAAAAAGGAGAGGCCATCGCCTCTCCTTTTGGTATTCAACATGGTGCCAAATCCCGGCTTAGTGCAGCTTCAGGGTCGGGCGCAGTACCCGGTTGATGCGACCCACCAGCATGATGAGGCCGGTCTTGACGTAGCCGTGCAGGGCGATCTGGTGCATCCGGTAGAGGGAGATGTAGACCAGACGGGCGATGTAGCCCTCCACCATCATGGAGCCACGCATCAGGTTACCCATCAGGCTGCCCACGGTGGAGAAGCGGCTGAGGGACACCAGCGAACCGTGGTCGTGGTAGAGGTAGGGCTTCATCTCGCCGCCGTTCATCTTGGCCAGAATGTTCTTGAACGCCTGGCTGGCCATCTGGTGGGCAGACTGGGCACGCGGCGGCACAAACTTGCCATCCGGCTGCGGGCAGGCCGCGCAGTCACCGATAACGAAGATGTTCTCGTCACGGGTGGTCTGCAGGGTCTCTTTCACCACCAGCTGGTTGATGCGGTTGGTCTCAAGGCCGGCGATATCCTTCATGAAGTCAGGCGCCTTGATACCGGCCGCCCACACCATCAGGTCAGCTTCAATCAGCTCGCCATCCTTGGTGTGCAGACCGTCGCTGGTCGCTTCGGTGATCATGGTGGCGGTACGCACATCCACACCCAGCTTGACCAGCTCCTGATGGGCGGCGCCGCTGATGCGCTCCGGCAGAGCCGGTAGAATGCGCGGGCCCGCTTCCACCAGGGTCACCTTCAGGCTGTCGGTGGTGAGGTTCTTGAAGCCGTAGGCGTAGAGCTGCTCGACCGCGTTGTAGAGCTCGGCAGAGAGCTCAACGCCGGTTGCGCCGCCGCCGACGATGGCAATCTTGACCTTGTCGCCCGGCTTATATTCGGTGGCGAACTGCAGGAAGCGGTTCATCATGCTGTTGTGGAAACGGTGCGCCTGGGAGGGGCTATCGAGGAAAATACAGTGATCCTTGATGCCCTTGGTGTTGAAGTCGTTGGAGACAGAACCGATGGCCATCACCAGATAGTCGTAGGGCAGTTCGCGCTCGTTGACCACGATGTCGCCATTGTCGTCGTGGATCGGGGCCAGCACGATGCGTTTATCGTCACGCTTGATGTCGGTCAGGGTGCCGAGCTGGAAGTCGAAACCGTGGTTCTTGGCGTGAGACTGGTAGCTCAGAGCATCGATGCCCGCGTCCATGGAGCCGGTGGCCACTTCGTGCAGCAGGGGTTTCCACAGGTGGGTGCGGTTGCGATCGACCAGAGTGATCTTGGCCTTGTTCTTCTTGCCAAGCTTGCGACCCAGACTGGTGGCCAGCTCCAGGCCACCGGCGCCGCCGCCTACAACGACAATATTCATCATGATGATTTTCCTCGGTTCCTCAAAACGAAAGGGAGCCATTGGCTCCCTAAAACGAAATCGGTCGACGTGATGGATCAGGCTTCTTTGAAGGCCTTCATCCGCTGCAGATGATGCGAGATATTTTTGAACTTATGAGTCTCGCGCTCATCCCACACGATGTCGTAATAGTTCTTCAATTCACGTTCAGTGTCCCGATTATCGCGCACTTCATCCTGAACGGAAAGGATACACAGGCAGTTTCCTGAATTTTTCTTACGAAATTCAGTTACACACTTGGTACCGATATCGTCATATTCTTCCGGCCGGTCGATCTTGCCCTGCATGTTCTCTTCCGGATGGAGGTTGGGGTTGAAGATCACCTGGCGAATGCCGCACAGAAAGCCGATCCGCTCGCTCCAGTAGCCACCAAGACCCACGCCGCAGATCAGCGGCTTGGGATCGGTACTCATATCGAGCTGTTTTTTCACTTCCTTGAGCAGATGGCTCATATCATGACGGGGGTGAACCGTGCTGTAGTGCACGAAACGCACATCATCATCAATAAACTGCAACTGCAGCACTTTCTCGTGATTGCCTGGGCTGGTGGCATCAAAGCCATGCAGATAGATGATCATGGATAAGACCTCAGGATCTGTGTCGGTTTTATCGAAACTACCCCAGCGGCGGCCCCGTGCGCCACCAAAACATCCAACTTTCTTGCTTTGGATCACGCCCCCGCCCCCGATTGCGCCCAGCAGCCCGCGAGCGCCGTCACATGAAGACGGGCGCATTGCGAGCAACGTTATGGTGCCCGGCTATCAAAGTGAGATCGCCAGACCAATAATGATAAACCCCTTACCAATCTGAGATGCCCTCACCTCCTTCCCCTGCCAGCAGCCGGACACTTATCTGGCCGGTATGTGACTCATCCCGCAAAAACAAGGCGTTATCGCCAAACGTTTTCTCTCGTGAGTGGCGTTGTGCATGTTTTGTGCACTGACCCGTGCTGCACCGGATCCCTCTCACTACTGCCGAGGGATCTGGCACCTCTGTCAATACACGAGATCAATGACCGGGAAAGCTGCGGCTTTCACTATCTTGCCTGCAGCAGTTGCGCGGGCTTCAAGGAGTGATCTGTTCATGAACGAGACCAATCCCCCCTCCCCCCGACCGGGTGCGCGCAAGCGCCCGGTGGATGAAGTGGAGCGCATGCTCCCCATGGGCCAACTCTTTACCCTCGGCCTGCAACATGTGCTGGTGATGTACGCCGGCGCCGTGGCGGTGCCGCTGGTGATTGGCGGCAGTCTGGGGCTGCCCAAGGATCAAATCTCCTACCTTATCAGTTCGGATCTCTTCTGCTGCGGCATCGTCACCCTGCTGCAATGTGTCGGGATTGGCCGCTTTGCCGGGATCCGGCTGCCGGTCATCATGTCGGTCACCTTTGCCGCCGTGATGCCGATGCTGGCCATCGGAGCCAACCCGGATCTGGGGCTGACGGGCATCTTCGGCGCCACCATAGCCGCTGGTATCATCTCGACCCTGCTGGTGCCGCTGATAGGTAGGTTGATGCCGCTCTTCCCCACCGTAGTGACCGGAGTGGTTATCACCTCCATCGGGATCAGCATTATGCAGGTGGGGATCGACTGGATGGCGGGGGGCAAGGGTAATCCGGAATATGGCAGCCTGCGCTATATCGGCACCAGCTTCCTGGTGCTCGTCTTTATCCTGTTGGTGACCCGCTTCACCAAGGGCTTTTTCAGCAATATCTCGGTGCTGCTCGGGATCATCTTCGGTTTCGTGGTGGCCATCGCCATGGGCGAAGTGAGCCTCGATGGCCTCGGCGAGGCAGCCTGGTTTGCCCCCATAGTGCCCTTCGCCTTCGGCTGGCCCACCTTCGATCCCATCTCCATCGCCACCCTGACGGTGATCATGCTCATCACCTTTATCGAATCCATGGGGATGTTTCTGGCCCTTGGCGACATCGTCGGCCATCCGGCCAGGCGCGGTGATATCGTGCGCGGGCTGCGGGTGGATGGCATCGGCACCATTATTGGTGGGATATTCAACAGCTTCCCCCACACCTCCTTCTCCCAGAATATCGGTCTGGTGAGCGTGACCGGAGTATCTAGTCGCTGGGTCTGTGTGATGTCGGGGGGGATACTGCTCGCCTTTGGCCTCATCCCCAAGATGTCGGTGCTAGTCGCCTCCATCCCGCCCTTCGTACTGGGGGGCGCCGGTATCGTCATGTTCGGTATGGTGCTGGCAACCGGGATCCGCATCCTGGCGCGCACCGATTACAACAGCAACCGCCACAACCTCTATATCGTCGCCATCAGTCTCGGAATTGGCATGATCCCGACGGTCTCCGGGAATTTTTTCCAGCAGCTTCCGGCGCAGCTACAACCGCTTTTTCATAGCGGTATCCTGCTGGCCACCATCAGTTCGGTGCTGCTCAACCTCTTCTTCAACGGCTATCAGCCGGATCTGACTCACCAGACCCGCCCCCTGTTCGTTGGCCCCATCAAACCGCAACAAAAGCAGGCATAACAAACAGGCCTCCGGACAGCGAGACTGTCCGGAGGCCTGTTGTTCATATCACCGCAGACCCAATCAGGCAGGCAACTGCGCGAAGCGCTCAACCGCATGCGCTACCTGTGCCAGACTCCCCTGCCAGAAGGCGGCCTCACGGATATCCTGCCCCAAATGCTTGGCTACCAGATCTTCAGCGCTCATCCGGCCGGTATCGCGCAACAAGGCGCGATAGGCTTCGGCAATGCCCTCTTCCCCCGCCGCCTTGCGGCTCATCAACTGCTGATAGACCCCGAGGCTGAACAGATAACCGAACAGATAGGGATAGTTGTAAAAGCCCAGCCCGGCGATGGAGAAGTGCGCCTTGGCCGCCCAGAACATGGGGTGATAGCGGGTCAGGCTCCCCTCATACCAGCGTCCCCACGCCTCGTCGGTCAACGCTTTGAGTCGCTCTGCGGATACATAACCCTGCGCCCGCTCGGCCACCAAGGCCTGCTCGAAATCGAAGCGAGCCGGGATATTGACCAGGAAGGTGGCCGCACCGTCGGCTTCGGCCCAGGCGATCGCCAACTGCTCTTCGGGACTTTCTGCCTGCTCGAACAGGGCGCTGCGCACCAGAGTCTCGGCAAAGATGGAGGCCGTTTCGGCCAGCGTCATGGGATAGCTGCGCTGGCTCATCGGCAGATCGCGAATGACCCAGTTGTGCCAGGCGTGGCCCAGCTCATGGGCCAGAGTGATGACGTTATCCATGGTGCCGGCATAGGTGACGAAGACCCGCGGTTCGACCGGTTCTGCAAACTTGGTGCAGTAGGCGCCGGTGCGGCGATTTGGCGTGGGCGCCGCATCAATCCACCCCTTCTCGGCCATCATGCGGGCAAACGCCCCCATCTCGGGATCGAAACGGCTAAAGGCATCGGCAATCAACTCGATCGCCTCATCAAAAGGAATGTCGCGGCTGCTGGAAGCAGGCGGCGGCGCAAAGAGATCCTCCGGCCCCAGATCGTCGAGACCAAGGCGCTCGGCCATCAGCTCTAGGGCGCGCTGGCCCAACCCACGGGCTCGCCAGGTTTCGCTCATCAGGGCATCGAGGGTGGCACGCTCGATATGGCTCTGGTGGCAGGAGAGATCCAGCGCATCGAGCAACCGGGTGTTGCCACGCTGGCGGGCCAGCTCCAGCCGCCAGCCGTTGAGGGCATTGAGGATGGCGGCCACCGTCTCCTGCTCTCCCTCCCAGCCAGCACTGATGGCATCAAAGGCTTCTAAACGCAGCGCACGTATCGGGCTGGAGAGCAGATTGCTCGCCTCGGCCAGCCCCATCTCGCGGCCATCAATGGTCAAGCGGATCTTGCCCACCAGATCGTTATAGAGGTTGCCCCAGGCGTGCAGACCATCGGTGCCCAGACCAATCACCAGCTGCTCCGCCGCCACCGGCAAGCGCTGATCCTGCAAACGACGCTCATGGCCCAAGCGGTACGCCTCCTCGCCGAGCAGCGGATCACTCATCAGCGCGGCAAATTCAACTTCCGGCAGCGCCAGCATCA
Organism: Aeromonas sp. 600886; assembly: GCF_049174935.1. Taxonomy (NCBI): domain Bacteria; kingdom Pseudomonadati; phylum Pseudomonadota; class Gammaproteobacteria; order Aeromonadales; family Aeromonadaceae; genus Aeromonas; species Aeromonas sp. 600886. The sequence continues at coordinate 23,910 of NZ_JAAKUB010000014.1, read as the reverse complement.
GATCTTCCACCGGCGCCAGGGTCTTGAACAGATCGGCGTTAAGGGCGCGGGCACGGGACGCCAGCTGTTTGGCCTGCGGATCCCGCGCATCCTGACTGCCGCGGCACGCGGCCAGAATGGCGACGTTCCAGCCGATATGGCGAATATCGCGGGCGCGCAGCCGCACTTCCCGCAAGAAATCCTGCAGCGCAGCGTCATAGTCGCGCACCCCGTCCAGGCCTGCCATATAGCTGGCCAGCTCTTCCAGCGCGTGGCGGGCGGCGCGCATGTCCGCTTCCAGTTCGGGGCTGTCGAGGCCCGGGTAGATATGGTCGTTATTCCACTGTTGTTGATACATAACTTCTCGCAAAGACCTTTATCGGGAGGCGCAGCAGACCTGCGGGCAGCAAGTCAGAGACCGGGCAACCCGAAGGCCAAAAAATGAAGAGAAGAAAAAAGAGACAATGGCCCGCAAGCTCGCTTATCCCTTGGCCGGGGCAAGACGGCTCACCAGCGTCATCACGGCAACCAGCAGCAGACCCGCCACCACACCGGCCACGGCGTTGAGCAGCGTCGGCGTCACCGCCGCCAGTACGGCCCCCACTGTGGGCAGGGTGGCGACAACAGCGGCTGTACCTTCAATCAGGTGATGGGCAAAAGGCCAGCCATGCACCAGAATGCCGCCGCCCACCATAAACATGGCGATGGTGCCGACCAGTGCCAGCAGGTGCATCAGACGAGGAGCCGTCACCAGCAGTCCCTGCCCCACCGCGCGGCGCAGGGCGCTGCCATCGTGCTTTTGCAGCAGATGCAGACCGATGTCATCGAGCTTGACGATCAGCCCCACCAACCCGTAGACCCCGATGGTCATCAGCAGGGCGATGCCCGCCACTACCGAGAGCTGCAGCGCGAGGCTTGCTCCCTGTACCGTGCCAAGGGCGATGACGATGATCTCGGCAGAGAGAATAAAATCGGTGCGGATCGCTCCCTTTACCTTCTGCTGCTCGAAGGCCACCAGATCATCAGGAATGGGCGCTGTATGTGCCTCACCCTCGCTCACTTCATGAGGCAGGAACTTGTGGGCCAGCTTCTCGGCCCCCTCAAAGCAGAGGTAAGCACCTCCCAGCATCAAGAGTGGCGTGATAAGCCAGGGCACCAGCGCACTGATGGCGATGGCGGCGGGCACCAGAATCAGCTTGTTGCGAAATGAGCCCTTGGCCACCGCCCACACCACCGGCAGCTCCCGCTCGGCACGCACTCCGGAAACCTGCTCCGCGTTGAGGGCCAGATCGTCCCCCAGCACCCCGGCAGTCTTCTTCGCCGCCATCTTGGTCATCAGCGCCACGTCATCAAGCACGCTGGCGATATCATCGAGCAGGGCCAACAAACTGGTTCCAGCCATATCAAAGATCCCTTATATCAGTGAGAAACGTCTTCCCGAAAAATGTCTCGCGCTTGTTCACCACGACCTTGGTCATCAGCGCCACGTCATCAAGCACGCTGGCGATATCGTCGAGCAGGGCCAACAAACTGGTTCCGGCCATATCAGAGATTCCTTATATCAGTGAGAACAACCCCGGGAGAGAGGTGTACGTCCCGATAACCACCGGGGTCAAGAGGGCCACCTCATGGCGATGGCAGGCCATCATCGGCCGAGCCAAGAATCCGGCGCTCGCCATCGGGGGGTTACGTCTTTCGGGCAAAAGATGGCACAGTGTAACGAGAAGCTGCCGTTTCGGCAGCACCCCTGAGCCATTTGTTCCTGGTTCCCTCTGAATCACATCAAGGAGTTCCCATGCCACCCTGGCAACCTCTGATCGATTTCTGGTTTGGCGACGAAGCCGATGACGTCCTGCGGGCCACACGGCAAGCCCCGCTCTGGTGGGGAAAAAGCAGCGAAACGGATGCCCTGCTGGCCAGCCGCTTTGGCGAGCTGGCAGAGGCCGCAGCCAAGGGCAGTCTCGCCCACTGGGCCGATCTCCCCAGCGGTCGGCTGGCGCTGATCCTGCTGCTCGACCAGTTGCCCCGCAATATCCATCGCGGCACGCCTGCAGCCTTTGCCCGGGATCCGCTGGCACGGGGTCTCTGCCTGAAAGGGCTGTCCATCGGGGCGGACAAATCCCTCTCACCACTGGAGCGGGTCTTCTTCTATCTGCCGCTGGAGCATGCCGAATCCCGGGAGCAGCAGGCCAGAAGTGTGGCGCTGTTCGAGGCACTGGCTGCCGAGCAAGCTGGCACACCGGCGCAGGCGACCTTTGCCGGATTTGCCGACTTTGCCCGCCGCCATCAGGTGATCATCGAACGCTTTGGCCGCTTCCCCCACCGCAACGACATTCTGGGTCGCACCAGCACACCGGAAGAGGCGACATTTTTGCAGCAACCGGGCTCGGGCTTCTAAGCAGGCCATATAAAAAATCCCCGCCAGCTAGCTGGCGGGGATAGCAGATGGATAACAACTCTCGGCGTTACTGAATGCGATAGCGGGATATCTGCTGGTGGATGCTCTCGGTGGTGACATTGAGCTCCTCGGCTGCGGCTGAGGTCTCCTCCGCTGTGCTGCTGGTTTGCTGCACGACCTGAGCAATCTGCTCTACCTGGTGAGCGATCGACTCGGCGGCCGAACTCTGCTCGCGGATGGCATTGGTGATCTCGCCCACCTGCTCCATCACCCGGTGCGACGCACTGCGGATCTCGGCAATAATGGCGCCACTCTCGGTAGCCATGTTGACCCCCTGGCTCACCTTCTCCTCCACCAGATGCATGCGGGAGACCGTATTGTTCGACTCCTGCTGGATCGCCTCTACAGTGGCAGATATCTCCTGAGTGGATTGGGCTGTGCGCTCAGCCAGTTTGCGCACTTCATCTGCCACCACCGCAAAGCCACGGCCGGACTCCCCGGCCCTCGCCGCCTCAATGGCCGCGTTCAAGGCCAGCAAGTTGGTCTGCCCCGCCACATCACGGATCACGTTGACCACACCGCCAATGCGCGAAATGCCCTCACCCAGCGCAATGACCTCGGCCGAGGCCTGCCGAATGGAGTCGGCGATCTCGTTGATGGCATGAACGGTACGATCTATGGTTCTGCTTCCTTCGCTAGCCAGCTGCCCTGACTCATTGGTGATACGGCTCGTCTCCTGGGTACGCTGGGAGATATCTGTGATGCTGACCGTCATCTCTTCGACACCGGCGGCGATCAGACTGGTAGCATCATTGGCCTGACTGGCCGAGCTGGCGAGGTGCTGCGCCGCTTGAGAGAGGGATTCGGCAGTGCTCTTGATCTGCAAGCTGCCGACGGAAAATTCGGTAAATGTCTGTTGCAGCGTATCGAGCAACCGGTTGACCGCATTGAGGGTCAGACCAATCTCATCCTGCTGTTTCACATCAGCTCTCAGGGTAAAGTTGAGGTCGCGCTGGATCCGGGTCAGGGTATCCATGGCGGTGCGAAGAGGATTGGCCACCTGATTGAACAACCAGACAAACAGCCCCATCGTCAGCACAATGGTGCCACCGGCGATAAACAGCAGGGTTTGCAGGCTGTTGTCGTAGTTCTCCTGGCCCTGCTTCTTGAGCGCCAGTCCCAAATCCATATTGAAGTTGACGTGAAGCTCGATTGCCTTGGCAAACTGCTGGAACACTCTGGTGGCTTCTCCCGCCAGCATGTCTCGCGCTTCATCGTTCTTGTTTTGTCTGGAGAGCTGCAGAACCTTGTCTATCTCCTGATAATATTGCGCGACAATACGTTGATCATCGTCGGTCAGGCGCCGATCTTCATCATTGGAGAGCATCTCAGCTTTGTATTTGTCGAGCAGTGAAGTGATCTGTCCCTGTATCTCGGTGATACCCGTTTCGATCTGCTGCATCTTGCCGGTGTCGGTATTGAGCACATGTGTCTGCACCAGCGAGTGCAATTCATAGAAATCGGCCTGCACTTCCTTAATCAGCGAAATACTGGGCACCGTATTGTCCGTCACATAGCCTAAATCCCGGTTGGCCGAATCGAGGCGGTTGATACTGAACCAACTGAGAAAAATGAGCGTCAGCATCACCAGCAGCGCGATCAGTTGCAGTCGACGAGCAATATTCATAACCGTACACTCCAGATGAAAACTATCTAGCAGTGTAGACGAGCCATAAACAACAACGGCCCGCATTGGCGGGCCGTTGTTGTTTATTTTTCATGGCGTTGTGATCAGGCTTTGGCTGGCTCACTCTCGCCCAGCGCGACGGTTTCACCCAGACTGTCTTCGGTCTTGGCCACCACGCTGGCGGCGATGGCGTTGCCCAGCACGTTGGTGGCAGAGCGGCCCATGTCGAGGAAGTGATCGATCCCCAGCAGCAGCAGGATGCCCGCTTCCGGAATATGGAATTGGTTCAGGGTGGCGGCAATCACCACCAGAGAGGCGCGCGGTACCCCGGCCATCCCCTTGGAGGTGACCATCAGCAGCAGCAGCATGGTGATCTGCTGGGCCATGGAGAGCTCGATTCCATACGCTTGGGCAATGAACATCACCGCGAAGGTGCAGTACATCATGGAGCCGTCGAGGTTGAAGGAGTAACCCATCGGCAGCACGAAGCTGGCAATGCGCTTGTCACAACCGAACTTCTCCAGACGATCCAGGGTCTTCGGATAGGCGGCTTCAGAGCTGGCGGTCGAGAAGGCGAGCAGGATGGGTTCGCGGATCATCGCCAGCAGCTTGATGACACGACCACGCAGGAAGACGCTGCCCATGGCGATCAGCAGCAGCCAGAGGCAGGCCAGCGCGATGTAGAACTGGGCCATAAAGCTGCCGTAGGTAACCAGAATACCCAGCCCCTCTTTGGCCACCATGGCGGCGATGGCGCCAAATACCGCGAACGGCGCAAAGTTCATCACATAACCGGTCACTTTCAGCATGATCTCGGCAGCGCTGGCCATCAGCACCACCACCGGCTTGGCCAGATCGCCGAGCGCAGCGGCGGCCAGACCGAAGAAGAGTGAGAAGACCACGATCTGCAGGATCTCGTTGGTGGCCATTGCCTCTACCACGCTTTTGGGGATGGCGTGGGTCACGAAATCTTTCAGGGTAATGGCACCGGCAGCAATGCCCGAGCTGGCGGTGTCATTGGGCAGGGAGAGCGAAAGCCCCACACCCGGCTGCATCAGGGTCACCATCACCAGACCCAGGCTCAGGGACATCAGGGAGGCCAGCATAAACCAGCCGAGGGTCTTGGCACCGATACGCCCCACGGTGCGGGTGTCGCCCATCTTGGCGATACCGACCACCAGGGTGGTGAAGACCAGGGGAGCGATGATCATCTTGATCAGTCGCAGGAAGATATCGGTCAGGATCGTGATGTTATTGGCAAAATCCGCAGCCTGATCTGCGGCAAACATGCGATAGCCCTGGCCGGTGAGGATGCCAAACATCATGGAGATGAGGATGGCGACCGTCAGTTTATTCATTTTCATGGGGGAGTCCCGGTTTTGATTGGTGCAAGCCGTAAACGGTGGCATGGGAGCCACAACAGTCCGTTTTTGTGATCCGAGCCGTTGATTCCTGGCGGCTGGTATGCTGGGAGAATGCCTAAAAGCAGGGGGTAAATCTAGAGGCTTTCTCCAGAATTTTATCCTGCCATTAGGTGTATGTGATATGGATCTTGCAAACCACCAATATTAATCACTGTTTATTTTGATTTCAGCGAGATATTTCGCATCCAGAGTTCGCTCATCGAGTGCCCGTGGCAACAGGCGAAAAGTGAGCAGCGCCGAGATGGTATGCTGCACCTGCATCTGGGCCATAAAGAGATCCGGCTCATCCTCGTCAAAGCCGAAGATCGGCCGTGATGGGGTCACCCTGACGGCATCGCGGTTAATGGTCAGCTCATCGACCTTGAGCCAGGAGTAACCCTCTGCCAGTGCCAGCTCCCCTGCCCGCTTGAGCACATATTTGCGGGCGGTCTCCCTGTCCACCAGATCGTTGCCGACAAACTCCAGCTGCCACTTGTCCGGGCCAAGCCGGGTCTGGGAAAAACCGGTCTGGCCGTTCCAGAATGACTTTTCACTCTGGTAAGGGGTGGCGCAGCCCACCAGCAGCAGGGTGAGCATCAGCAGACAACAGGGTTTAGATACGGATGCAGACACGAGAGGCCTCGCCAGGCAAATGAGCAACAGAGTTGTTACTACACCATAAAGCGCGGTGACTGCACAATCTGCTCACGCCAGCAGCGACCAGCGTGCATCACCACAGGCTTCACGCCTGTGCGGCGAATCGCAGGCAAAAGAAAAGGCCTTGTCGTTTGACAAGGCCTTTACCGGGGAATTTGGTCGGTGTGAGAGGATTCGAACCTCCGACCCTCTACACCCCATGCAGATGCGCTACCTGGCTGCGCTACACACCGACGGAGTCAGCTCGGCTGACGGGGGCAGAGTTTATGGAGATGACCCCGCCCTGTCAACAGGGAAACGCCGCCAATTCCTCGGCCACGGTGCGTTCGCCTACTTTGCGAACAATCAGCGGTTAAAGGTCAGCCGCTTGCCCAGGATCTGGTCAGTCACCTGCCCGTTTTGCCAGGCGATCTGGCCATTCACCAGCGTCATCTCCACCGTGCTGTGGAAGCGGTAGCCGTTGAAGGGTGACCAGCCACAGTGGTAGAGGATGTTGTCGTCGTTGACCACATAGGGCTTGCCCAGATCCAACAGCACCAGATCGGCGAAGTAGCCCTCGCGGATATAACCGCGATCCTGCACCTGGAAGCGCTCGGCTACCGCGTGGGAGGTCTTCTTGACGATAGTCTCCAGGGTAAAGACGCCGTTGTGGTAGAGCTCCAGCAGCGCCTGCAAAGAGTGCTGCACCAGCGGTACGCCGGACGGCGCCTTGAAGTAGCTGTTCTGCTTCTCTTCCCAGGTGTGGGGCGCGTGGTCGGTGGCGATGATGTCGAGCACGTCGTTGCGTACCGCATCCAGCAGTGCCTGCTGGTCGGCGGCACTCTTCACCGCAGGGTTGCACTTGATCAGGCTGCCCTGGGTCTCGTAATCGGCTTCATTGAAGAAGAGGTGGTGAACGCACACCTCGGCGGTGATGTTCTTGTCCTTCAGCTCGCTCAGGTCGTGGCTGGCGGTAAACAGCGACAGCTCCTTGGCCGAGGTCAGATGCAGCACATGCAGCTTGGCACCGTATTTTTTCGCCAGCGCCACCGCCATGCTGGAGGATTTGTAGCACGCCTCGTCACTGCGAATGCGGCCGTGCTCGCCCATCGGCACATTCTCGCCCCACTTGGCTCGCGCCGCCTCTTCGGCCTTGGCGATGGTCGGGGTGTCTTCGCAGTGGGTGACGATCATCACCGGACTTTCGCGGAAGATGGCCGCCAGGGTCTCCTGATTGTCCACCAGCATGTTGCCGGTCGAGGAGCCCATAAACACCTTGACCCCGCAGGACTGCTTGGGGTCGAGACGCTTGATCTCTGCAAGGTTGTCGTTGGTGGCGCCGAGATAGAAGCTGTAGTTGGCGACGGAGGAGTTGGCGGCGATCTGGTATTTGGCTTCGAGGGCGTCGAGGGTGGTGGTCTGGGGATTGACGTTGGGCATTTCCATGAAACTGGTGGTGCCACCGGCGACGGCGGCGCGGGATTCGCTGGCGATGGTCCCCTTGTGGGTCAATCCCGGCTCCCGGAAGTGGACCTGATCATCGATCATTCCGGGGATGAGGTGGCGACCTGCCGCATCGATAACCAGCGCATCGGGCGCCTCGATATCCGGGGCAATGCGGGCAATCCGTTCCCCCTCGATCAACACATCGGAGGCATAGATGCGGCCTTCGTTGACCAGGGTGGCATTTTTGATAAGCAGTTTGTTCATGGGGGGTTCCAGTTCCTTTGCCGATAATCGCGGGTCATAATAGCGCAAAACTGCCCTTTCTCTGTAGCAAGGCCTGACTGATGAAGTTATTTGTAAGAGATTTGACCGTGATCGACTCCAGCTACCTCTGCGAACGCCGCGGCATGGTGGGCGAGAGCTGGCTGGTAGATATCGAAATGAGCGGTGAGCTCAACGAAATGAGCATGCTGCTGGACTTTGGCCGGGTAAAGAAGCTGATCAAGTCGATCATCGATGAAGAGGTGGACCACAAGCTGCTGGTGCCGACCGAGTGCCCGCTGATCCACGTCGAGACACTGGATGGTGACGAAAGCACAGTGGATCTGCTGCGCCCGGGTCGCTCCATCCATCTGCGCTGCCCATCCCAGGGCTTTGCCTTTATCCCTGCCCCGCAAGTTGATAAAGAGTCGGTGACCCGCTACCTGCTGGCGGTGCTGGCCAAACGGCTGCCGGGCAACATCAAGGATCTGTCGCTGACCCTGCGTCAGGAGGCGATCACCGGTGCCTTCTACCACTACAGCCACGGCCTGAAAAAGCACGATGGCAACTGCCAGCGCATCGCCCACGGCCACCGCTCTCCCATCGAGATCCACATCGATGGCGAGCGCGACCAGGAGCTTGAGCTCAACTGGGCCGAGCGCTGGGGCGATATCTACCTCGGCACCGAAGAGGACAAGGTGGCGCTGACCGAGCTCGCTTTGAGCCCTCGCGCCAATGCCCAGCTTGGCGAGCATCACACCGGCTTCAAATATATGGCGCCGCAAGGGCTGTTCCAGCTGGCCATCCCCACCGCCGAGGTAGAGATGATCGACACCGACACCACAGTCGAGCTGCTGGCCTGCTACATCGCCCGCGAAGTGAAGAAGATGGTGGGCGACAAGTTCGTCAAGATTGTCGCCTATGAAGGGGTCGGCAAGGGCGCCATTGCCTACGCCTGATCCCCTTGTCACGGCCGCAATAAAGAGAAGGCCCCGCATCTGCGGGGCCTTGTTGTTTCAACTCTCGACCATCAGGCGCTCAGGCGGAAGCGCTTGACCAGGCTCTCCTGCTGCTCGGCAAGGGAGTCCAGCTGCTGGCTGGTCTCGGCTACCCGCTCAATCCCCTGATAGTTGAGATCCGAGATATCGGAGATGCGGTTGAGGTTGGTGGCGATATCGGCGCTGGTGGCCTGCTGCTGCTCGGCGGCGGAGGCGATCTGGCTCGACATGTCGCTGATCAGCACCACAATCCCCTGCACTTCCTCCATGGCGTTGTTGGCGTGAGAGCTCTGATCCACGCAACTGTCCATCTCGCGAGAGCACTCCTGCATCACGGTCACCGCCTTGGCTACCCCCTGCTGCAGGTTCTCGATCATGGTCTGGATTTCGCTGGTGGACTGGGCGGTGCGGCCCGCCAGACTGCGCACCTCATCCGCCACCACCGCAAATCCGCGCCCCTGCTCGCCGGCCCGCGCCGCTTCGATGGCGGCGTTGAGGGCCAGCAGATTGGTCTGCTCGGCGATGCCGCGAATGACATCGAGGATATTGCCGATCTGGCTGCTCATGGCGCTCACATCACCAATCACCTTGCCGGTCTGTTGCAGTTTGCCCGCCAGTTGATGAGTGGTGGTGATATTGCCTGCCATCACCTTGCGTCCCATCTCGGAGGCCTTCTCCACATCCTGCACCCGCTCCAGTGTCTGGTTGGCAGCCTGCGCCACCTCCCGCACCGAGGCCTCCATCTGGGTCATTGCGGCGGCGACCGAGGCGGTCTCCTGCCGCTGTTTCTCCAGATCCGCCCGCACCGATTCGGTGGTGCGACGGTTGCCGTGGGCGGCATCGTTAAGCTGGGCCGATGCTTGTGAAAGCTGCGCCAGTACCTCCCCCATCTGGGCGATCAGCAGGTTGATCTGGCTGCCCAGCTGACCAAATTCATTCTTGCTCTGAAAACCGATGCGCTGAGTCATGTCACCCTGGGTTACTTCGGTCAGCACCAGCAGCAACTCCCTGAGCGGACGGCGAATGGCCTTGCCCAGGGTATAAGCCACCAGCATGGCAATCAGGATGGCGACTACGATGCTGGCTCCCTGAGTCAGGGTGCTCTGGCTCTGTGCGGCTTTGGCATGCTGAATGCTCTGGTTCATCAGTTGCTGGCTCTGAGAGGTGACCCGCTCAAGCCGATCCTGAATTGCCACGATGAGCGCACTCGCCTGCTTGCTCTTCTCCCGCATCTGCTCCTGCTGTTGCATCAGCGTCAGATACTGGGCGAGTACACCTTCATTACCGGTCGTATCGCGCACGAAACCGTGGACGTAGTGACCCATGTTGTTGTCGAAATCCTTGAGCTCACCCTGCAGATCCTTGATGGTGCTGTTGAACCCCTCCATCTGCATCCTGTTGCGCTTGAGCGCGGCTTCAATGGGGGCCGGAATGCTCTGATTGAGGGCATCCATGGTGGAGAGTTCGATAGCGGAGAGCTTGGTGGTCAGGGTCTCGGAGAGCATCTTGATGAAGCTGTCGTCTATGGTGATCATCATGTCCCCCAGACTCTTTTTGAACTGGGGCAAGCTGACCTGAAACTGCCCCTTGGCCAGATTGACCTTGTGCAATCGGGTGAGCAGCGCCTCGTGTTCGCCCGGCAGGGTATCGGTCAGTTGCAGGTAGCTGTCGACCTGCTGGCTCAGAGTGCCCATCTCCCCTTGCAGTTCGGGGTGGTGGGCGACCTGCTGGCGCAAGGCATCGAGGCTCTTGCCCACCGCGGCCTTGGCCTGTTTCAGTTCGGCCACTTCGGCAGGCAGCTGTTTGGGGTCCTGCTCGGTGAGCACATCCCCCAGCCACTTGTTGGCACTGAGCAGGGTGATCTGGGTCTGGCTGCTGGCAATCACCAGCGGCATAGACTGCCGGGTCACCTGTTCCAGCGCTCCCCCCAGAGTATTCTGACTACGAAATGTGAGTAGTGAACTGGCCACCATCACGGCCACCAGGATCGCGAAGCCAAGGTAGACTCGCTGCAAGATGGAGAGATCCGACATTGTTTGTTTCATTATTGTCCCGCTGTATATGCAAAAGTCCCTTGCCTGAGTACCCCGTCCTTTTGATACCCTGCAGACCCCTGAACAGGCGCTGCAGATGACGTCCCTCTGGCTATCGGTATTCTTAACAATAACTGAAGGGAATGGGACATCAGCTGTGTCAAATCTCGGCTTGTGTCACACTTGACGCGCTGCTCGCCTTCTTTCGGGAGCCGCTTGGGATGCAAGTTCAATTTTCTTTTTCATATAAGGGAGTTAGCCATGGCGCAAGAAACCATTTTCAGCAAAATCATCCGTAAAGAGATCCCTGCCGACATCCTTTATCAAGACGATCTGGTCACCGCATTCCGGGATATCCAGCCCAAGGCCAAGACCCATATCCTGATCATCCCGAATGTGCTGATCCCCACCGTCAATGACGTGGAAGCCGAACATGAACTGGCCCTTGGCCGGATGTTCACCGTGGCCCGCAAGCTGGCAAGCGATGCGGGCATCGCCGAAGATGGCTACCGCCTCATTATGAACTGCAACCGCCACGGCGGGCAGGAGGTCTACCACATCCACATGCATCTGGTCGGCGGCGAGCCGTTGGGACCGCTGCTCAGCCTGTAATGAATCGCAACGCCTCAACCTGCCGCAGCGCCCTGTTGCTCTGCGGCGCCCTGCTGTTGCTGGGGGGCTGCGCCTCCCGCTGGCAAGACATGTTCGTCTCCTACTCCGATCAGATGGTGCCGCTGCGCAACCAGCTGCTGCTGGGCCATGCCGCCGAAGCGCTGCCCGAGGTGCGCGACTCCACCCTCGGCGATGACACCTTTATCCTCGATCGCCTTGAAGAGGGGCGCATCGCCTGGCTGGCGGGTCAGGATGCGGGCAGCAAGCAGGCGTTCACCGCCGCCGACAGCCGCCTTCAGTGGGAAGACAATCAGGCCGAATACCGGCTGAGCCACGGTCTGGATCAGGTGGGCAGTCTGCTCACTAACGATCAGTCGATGGCCTATCGTACTCCCGATTACGAACGCACCATGCTGCATCACTATCTGGCACTCAACTATCTGCAACGGGGTGATGCCAATGGCGCCCTGGTGGAGGTGCGTCGGGCCAATCAGGTGCAGGAACAGGCCCTGAAACGGCGAGCCGATGAGGTGCGCAAGGCGAAGGATGAGAGCGAAGAGGTCGAAGCAGAAGGCGAGATGCGCCAGCTGATGTCGCGCGGCGCACCGGATCTCGACCGGTTGATCGGCAAGGTCAAAAACGGTTTTCAGAACGCCTACACCTTCTATTTTTCCGCCGTGCTCTATGAGGCGGCCGGGGATCTCAACGATGCCTGGGTCGACTATCAGCGCGGCTACCAGATAGCGCCGGACAACCGCAGCCTGCAAGATGCCTTGCTGCGTCTGGCGCGGCTGCGTGGCTCACCGGACGAGATCCGCGAGACCGAGAAAAAGATAGGCCGCAAAGCGCCGCCGCTTGCAAAAGATCAAGGCCAGCTGGTGGTGCTGTTTGAAGATGGTTTGATCCCGGCACGGCGCGAACTGTTCCTGCCGCTCCCCATCTCCACCTCCCGCGGCGATTTTCGCACCTTTACCGTCGCCATCCCCTATTACGATAATCGGGCCAGCGACACCGGCCCGCTGACGGTGGAAGTCGGCAAGCGGGCCTGGCAGACCAGCGAGCTGGTCAGGCTGGAAGCGCTGGCCGCCAAAGATCTGCAAGAGCGGCTGCCCGGCATGCTGACCCGCCAGGCGCTGCGACTGGTGGCCAAGGAGCAGATGCGCCGCACCGCCGCCAAAGAGGGAGGGGATGTGGGCAATATTCTAGTGGGGATCTTCAACACCCTCTCCGAGCGGGCCGATACCCGCAGCTGGCTGACGCTGCCAGCTCAGGCATCGAGCTGGCAGGGAATGGTGCCAGCAAGTGACATCAACCTCACCCTGAGCGCGGGGGCGGCGCAGCGGCAATTGCCGCTCACCATCCACAAGGGACGCACCACCCTGGTCTGGGTACAGCGCCTCGGCGCCGGCCTGACCACCCGGGTGATGCCGCTCTGAGCAAGCGGCAAAGAGAGATGAGCAAGACGATTAACCGGGCAGGCACACTCGCGGCCCCACTCACCCTGATTAAGGAGAGCAAGATGAAAGCATACGGGTTGGCCCTCGGGCTCGCGCTGCTGCTGACCGGCTGCGCCACCAACACCTCAGGCGTGGCGCTCTATGGGGCTCCGGGCGCGGCAGCGGTGGCGGAGCAGCATCAAAACGTCAACGTCACCCTGACCGAGCTGAGCCGCCGCCAGCAAAATGGCCTGCTGCAGGTCAATGTGGCCGCCGCCAGCACCCAGCGCGGCGATAACAAGCTGCAATATATCTTCTATTGGTATGATGAGGCCGGTCAGGAGGTCGCCAGCGATGGCCGCGGCTGGACCCCCATCAAGCTGCATGGCTATCAGACCCGCACCCTCTCGGCCCTGGCGCCCAGCCCGGCGGCGCAGGGTTACCGGATTTACGTACGCGAAGTGATTGAGGAATCCTACTGATGAAAATGAATCATGCCCTGCTGATATTGACCTCTGCATTGCTCTTGGGCGGCTGCTCCAGCACCACCGTCAGCTATGGCGATCCCACTGAAACCGAAACCGTCACCGTCGATTACGGCTCAAGCGACCTGCAGGCCATCGCCGACAAGATGGCGGACTCCATGCTCGCCTCCCCTGCCACCAGCGAGATCACCGCAGGCGGTCGTCCAGTGATGTTTATGGACTCCATCCGCAACAAGACCTCCGAGCACATCGATACCGAAGCCATCACCGACACCATCCGCACCAAGTTGCTGCGGGCTGGCAAGTTCCGCTTCGTCGATATGAGCAAGGTGGCCGCCGTCAAGCAGCAGCTCGAATACCAGCAGAGCAGCGGCATGGTAGACCCGGCCTCCATGGTACGCCTGGGTAAGCAGACCGGTGCCCGCTACATGGTCTATGGCAACCTCGCCAGCATCGTCAAGGACAATGGCAAAGTGAAGGATGTCTACTACCAGATGACCATGAACCTGATGGATCTGCAAAACGGCGAACTGCTGTGGGCTGACCAGAAAGAGATCCGCAAGCAGGCGAAGAAGTCCACCTTTGGCTGGTAACCTGCTCCCGGTGACGGACAACTGTGATCCGCTGCTGACCAGCCTGCCCGCCCCTTGGCGGGAGGGGCAGCTAGAACCACTCGGGTTAGGTCTGACCAACTGCAACTATCGACTGCGCCTCCCCTCGGGGCGCAGTTACTTTTTGCGTCAGGGCCACTCCGACCCGGTGCGCCTTGGCATCGACCGTCCCACCGAGTGGCAGCTTTATCAGGGGGCGATGGCCGAAGGGTTGGCGCTGCCCTGCCACTATGGCGATCCCGCCAGCGGTCTGATGCTGCTCGAATGGTGCGATGAGCCAAACTGGGTACACGCGGCGCCACCAGAAGCCGATCAGCCCCGCCTGCTGGCGGAGGTGCTGCGCAAGCTCCATCGCTTGCCGCTACCTGCGGTGGTGATGGCGGTGCGAGCCCACGCGGCGGGCTATCGCGCCCGACTGGCCCGCATTCCCTCCTGGCTGCCCGCCCTGGAGCGGGGCTTGCTCGCCAGCAGTGAGCCAAATGATTGCTGGCGCCCTTGCCACCATGATCTCAATCCGGCTAACTTGTTGGGAAGCAAACCCTGGGTCATCGACTGGGAGTATGGCGCGGCAGGTCACCCCGGCTTTGAGCTCGCCAGCATCCAGCGCACCCATGAGTGGCCCGCCGAGCGGCGCGACGAGCTTGAAGCGCACTATCTGCAGGCCCTGCCGCGCCACCAGTGGCCTGATTTTCAGAGCGAGGCATTTTTACCCTGGGTCGACTATATCGGCCTGCTCTGGGCCCTGCTGATGGCAGAGCAACAGCCCTCACTCGACTATGACACCCTGATCGCCATCAACCGGCAACGACTGGAGTAACAGATGATAAACAAGGTGCGCTGGCACAAGCCGAAAACCTGGGGTCTGCTGCTGATCGGCCTGCTGCTGACCGGCTGCTCCACTCGGGTGATCTACTACTGGCTCGATACCGCCATCATCTGGCAACTGGATGACTACTTTGCCCTCTCCTACTCCCAAAAGGATCTGCTCAGCCGCGAAGTGAAGGGGCTTATGGCCTGGCATCGCCAGCACGAGCTGCCGCGCTACGCCAAGGATCTCGACGCGCTGGCCAAGGCGGTGGCCAGCCCCATGACGCCGGAGCAGATCTCGACCAATCTCGATGCGGTGCAGCAGAGCCTGACCCGCACGCTGGAAAATACTATCCCCCGCGCGGTCAGGCTGGCGCGCACCCTGACCGACGAGCAGGTGGCCCGCTTTATGACCGATCGGGTCAAACGGCAACAGGAGCGGCAAAAGGACTTTGCCACTGAGCCCAAAGAGCAGATGCTGGCAGAGTTTCGCGACAAGATGAACAAGCGGCTCGAGTTCTGGATTGGCGAGGTGAAACCGGCACAGGCGCCACTGGTGGCCCAGTGGGCCGAATGGCAATACGAGCTGATGCCCCCCTGGCTCGAGTTTCAGGAGTCCTGGACCCAGGAGCTGGACAGGCTGATGAAGCAGCGCCAGAGTCCCGACTTTACCCGCGAGCTGACTGACCTGCTGGCCGAGGGGGATGGGCTGATGGATGGCCGCTTTACCGGCTATACCGAGCAGTCGCGCCAGCGTACCGTCAACTGGCTGAGCGCCATGAGCCAGTCGCTGGATATTTCCCAGCGGGCCCATCTCTACTCCCTGCTCAAGGGTTATGCCCGCGACTTCAAGCAGATGAGCGGCAGCTGACGAGCAGCTTCGAATGGTGCCATTCACCCGGGACAACCTTGTTCAAACCGGGCGCGTGTGGTAGTTTGCCCTTCCTATTTATCGGGAATTAACTTTTGCGCCTTATCGACAAAGTAAAACTGGTGCTGGTAACTCTGGTTATCGCCCTCACCCTGCTTTGTTCCATCGCCCGAATGGAAGGTCCGCTGCTACCCGCATCTCCCCAGAGTGAACAGCAGCAGACTCAGGTGTTCAATCAGCTTAGCGACAGCGACGATGGCATCATCAAGTTTGTCGGCAGCCATCAGAATCACCTGCTGCGTCTCGAACAATCCCTGCGCAGTGACAACCAGCCCAAGAGTGTGGTCTACGAGCTGATCCAGAGCTGGTCGGCCCAAGCCATCCTGCTGTTGCTGCTCGGCTGGCTGATGCTGGCACCCGAGCTCTATCACAAACAGAGTTTTCGCGATCGCTTCGGTGCGATCCATCGGCGCCATCTACAGCGCCAACATCTGCAATACCGCTTCACCCAGAGCTATCTGAGCGCCTGACCCCGGAGGGGCTGGCACATCCACTGTTTGCTCATCTCCTCTTCCTGACGGATCCGGCTACTGCCTGATCCGCATCTGATACATCCCATTTTTTGCGCCTTGCCGAGCCTTGTTGCTATCGGCCTAGGCACCATTCTCCTGACAGAGGCTTGCTTGCCATGAGAAAGAGCAATCGCACCGTTCTCAACCGCATGAGCAAGTGGCAGTACGCACTGCTGCTGTTGATGCTGTTGACCTTTACCTTTTACTCCCTGCCCACCTTTTTCGGTGAGCAGCCCTCCCTCGGCCTGCACGGACAGCAGCGCCTGACCACCCAGCAACAGATGCTGCTGAGCGACAAGCACCTGACCCCGGTCAAAGTGATCGAGCAACCTGAGCGAGTCGAGCTGGTCTTTGCCAGCCAAGGCGAACAGCAGCGCGCCAAGCAGTTGCTGGAGCTGCAAGGGGTCGACAGTGCCGCCCTGACCCTGGAGTTTCACTCCAACGCGCCGGCCTGGATCACTCGCCTCGGCGCCGATCCCATCAAGCTGGGACTGGACCTGCGTGGCGGCTCCCAGCTGCTGATCGGGGTGGACGTGGACTTTGTCATCGACAATCAGACAAAGAATCTGGTGGACACCCTGCGCACCCGTTTCCGTGAAGCCAACCTGCGCGGCGCCAACGTCACGCGCACGGCACAGGGCGCCGTAGCCGTCACCCTGCCGGAGGTGGCCGAACAGGATAGCTGGCTCTCTATCATCAAAGAGAGTGCCGGTACCCGTCAGGATCAGTGGAAGCTGACCCGCTCCGGCAATGACCTGAAACTGGTGCTGAGCGAGGCGGAGCGCACCCTGCTGGTCAACAACGCCGTGACCCAGAACCTGTCGATCCTGAAAAAACGGATCAACGAACTCGGCATCGTCGAGGCCTCGGTGGTGCGTCAGGGTCAGGATGGCATCCGTATCGAACTGCCCGGAGTACACAACCCCAAACAGGCGAAAGAGGTGATCGGCGCCACCGCCTCGCTGGCCTTCTACGAGGCCAAAGCCGACAGCCACTTCTATATCGCCGATCGCAACGGTCAGGCCGTCGGCATGGCACGCAAGCCGGTGCTGACCGGCGAGCACATCGTCGATGCCCGCGCCAACATGGGCGAAATGGGTCAACCCCAGGTCAATATCGTGCTCGACACCCTGGGTGGCAGCAAGATGAACCAGTTCAGCCGCCAGCATGTGGGCAAGCCGATGGCGACCGTCTTCACCGAGTACAAGACCAACGCCCAGGGCAAACTGCGCGCCCAGAGCGAGGTGATCAACGTCGCCACCATCCAGACCGCCCTTGGCAACCAGTTCCGCATTACCGGCATTGGCAGTCTGCCGGAAGCGCAAGAGCTGGCCATGCTGCTGCGTGCCGGCGCCCTCACCGCCCCGCTCAAGATCCTGGAAGAACGCAGTATTGGCCCGACGCTGGGGATGCAGAATATCGAGGCGGGCTTCACCGCACTGGCCTTCGGTATGGCGGGCATGATGCTGTTTATGATGGCCTGGTACCGCAAATTCGGCTGGGTTGCCATCACGGCGCTGGTCGCCAACCTGTTGATGCAGGTCGGCATGCTGGCAGTGCTGCCGGGCGCCGTGCTGACCCTGCCGGGGATCGCCGGTCTGGTGCTGACGGTGGGCATGGCGGTAGATACCCATGTGCTGATCTTCGAGCGGATCAGGGACCGTCTGCGAGAGGGTGGCTCACTGGCCAACGCCATCGACTTTGGCTATCGCTCGGCCTTCCACACCATTTTCGATGCCAACATCACTACGCTCATCTGCGCCGTGGTGCTCTACTCCATCGGCTCCGGGCCGCTGCAGGGCTTCTCCATCACCCTCATTCTGGGTCTGCTCTCCAGCATGATCACCGGGATCTGGGGGACGCGCGCCATCATCAACCCCCTGTGGGGACGCAGCAGCGAGCGCACGCTGAAGGTGTAACGGGACAGCTGTCCCTCTGATGAGCGGCTTTGGTTGCGCCATCGGCCATGGATATGGCCGGAGCGGCCAAAGCAGAACACTATTTCCCGGCGTGTCGCGACACGTCGTGATGGGCCAACAGCCTGATGCTGGCTGGCCAAGGAGAGAATTATGTTGAGAATGATCGTTGCCATGGGGCTGACCCGTTGGCGTTATATCGGCCTGTGGGCTTCCATCCTGCTGACCGTGGCCAGCGTCGCCATCTTGCTGGTGAACGGCCTGACACTGGGGCTCGATTTTACCGGCGGGATCCTGCTGGAGTTTCATATCCAGACCCTGAAAGAGGCCCATGAGCTCAATGCCATGCTGGTCTCCCCGCTGGCGGGAGCCGTTGAGCTGAGCTCGGCCGGTATTCCCGGCGAGTGGCTGATCAAGTTGCCTCCCCACGAACTGCCCTGGCCCGCGGCAGATCTCGCCACCATGCTGACCCAGCAGTTGGGGATGCCGGTCGAGTTGCTGCGCACCACCATCGTCGGTCCTCAGGTGGGTGCCGAGCTGTTCCAGCAGGGGATGCTGGCCGTGCTGGTCGCTTCGCTGGCGATGTCGGCCTATCTGGCGTTTCGCTTCGAGTGGCGTCAGGCCATCGGCATCCTGCTCTCGGTGGTCCATGACGCTATCGTAGCGCTGGGGCTGCTGTCACTCTTTCAGATCGAATTCGATCTGAACATCATCGCCGGTCTGATGGCGGTGATCGGCTACTCCCTCAACGACAGCATCGTTATCTCGGACAGGTTGCGGGATCTGCTGAGCTCGCGAACCCAGATGGGCATCCACGAATGCTCCGATGTGGCCATCAGGGCAACCTTCAGTCGCACCATGATCACCTCGGGCACCACCCTGTTTACCGTGGGCGCGCTGCTGCTGTTTGGCGGTGACGCTCTCTACGGCTTCTCCTTCACCCTGTTTGCCGGGATCCTGGTAGGCACCGTCTCCTCTATTACCGTTGCCTCGACCGTGCAGGAGCTGCTGGGCCTCACCCCGCAGGCCTATCAGAAAAAGAGCGAGGAGCCAGTGGCCAACGCAGCCTGACCCTTGCTAACCAGAGTCGGCTAATCGAGCCTCTACCAACTATGCCCTTGCCAACCATTGGCAGGGGCTTTTTCTACCCTCTCCCGCCAATCCCCGTCGCTCCTGTTACTGGCCAAGTCGCCTCAATTGACAACTGACCATATTGAAAGCAATGACGGATCAATCCGTCATTTTTAATAACAAAAAGGTCATTTTATTACGTCAAAAACCCTGAAATGTGACTGAAAGCACTTTCTTGAGGGTTCAAAGGAGGCAACATTGTAGTGATTTATCTACAAAGGGATATGAGATGTTGTTACAACCTGCCAATACAGCAAAAGCCAGACAGTTGCTGAACGAGACCATGGCTCTGGTACTCGCAGGAGGGCGGGGTAGTCGCCTCAAACAGTTAACCGACAACCGTGCCAAGCCTGCCGTCCATTTCGGCGGCAAATTCCGCATTATCGATTTCGTGCTCTCCAACTGCATCAACTCCGGCATTCGTCGGGTCGGTGTCGTGACCCAGTACAAATCCCACAGCCTGTTGCGCCATCTCCAGTCCGGCTGGTCTTTCCTGCGCTACCAGATGAACGAATTTATCGATCTGCTCCCTGCCCAGCAGCGAGTGGATGAGGTGAACTGGTATCGGGGGACCGCCGATGCGGTCTACCAGAATCTGGATATCATCCGCGATCACGCCCCCAAATATGTGGTAGTACTGGCAGGCGATCACATCTACAAGATGGATTACGCCGCCATGCTGCTCGACCACGTCAATATGGGTGCCAAGGTGACCGTAGCCTGCATAGAGGTGCCACGCAGTGAAGCAAGCGCCTTCGGGGTAATGGCTGTGGATGATGATCGCAAGATCAACGCCTTCGTCGAAAAGCCCGCCAACCCGCCTGCCATGCCGGGCAAGGCCGACACCGCGCTGGCCTCCATGGGCGTCTATATCTTTGATGCCGAATATCTCTACCAACTGCTGGAAGAGGACATTGCCAACGCACAGTCCCATCACGATTTCGGCATGGACGTGATCCCCCGCGTGGTGAAAGAGGGTACTGCATTCGCTCACCCGTTTGGCATGTCCTGTGTCGGTTGCTGTCCGGATCGCCGTCCCTACTGGCGCGACGTGGGCACCGTGGACTCCTTCTGGGAAGCCAACATGGATCTCGCCTCCGTCACGCCGGAGCTGGATATCTACGATCAGGAGTGGCCCATCTGGACCAGCCAGAACATGACCCCTCCCGCCAAGTTCGTGCAGGACAGAAACGGTCAGCACGGCATGACCATCAACTCGATGTTTTCGGGCGGCACCATCGTCAGCGGCTCCTTCATCCTGAGCTCGGTGCTCTTCACCAATGTACGGGTCGACTCCTTCTGCACTCTGGATCAAGCCGTGATCTTCCCGGGTGTGGAGATCGGTGCCGGCTGCCGGCTGCGTCGGGTAGTGATCGACAAGGGGTGCAAGCTGCCGGAAGGCACGGTGATCGGTGAGAACGCCGATGAAGATGCCCGCCGCTTCCACCGATCCGAACAGGGGATCGTACTGGTCACCAAGCCCATGCTGGATGCACTGGCAAAAACGGCGCGCAAGCAGGCTGTAGAGCAGGCCGTACCGGCATAACTCTCCGACCAGCACTGTTATCGCGACAAAAAACGGGAGCCCTTGCAGGCTCCCGTTTTTTATAGCCACTTGCCCCCCGCCATTCGACCTCCCCTTTTTAGGCTGTAAATATATAATTACAGCAGTAGCTTTTCATGGACAAATTTGGCAGTTAATCCAAACCTTTGGCGATGAGCAGTACTTTCATATTGCCAAAAGGCTATTAAATTCCATATTCACACTTGAAAGTTGGCATTTACTTGGTATTGTGATGGCCATTCGTAACGAAAGTGGTACTTTCGTAAACTTAAAATTACATCTGGTAGTATCAAAACCAGTATGCTGACTCTGACGAGGCGAAGAGGCTATGCAACGAGATCCCCTGAACAATATACATATCCAGTCCGAACAAGTGATGATCACGCCTGCCCAGCTCAAGGAGAAGTTACCCATCTCCGACAAGGCGCTGGCATTCGTGCAAGGGGCCCGCAATACCATCGCCGATATCATTCACCGCCGCGATCACCGGCTGCTGGTGATCTGTGGTCCCTGCTCCATCCACGACATGGACGCCGCCAAAGAGTACGCAACCAGACTCAAAGCGCTGCATGATGCCTATCAGGACTCTCTCTACATTGTCATGCGGGTCTACTTTGAGAAGCCGCGCACCACGGTCGGCTGGAAAGGCTTTATCAACGACCCCAATCTGGATGGCACCTTCGATGTGGAGCTGGGGCTGCACCGTGCCCGCGAGCTGCTCTGCTGGCTGGCGGAGCTGGAGTTGCCGCTGGCCACAGAAGCGCTCGACCCCATCAGCCCGCAATACCTGGCCGAGCTCTTCTCTTGGTCAGCCATCGGCGCCCGCACCACCGAATCCCAGACCCACAGGGAGATGGCGTCCGGCCTCTCCATGCCGGTCGGCTTCAAGAACGGCACCGACGGCAACTTGGGGACTGCCATTAATGCGTTGCAGGCGGCCTCCTCCCCTCACGCCTTTATGGGGATCAACCAGCAGGGCCAGGTTGCGCTGCTGCAGACCCAGGGCAACCCGGATGGCCACGTGATCCTGCGCGGCGGCAAACATCCCAACTACGACTCGGTCAACGTGTCGCTGGCGGAAGAGGCGCTGGAGAAAGCGGGCCTGCTGCCGAGCCTGGTGGTGGATTGCAGCCACGGCAACTCCAGCAAGGATCACCGTTTGCAGCCCAAGGTGGCCGACAACGTCATCCACCAGATCCAGGAGGGCAACCGCTCCATCATCGGGGTGATGCTCGAATCCAACCTGTTCGAGGGAAACCAGTCCAGCGAGCAGCCCAAGCAGCAGATGCGCTACGGGGTCTCCATCACTGATGCCTGCATCGACTGGGACACCACCGCCACCCTGCTGGCCCGCTGCCACAACCAGCTGGCTGACCCCCTCAAGGGCAGAACTGCACGGTAAGCCGTGGTATCTTGTCGTAACCTATTGAACAATCTGGGTATCACCGCTGGTGGCATCAAACCGCTCATGCCGTGATACCTTGTTGCATCTTGAATTTCAGGGCGCCGCCGCTCGCGGCGCCAGCAGGGACTGGATATGGCTGAAGAGTTGAATGTACTCAGGGACAAGATAGATGCGGTGGACAAGCAGCTGATCGATCTGCTGGCCGCCCGTCTGGCCCTGGTGGGAGAAGTGGGTGAGGTAAAGAGCCGCCACGGCCTGCCCATCTATGCACCGGATCGGGAAGCGAGCATGCTGGCCCGCCGCCGCGCCGAGGCCGAGCAGTTAGGGGTGCCCGGCGATCTCATCGAAGATGTGCTGCGCCGGGTGATGCGTGAATCTTATGCCAGCGAGAAAGATACTGGCTTCAAGTGTATGAAGCCGGACCTTGGCAAGGTGGTCATCATCGGCGGTCAGGGCCAGCTTGGCCGGCTGTTCGGTCATATGTTCAGCCTCTCCGGCTACCGGGTCGAGACGCTGGAACAAGCAGACTGGCCGCGCGCTGACGAGATCCTGCAGGGCGCAGGACTGGTGATGGTGGCAGTGCCCATCGACATCACCTGCCAGATCATTGATCGGCTCGGCAACCTGCCCGCAGATTGCCTGCTGGTTGATGTCACCAGCGTGAAAGCGGCGCCGCTCGAGCACATGCTGGCTGTGCACCAAGGGCCGGTACTGGGACTGCACCCCATGTTCGGGCCGGATGTGGCGAGCCTTGCCAAGCAGGTGATCGTCTGCTGTCAGGGGCGCGACGGCGCCGCCAGCCAGTGGCTGCTGGATCAGATGACTATCTGGGGCGCCCGCTTGCAACAGGTAGAAGCCAAGGCCCACGATGAGGCGATGACCCTCATTCAGGCACTGCGTCACTTCGCCACCTTTGCCTATGGCTGGCACCTCGCGCGCGAGCAGGCCAATCTGGATCGCCTGCTGGCGCTAAGCTCCCCCATCTACCGGCTGGAGCTCGCCATGGTGGGGAGGCTGTTCGCTCAGGATCCCCACCTCTATGCCGACATCATTTTGTCGTCACCGCAGAATCTGGCGATGATCCGTCGCTACTACCAAAACTTCGGCGAAGCGCTGGAGCTGCTGGAGCGGGGGGACAGGGACGGTTTCATCGAGGCCTTCTCTCAAGTCTCCGGTTTCTTCGGCGAACACGCCGACCAGTTCCTGCGTGAAAGCCGCATGTTGCTCGCCCAGGCCAACGACCGCCGCCAACACGGCTGATCCTGCAAAAGCAGGAACGCTCATATCACCAAAAAGGGAAGATACTCAGGCATCTTCCCTTTTGTTTGTTACTAATTTCAACGCTAACTCAGTCGAGAGCGGCGACACACCAAGCACCTACCGCTGATTGGCCTCACAATCCCCTCCCCCTGTGCAGCATCACATCCACCATGTATGCCCCCTCAATATCCGCACAATCCGCGCAAATAGCACCGCCCCTTGCAAGGGCAGCCAGATTCTCACGGTCAAACCAAGCTGCTGCGAGCAACGACTGTATGACGTAAAGGAGAGCAGTGCCCTCCCCATCAAAGAGATAAGCAGGAAGCAGGAAGCAGGAAGCAGGAAGCAGGAAGCAGGAAGCAGGAAGCAGGAAGCAGGAAGCAGGAAGCAGGAAGCAGG
>NZ_JAAKUB010000013.1:0-127289 GCF_049174935.1 Aeromonas sp. 600886 | reverse complement strand
CCCCGATGCGGTACATAGAGGGTTCTGAGTAGAAAAATGCTAGTTGAAAATGTGTAAACCTATTTCAGGACTAGACAAACTTCAGCCATTGGCGATGTCCTTTGACGCCTCTTTCAAAGATGTTGGCCTGTCCAATTAATTTCTGTCACTCATTCTCGTTGATTCGAATTGTACTCTTTAGCTCCGTGTCATCACTTGTGTTGCTCTGCTGGCGCGCTAGGGGGACGCATCGATGCGTGCCGGTATTGGCGCAGCAGTTTGAGGAAATCGTCCGGTTCCCGATCTAGGCTGCCTACCGGGATCAACAGGTCATAACCGAGCAAGTGGCGCATGCGAATCATCCGTTGAGCCAGCATGGCCAATGCGCCATCGTAGTGCAGCCCTTGCGGGGAGCAAAAGTGACTCTCTTCCAGCCAGTCGATGCCTTGTAAGGGGTCATTGGTATGCACTGGCTGCCCATGGAGCTGCTCATTATGCAGGGCATGCAGCAACACAGGGCGCTGCTCTGTCAACAGATGCACGGCCAGTCTGGGAGTGATCAGTGTCAGAAACTCGTCATACTGTTTTATCTTGAAACCGATATAGGGCAGGGGCTGGAGATCCCAACCAACATGGATTCTGGGTTGATCGATACGCTGGATGTTGTGCCACTTCAGTGCCCAGCCGCCATATTTGTGGTGATAGTGGAGGGAGTGCTGGCATAGGGATAGGCTGATCGGGGGCTCATTGAGCTTGAACCAGCCTATCAAGGTTATCATCATGCCACTCAGTAGCAATATATAGGCCGGGAGCACCGGGCCTTCCACAAGCAACCAGAGTAGTAATAGCATCAGGCTGGTGATGAGCCCCCCGGCCCAGATCAGGGTTAGTCCGTTTCGGCGGACCAGAGGCTTTATATGTTGTGTCTCCATTTAACCTCCTTGTCCTGATGAGGGGGGCGATCTTTTATTACACCACCCGTTTGTCTTTGACCAAGTATAAGCGCCGCGTTTTTGCGCTGGCCAGCAAAGCAAATGGCAGTCATGGGCCGGCTCGGGTATAGTCCTGCGCCAATGGCGTTATCCTGTTTTGCTGACCCGTCGTGGCCCTGGTGGTGGCGAGGGGCAGGCCCGTGTAAGGAGTGTTATGAAGTTCAGTCCCCTGCTCGATGAGATGATGAAAGCCCTGCAGGTATTGCCTGGGGTGGGGCCCAAGTCTGCCCAGCGGATGGCCTTTACCCTGCTCGAGCGTGAGCGCAGCGGCGGTTTGCGGTTGGCCCAGTTGCTCTCTCGCGCCCTGACCGAGATTGGCCACTGTAGCCACTGTCGCACCTTTACCGAGAACGATCGCTGCGATATCTGCGCCAATTCCAAGCGGGAAGAGAACGGTCTGCTCTGTGTGGTGGAGAGCCCGGCGGACGTGGCCGCCATCGAACAGACCGGTCAGTTTTCCGGTCGCTACTTTGTGCTGATGGGCCATTTGTCGCCGCTGGACGGCATCGGCCCGGAGGAGCTGGGGCTCGATATTCTCGAGCGCCGTCTAAAGGAAGAGCACATCAGCGAGCTGATCCTCGCCACCAATCCCACCATCGAGGGAGATGCCACCGCTTGGTATATCGCCGACATGGCCCGTCATGCCGGGGTAGAGGTGAGCCGCATTGCCCACGGGGTGCCGGTAGGGGGCGAGCTGGAGCTGGTGGATGGCACAACGCTCTCCCACTCCCTGATGGGGCGCCAACGCTTGAAATAGCAAGGTGCCAGCCAGTTTCCCCGCATTAATAGCGGTCGAGCTGGGTAAGAAATAGCCGTTTGAGCGGATTTAAAGGGGCGAGTGAGCGGGATTGCATACTCGCCCCTTGATATTTGATTGGCCGTCCCCATCTAGGTTGGGCATATGTTCAACCCGATGTTTCTGAGGATTGGTCCATGACCCAAAGTGTTCATGCCGAAACCCACGGCTTTCAGACTGAAGTCAAACAACTGCTGAGCCTGATGGCTCACAGCCTCTACTCCAACAAAGAAGTATTCCTGCGCGAGCTGATCTCCAACGCATCCGATGCGGCGGACAAGCTGCGCTTCAAGGCGCTTTCCGATGCCTCTTTGTTCGAAAACGACGGCCAGTTGCGTGTGCGTCTGGTGGTGGACAAAGAGAAGCGTACCCTGACCATCTCCGATAACGGGATCGGTATGACCCGCGATCAGGTGATCGAGCACCTGGGTACCATCGCCAAGTCCGGCACCGCAGAATTCTTCAAAAACCTCTCCGGCGATCAGGGACGTGACTCCCAGCTGATCGGTCAGTTCGGGGTCGGCTTCTACTCCGCCTTTATCGTGGCCGACAAGGTGACCGTGGTCTCCCGCGCCGCCGGTACTGCTCCGGAGCAGGGCGTACAGTGGGAATCTGAAGGGGAAGGCTCCTTCACCGTCGCTGACGTAACCAAAGAGGGTCGCGGTACCGACGTCATCCTGCACCTGCGTGCCGAAGAGGACGAGTTCCTCGACGACTGGCGCCTGCGCTCCGTGGTGGGCAAGTATTCCGATCACATCAGCGTGCCGGTGGAGATGTTCAAAGAGGGCACCCCGGATCGCGAAGAGGATGGTGAGACCATCGTCGGCACCCCGGGCGAGTGGGAGCAGGTCAACCGCGCCACGGCACTGTGGACCCGCAACCCGAAAGATATCAAGGACGAGGAGTATCAGGAGTTCTACAAGCACGTCGCCCACGACTTTGAAGATCCGCTGCTGTGGGGTCACAACCGGGTGGAAGGGGCGCAGGAGTACACCAGCCTGCTCTACGTACCAGCCCGCGCACCGTTCGACCTCTATAACCGCGAGCAGAAGCACGGTCTGAAGCTCTACGTACAGCGCGTCTTCATCATGGACGACGCCGAGCAGTTTATGCCGACCTACCTGCGCTTCGTCAAAGGGGTGCTGGACTCCAACGATCTGCCGCTCAACGTCAGCCGTGAAATCCTGCAGGACAACAAGGTTACTGCCTCTCTGCGCAAGGCTTGCTCCAAGCGGGTTCTGACCATGCTCTCCAAGCTGGCGAAAGACGATGCCGAGAAGTACGCCAAATTCTGGAAAGAGTTCGGTAACGTGCTCAAAGAGGGCCCGGCCGAGGATTACGCTAACCGCGAAGAGATCGCCAAGCTCTTGCGCTTTGCCAGCACCGCTGGCGAGGGCGAAGCCCAGACTGTCTCTCTCGAGGATTACGTTGGCCGCATGAAGGAAGGCCAGCAGAAGATCTACTACATCACTGCTGACTCCTATGCCGCTGCCAAGAACAGCCCGCACCTCGAGATCTTCCGCAAGAAGGGTGTCGAAGTGCTGCTGATGTGGGAGCGTGTGGATGAGTGGCTGATGAGCCACCTGACCGAGTTCGACGGCAAGCAGCTTATCTCCGTCACCCGTGGCGAGCTGGATCTCGGCGATCTGGAAGATGAAGCATCCAAGCAGGCGCAAGAAGAGGCCGAGAAGGCTAATGCCGGTCTGGTTGAGCGGGTCAAGAAGAGCCTGGGCGATGCAGTGAAAGAGGTGCGTGTCACTCACCGTCTGACCGACTCCCCCTCTTGCATCGTCACCGACGCCTACGGTATGAGCACCCAGATGATCAAGCTGATGCGCGCGGCCGGCCAGCCGGTACCGGAGCAGAAGTACATTCTGGAGCTCAACCCTGACCATGCGCTGGTGAAGAAGCTCGATACCATTGAAGACGAGGCGCTGTTCGGTGAGTGGGTCACCCTGCTGCACGAACAGGCCCAGCTGGCCGAGCAGGGCGGGCTGAACGATCCGGCGAGCTTCGTCTCCCGCATCAACCGTTTGTTGCTGCAAGCCTAAGCCGCGACTCCGGTAACAGAAAGCCCACTGCATGCAGTGGGCTTTTTTGATCCCGCCGAGTGAGCGCGGCGACAACAGCGGCAAGGGCGGCGGCCAGTGCCTCTCTATTTGCGGTATTCGTTGTTGTAGTTCTGGATGAGACGGCGAGTCACCTCATGCTGGGGATCGGCAAACACCTTGAGAGTCTTGCCGCGCTCCACCACTCGCCCTTCGTGCATCACCAGCACCTCGTCGCTGATATGGCTGACGATGCCCAAATCGTTGGCTACCAGCACATAGCTCAGCCCCATGGTCTCCTGCATCTCCAGCAGCAGGTTGATGATCTGGGAGCGTACCGAGATATCCAGGGTGGAGAGCGCCTCATCGGCTACCACTATCTTGGGGTTGAGGATCAGCGCTCGCGCCAGCGCCACCCGCTGCTGCTGACCGGAGGAGAGCATCTGCGGATAGAACAGGGCGTGATCCGGCAGCATCCCCACCATGCGCAGGGTCTGCACCACCTTCTCGCGGCGCTCCTCCTCGGTCATCTCGGTGTTGAGACGCAGCGGGGTCTCCAGGATCTGGCCGACCCGGATCTTGCGGTTCAGCGAGGTGTTGGGATCCTGAAAAATCATCCGCAGCAGTTTGCAGCGAGTCTGGTAATCGCCATGCACCATCAGCTGGCCGTCGATGGCGATGTCGCCGCTGGTGGGTTCGATCATGCCGGCCAGAATGCGGGCGAGGGTGCTCTTGCCGGAGCCAGCTTCGCCGACGATGGCGAGGGTCTGACCCACTTCGAGATCGAACGAGAGGGGCTTGATCGCCTCCACCGCCTGACGACGGAATAGACCGGTGCGGTTCTGGTAGGTTTTGCTAAGGCCTCTGACCTGCAACAGGGACGGCTCGATCACAAGCGGGGCTCCTTCATGGGGGCATTAACGGTCATCATTTTTTTGGCTCCTCCATGTTCAGCGGGAAGTGGCAGCTGAACTGATGGCCCTTGATCTTGTTCATCAACGGAGTCTGCACGCACTGCTTCTGGGCGTAGGGGCAGCGCGGCCCCAGACGGCAGCCGATGGGCAGGTGTTGCAGCGGCGGGATGACGCCGGGCAGGGTCTCGAGGCGCGACTTGTGGCGCACCAGCTTGTCAAAGTCGGGGATCGATTTGAGCAGGGCATCGGTATAGGGGTGATGCGGGGTCTCAAGGATCTGCTCCCGGGTGCCCACTTCCACCATCTGGCCGCAGTACATCACGTTGATGGTATCGGTCAGGTTGGCGATGGCGGCGATATCGTTACTGATGATCAGGATGGTGGTATTGCCCAGCTTGTTCATCTTGTCCAGCAGTCGCAGGATCTGGGAGTGAGTGGTGGACTCCATGGCGCTGGTGGGCTCGTCGGCTACCAGCAGACGCGGCTGGTTGGCAATGGCCATGGCGATCATCACCTTCTGGCACATGCCATCCGACAGCTCGTGGGGATAGGCACGCATCACCTTGCGGTGATCCTTGACGCCTACCCGGTGCAGCAGCGCGATGGCCTTCTTCTTGCGCCACTGGAAGCGCTGCCAGAATTGTCCCTCGAACGAATCGGTCGGGATCGCCTCTTCCAGCTGGGTGCCGATCTCCTCGGAGGGGTCGAGACAGCTGATGGGGTCCTGGAAGATCATGGCGATCTCGCGGCCCATGATACGCCGGCGCTCCTTGGGAGCCATGGTCAGCAGATCCATGTCGTTGAAGCGCATCCGGTCGGCACGTACCGTCCAGTTGTCTTTCTCGATGCCGACGATCACTTTGGCGATCAGACTCTTGCCGGAGCCGGATTCACCCACCAGACCGCGGATCTCCCCCTCGGTCAGGGTCAGGCTCACCTTGTCCACCGCCTTGACCTTGCCTTGCGGGGTGTCGATCTCGATGGTGAGATTGCGAATGTCGAGCAGCGGCATCAGTCATTTCCCTCTTTGAGTGCTTCACGAATGCCTTCACCAACTAAATTGGTCACCAGCACGCTGAACAGGATGGCGATGCCGGGCAGGGTGACGGTCCATGGGGCGAGATAGATAAGGTCGCTCGAATCGGCCAGCATGGTGCCCCACTCAGGTTGGGGAGACTGGGCGCCGAGACCGAGAAACCCGACCGCCGAGATATCGAGAATGGCCGCCGACAAGGTGCGGGTGGTCTGGGCCACAAGGGTTTCGACAATGTTGGGCAAAATAGCCAGACGCATGATCCGGAAGGGGGGCGAGCCATCGAGGCGGCTGGCGGTGATGTACTCCTTCTGCATCTCGGCATGTACTGCGTTGTAGGTGGCCCGGATAAAGGGCGGGATCAACGCCAGGGTAATGGCTATCAGGGTATTGCCAAAACCCGGTCCCATGATGGCAACCATGATGATGGCCATCAGCAGGGAGGGGATGGAGAGCAGGGTATCGAGCAGGTGGTGCAGCACGCTCGATTTAAGCCCCTTGCTCATGCCGCCGAGGATACCGATGGCGGAGCCCACCACCATGGCGATCACCACCACGACCAGCGCATAGCCGAAGGTGAGACGCGCCCCCACCACCAGCCGGGAGAGCATGTCGCGCCCCAGATCGTCGGTGCCGAGGAAGTAGTCGATGTTGCCGGTCGCCGCCCACGAGGGGGCGAGCAGCAGCTTGTCGGTGTGCTGTTCATCGATGCCGTAGGGGACGACCAGCGGCCCCACCAGCGTGATGAGCAGCAACAGCAAAAAGCACCAGAGCCCTGCCATCGCCAGCGGATTGCGGCTGTAGGAGGCCCACGTCTGCTCAAGGGGCGAGAGGATCTTGAGCTCGGGATAGATGTTCGATTTATCTTGCATAGGATACCTGGCTCCTGGTCACGCCATGAGCGCGTTCAATCTTGTTTGGCATACAACTCTTTGCGCCGTGCCGGATAGATAAGGGTGGTCAGCAACTCGGTGCTGACGCTGGTCAGGATCACGAAACTGGCCACCACCAGGGTCGCGCCGCGAATGGCGGCGTAATCCTGCAGGGCGATGCTGCTGATGAGCCAGCGGCCGATCCCGTGCCACTCGAACACCACCTCGGTGATCATGGCGGAGGTGAGCACGCTACCCAGTTGCAGACCCAGCAGCGGCAGTACCGGCGGCAGGGCGTTCTTCAGACCATGGCGCCAGACGATCTGCGCCTTGGAAAGGCCCCGGCTCGCTGCCGCCTTGATGTAGTTCTGCTTCATCACGTCGATGAGGGAACTGCGCACATGGCGGATCACCTCGGTAGTGGGCACCACCGCCAGCACCAGTGACGGAAGGATCAGGTGGCGCAGGGCATCGTGCAGCGCCGCTTGCCGCCAGGGCTCGTTGCTGAGCAGCACATCGATCACCGCGATGCCGGTAATGGGGGGGACGTCGTAGAGAAGGCTGATCTGCCCGGAGGCTGGCAACCAGCCGAGATCCAGCGAAAAGAGCATTACCACCAGCAGCGCCAGCCAGAATACCGGCACCGCATAGCCGATAAGACCGGCTGTCATGATGGAGAGATCCAGCGTCTTTCCCTGGGACAGGGCCGCCAGGGTGCCGAGGGGAATGCCCACCAGCAGCGAGATGGCGAACGCCGCCAGACAGAGGATCAGGGTCGCCGGGAAGTAGTGGCGGATCTCGTCCAGCACCGGCAGCCCGGAGACGCTGGAGAGCCCCAGGTCGCCTGCGAAAATGCGGCGCAGGAAATCGGGATAGCCGCTCCAGAAGCTGAGCTGATTGCCGATCAGCCGATAGTCCAGCAGATAGGCGACAAAGGTCAGCGCCAGCAGGGTGATAAGCAACAGGTTGATGCGGCGCAAGGTGTATAGAAGCATGCTTACTCCCTGTGAGCCTGGTTGAAGGAGGTGCCGCCAAAGGGCATCAGCGTCAGCCCCTCGATGTTGCTGCGGCTGACCTGGGTACGCAAGGCGTGTGCCAGCGGGATCAGCGGCAGCTGTTCGTTGAGCAGGGTCTGGGCATAGTAGTAGTTGCGCAGCCGGAACGAGAGCTGGGGCGTGGTGACCGCATCATCCAGCAACTGATCGAAGGCCGGGCTACACCAGCGGCTGTAGTTGTTGCCCCGCTCCACTGCCGAGCAGCTCAGCAGCTGACGGAAGAAATTGTCCGGGTCGGCGTTGTCGGCAATCCAGCCGGAGAGCAGGCTGTCGTACTGCCCCTTGGTGAGGCGGCTTTCGATCACCGGCCACTCCCGTTGCACGATCTTGAGCTTGATCCCGACCTTGGCCAGATCGCTGCGGATCAGCTGGGCAGTCTTGACCGCATCCGGGTTGTAGGGGCGGGCGTCCGGTTGCACCAGCACCTGCATCTCGAATCCTTTCTCCAGTCCCGCCTCCTTGAGCAGCTGGCGCGCCCGTTTCAGGTCGGGTTTGCGCTCGGGCAGGCTGGGGTTGTAACCCCATGAGAGGGTCGGCAGCAGGCTGTTGGCGGGCAGGCCGGTATCGAAATAGACCGCCTGCAGCAGATTGTCGATATTGATGGCGCTGGCAATGGCCTGACGCACCTTGACGCTGTTGAACGGCGGCTTGCGGGTATTGAGGGCCAAAAAGGCGACGTTCATCCCCGACTGGACCGAGAGACTCAGCGCCGGATTTTGCTTGATCACCGAGAGCTGGCTAGCGGAAGGGGTGCTCATCACGTCGCACTCGCCGGTCAGCAGCTTGGCCAGCCGTTTGGCGGATTTGGGGGTGATGTCGTAGACCAGCTGTTCAATCTTGGCATCGCCGCCCCAATAGCCGGGATGGCGCAGATAGCGAATGAACGCGTTGTGGCGATACTCCTTGAAGCTGAACGGCCCGGTGCCGATGGGGCGGCTATCCAGCAGGGCTGGTGTGCCCGCCTGCAACATCTGCTCGGCGTATTCGGCGGAGAGGATCACCGCATAGTCGCTGGCCAGGGTGGCGAGGAAGGAGGCGTTCGGCTGGTTCAGCTCGAATACTACCGTCTGCGGCCCTTTCTTGCTCACCCGCTTGATCAGCAGATCTTGCCCCAGGCTGTAGAAGTAGGGGTAATCACCCCCGGACACATTGTGATAGGGGTGCTGCTCGTCAAGCTGGCGGGCATAGGTAAAGACCACATCATCGGCATTGAAAGTGCGGGTGGGCTTGAACCAGGGAGTATGGTGAAACGTCACCCCCTTGCGCAGGGTCAGGGTATAGGTGAGGCCATCCTCGCTGACATGCCAGTTGGTGGCGAGCGCCGGCTCCAACGCCAGGGTGTTGGGGTTCACCTCCAGCAGGCGGTCGTAGAGCGGACGGGCACTGGCATCCAGTGTCACCCCGGAGTTGGAAACATGGGGATTGAAGGAGAGGGGGGATCCCTCAGCACAATAGATGAGTCCGGTTTTGGAGGCCTCGGGTTGCTTCTGGCAGCCGGTGACCAGCACCAGCAGACCCAGCAGCAAGGGTGTGAGCATTCTCATTGTTGAACCATGTTCTTATAGGGGTTTTGTACGCACGTTTTGATACAAATGTGCCAGCGCGAAGGCTGGCGTGTTGCTGGAGTCGGCATCAACCGCGCTCCTTCACTCTTGTTCTGCATCGTTATCGCCATCCAGCAGCTGATATTTGCGTAGCATGCCACGGAACTGGTGATAGCTTAAGGCCAGCAGTTGAGCGGCTTTGCGCTGATTATACTGGGATTGCTGCATCGCTTGCTTGAGTAAATTAATCTCGTACTCCGCCACCGCCTGCTTGAGATCGAGTGGCAAGGCGAGGGGGGATGCAGATTGTACCTCGCTTCGGTCCTCTTGCGCAGGTTGCGTGACCTGTGGTCGCCAGGGGGAATCAAACGGGTTGAGCACCAGGGTCGAGAGCGGCAACTGGGGATTGCCCTGACGATAGATACTGCGCTCCACCACGTTCTTCAGCTCCCGTACGTTGCCCGGCCAGTGGTAATCCAGCAGCAGCTGGGTTGCCTTACGCGAGAAACCGGCAAACAGCGGATAGCCCAGCTCCCGGGTCATGCTGTGGGCGAAGTGCTCCGCCAGCATCAGGATATCTTCCCGCCGCTCCCGCAAGGGGGGGAGGGTGATCACATCAAACGCGAGCCGGTCGAGCAGATCGTGGCGAAACTGCCCCTTGTCGGCCAGCGCAGGGAGATCCTCGTTGGTGGCGCAGACCAGTCGCACATCCACCTTGAGGGGCTTGGCCCCACCCACCCGCTCGAACTCGCCATACTCGATGACCCGCAGCAGCTTCTCCTGCACCCGGGCGCTGGTGGTGGCCAGCTCGTCGAGGAAGAGGGTGCCGCCATCGGCCCGCTCGAAGCGGCCCTGATGGCGCTTGGCTGCACCGGTAAACGACCCCGCTTCGTGACCGAACAGCTCGGTCTCCAGCAGGCTCTCACTCAGGGTGGCGCAGTTGATGGTGACAAAGCTTTGATCCCAGCGCGCCGAGAGATAATGTAGGCGGTGGGCGATCAGCTCCTTGCCCGTCCCCCGCTCACCGATGATCAACACGGGTTTGCGCAGCGGGGCGAGCCGTGAGGCCTGCTCAATGATCTCGAGAAATGCGTTGGATTCCCCCAGCAGGCTTTCCGTGGCCGTGGTCATAGTGATCCCTGTCAGTTGTAAAAGCTGGTCAATCTTACCAAAAGTTGGTGATTTTAATCATCTCTTGCGCGAGGCATCTTGCAATTCGGCTATTCTGCCCCATATAAATCAACAAGTTAAATTTTGTTCCAGATTGGCACACAAGTTGCCATTCTCAATGGAGAAACAACGCCATGCCAATAACAGGAGTGCAATCATGAGTATTTTTTCCCGTCTGGCCGACATCATCAATTCCAACCTGACGGCTCTGCTCGACAAGGCAGAAGATCCCCAGAAAATGGTGCGCCTGATCATCCAGGAGATGGAGGACGAGCTGGTCAAGGAACGTTCCAATCTGGCCCGCTTCCTCGCCAGCCAGAAAGAGATTGGTCGTCAGGTCGCCCGTCATCAGGAGCGGGTCGACGAGTGGCAAGCCAAGGCCGAGCTGGCCCTGACCAAAGGGCGTGAAGATCTGGCCCGCGCCGCCCTTATCGAGAAGAAGAAACAGACCGAGTTGTCAGAGACCCTCTACCGCGAGCAGCAAGCGGTCGACAGCGGTATCGAGAAGCTGGGTGAGGAGATCCGCCAGCTCGAAGCCAAGCTGGAAGATGCCCGCGCCCGTCAAAAGGCGATGGCCATTCGCACCGAAGCGGCCAGCAGCCGTCTCAATGTGCAGAGCCAGGTAGCCCGTGGCGAGAGCCAGGCTGTGGTGAGCAAGTTTGAGCGGATGGAGCGTCGCATCGACGAAATGGAAGCGCGCGCCGATCTGGGTCAGTCCGACAAGGCGCTGGCGCAGCAGTTTGCCGAGCTGGAAGTGGACGATCAGATAAGCCGTGAGCTGGAAGCCATGCGCCAGAAGCTGGGTCAGGGCGACAGCAAAAGCGAAGGCAAACAGGGGGAGTAACAGATGGAAGATCTGCTGGGCGTATTGATGGTTCCCATGGTGGTCTTCATGGTGGTGGTGGCCCCCATCTGGCTGGTGCTGCACTATCGTGCCAAGGGGCGGATTGGCGCCGGTCTTGCCGATAGCGAGCGGGAACAGCTGCAAGGGCTGCTGGCTCGCACCGAGAAGATGCAGGAGCGAGTGGGCGCGCTGGAGTCGATTCTGGACGCGGAAGTACCCGGTTGGAGGAACAAGGTATGAGCAGTGTCAGTCGTGAAGGGCGTAACCTCTATCGCGATCCCCAGCGCGGCAAGATAGCCGGGATCTGTGCCGGTTTGGCAGAGTATTTCGGGGTGGAGACCTGGATCGTGCGGCTGCTCGCCATCAGTGGCCTTATCTTCGCCGGTTTCATCACCTTCACCGCCTATATCGCTGCCTGGTTCCTGCTCGATAAAAAGCCGGTCACCCTCTACTCGCAAGAGGATGCCGACTTTGCCGAGGTGCGGATGAAAGCGCGCAGCTGGCAGGCGGGGATCACCCCTCATCAGGCGCTGGGCCGCATCGCGCAGGAACTTGACGCGCTGGAGCCCAGAGTTCAGCGGATCGAGAAGCTGGTGACCTCCAGGGAGTTCACCCTGCAGCGGGAGTTTCGCAAGCTGTAGTGCTTGCCAAAGCACTCAATGTCGATGGTGGAATCTTCTGTGATGATCCACCATCGACGACAACTATCCAGACGTGGATAAGCGGTCGACCTCTCGCACGGCCAATCACGCCGGATGCAACCACCAAGGGAGAACGGATCAAGCCTTGATACTCAATAAACTGGAACAGAAGTTGACTCGCCTGCAACACAAGGCGAACGACGTGGTGAACCGGGTGCGGGATCGCCATATCCGGCTGGCGGTGACCGGCCTCTCTCGCAGCGGCAAGACCGCCTTTATCACGGCACTGGTCAACCAGCTGGAACACGCGGCCATCGACGGCCGTTTGCCGTTGTGGGATGCCCTGCGTCAGGGGCGTATCCTCGGCGCCCGCCGGGTTCCGCAGCTCAATGCCCACATTCCCACCTTTGCCTACGAACGTGGCCTCGACTCCCTGTTTGGCGTTCCACCAGCCTGGCCCGAGCCCACCCGCGGCGTGGCCGAAGTGCGTCTCGAAATTCGCTATCGCACCCGTCACCCTCTGCGCAAGCATCTGGGGGAGATCTCCACCCTCTACGTGGATCTGGTGGACTACCCCGGGGAGTGGCTGCTCGACTTGCCGCTCCTTGAGATGAGCTACGAGCAGTGGAGCGAACAGGTGCGCGAGCAGCTTCGTCGCCCAGAGCTGCAGGCACTTGCCGCCAGCTGGCTGACACCCGGGTGGCAGGTCGATCAGCGCTTCGAAGAGCGGCCGGTGGCTGAGCTGACCGAGCGCTACACCACCTATCTGCATGCCTGCAAACAGGAGCTGGGATTGCACCTTATTCAACCCGGTCGCTTCGTGTTGCCGGGGGAGTATGCCGGTGCCCCCATGCTGCAATTTGTCCCCTGGGTGTGGGAGATGCCTGCCAGCGATCCCGCCGATGGCACTCTTTACGCCACTCTCAAGCAGCGCTTCGAGCAGTACAAACAGCATCTGGTGCAGGGTTTTTATGAGCAGCACTTTGCCGGCTTTGATCGCCAGATCGTGCTGGTGGATTGCCTGCAGCCGCTTAACGCAGGGGCAGCCAGCTTTGGCGATATGCAGCAGGCCATCGCCCGCATCATGGAGAGCTTTGCCTACGGCAAGAGCAACTGGTGGCGGCGACTCTTCTCGCCCCGTATCGACAAGCTGCTGTTTGTGGCGAGCAAGGCCGATCACGTCACCCCCGAACAACATGCGCCCATGGTCTCACTGCTGCAGCATCTGGTGCGCAGCGGCCGCGGCCAAGCCCGTTTTGAGGGGATCACCACTGAGTGCTTGGCGCTTGCCGCCATCAAGGCGACCGAAGTGGGCAAGGGGGTGGCCAATGGCCGCGAGTTCCCCGCCATCCGCGGCACCAGTCTGAGCGGTGAGCCGCTGCTGCTGTTCCCGGGTGAAGTGCCGCCCCATATTCCGCCCGCGCAGTGGTGGAACAGTCAGGGCTTTGATTTTCAGGCGTTTCGCCCCATGCCCATGAGCGCCCATCAGGCGCTGCCCCATATCCGGCTCGATGCGGCGCTGGAGTTTCTGCTCGGGGATCACCTCGAATAACGGTGTGCGGCTCGGGTTTGTTTCCTGCGCCGCCCGCAGGAGACTGTTTTCAGGAGAATAAGGCGATGAACGATCAGATAAAAGAGCGGCCACCGTTGCAGGGCAAGGTGATTCTTGAGCCTGCCTTGACGGTGGCCAGTGACGAGCGACCGCCCGCACCGGCCCAGCGGCTGGAGGAGGCGAGCTTCGAGCGCCTCGACGAGCTGGACGAGTTCACCGAGGTGGAGAGCGCCCTCGTCAGCAAACCGCGCCGCCGCCATCGGCTGCTGGCTTGGGGGCTTGGGGCAGTCGGTCTGCTCTCGTTGGGCCAGTATGGCGCCTTTCTTTACGATCAATTCCTCACCACCCCGCTCTGGGGCAGCGCCTGGCTGGCGGCCTCGGCGCTGGTGGCGGCGGGGACCGCCAGCGTGGTGGGGCGCGAGTGGCTGCGGCTGCGCACCCTCAAGCGGCGCCAGGATGTGCGCTCGCGGGCAGAAGATCTGCTGGCCCATCAGGGAGTCGGGCAGGGGCAGGCCTTTTGCGAAGGGTTGGCGGTCAAAAGTGGCGACAAGGGGCGCGAGGGGTATCAAACCTGGCTGGCCCAGCTCGACGAGAGCCACAGCGATCGGGAGGTGCTGACCCTTTACAGTCAGCTGGTATTGAGCGAACGCGACAAGCTGGCGCAGGCGCGGGTGGCCAAATGGTCGGGGGAGGCCGCCGTGCTGGTGGCGCTCAGCCCGCTCGCCACCGTCGACATGATGCTGATGCTGTGGCGCAACCTGCGGATGATCGAAGATATCGCCGATGTCTATGCCATCGAACTCGGCTACTGGAGCCGTATACGCCTCATCCGTCAGGTGTTTCGCAACATGCTCTACGCCGGTGCCACCGAGCTGGTGACCGAGGTGGGGATGGACTTGCTGGGCGCCGAGTTTGCCGCCAAGCTCTCTGCCCGCGCCGCACAAGGGGTGGGGGCCGGGCTGCTCACCGCTCGCCTTGGCCTGCGCACCATAGAGGCGTGCCGCCCGCTGCCCTGGTGTGCGGACGAAAAACCCAAACTCGGCGAGCTGCGCAAGCGGCTGATCGGCCAGCTGGCGGGGTATCTCAACAAATCCTGATAGCTCTGTCTGCACCTTGCTGCGATGACCCATGCCCCTGTTGTGCTCGCCAAGCCGCAGGGGCATGGTTTTAATCGGCAGATCATTGAGTTGGCAGCAGTGCCCGGTTTTGGCGAGGCGCCCGTTTACGGTTAAGCTGGCAGTCAATCTTACCAATCACACCAATATTACCAATCGGCAAGGATGCCCGATGAACTTTACCTTTCGCCAGATCCGTTATTTTGTGGCCGTGGCCGACAGCTTCTCAGTGAGTCGCGCCGCCGCCGAGCTGCATATCTCCCAGTCGGCGGTCACCAGCGCCATTCGCGAGCTGGAGACCGAGCTCGGCGCCCCGCTATTCGAGCGCAATCCGCGCGGCGTCACCCTCACCACTCAGGGCCACCAGTTTTTGCTCCACGCCCGCCGTATTCTCGGCGCCATGACCGAGGCGAGCCACTCCCTCAAAGCAGTAGCCCAGCAGGATCAGGGACGGCTCACTATCGGTGTGACCACCTTGGTGGCGGGTTACTACCTCTCAGAGGCGCTCGGCCGTTTTCGCCGCGCCTTTCCGGCGGTACAGATCGAGGTGAAGGAGGATGAACAGCCTTTTCTGGAGCACCAGATCGTCAACGGCGAGGTGGATGTGGGGATCCTGATGACCAACCGCACCATCCGGCAAGAGGCGTTTGATACCGAGTTGCTGACCCGTTCGCCGCTGCGGCTCTGGCTGGCCGCCAACCACCCGCTCTGCGCCGAGTCGACCCTCTCGCTCACCGCGCTGGGGGAGGAGCCGATGATCTCGCTGACCGCCGATCAGCTCGATCAGATCATCGGTGGCGGCCTGCGCCGCTACGGCATCTCCCCCCGTATCGTGCTGCGCACCGCGTCGGTGGAGGCAGTGCGCAGTCTGGTGGCGAGCCAGCTCGGGGTCGCCTTGTTGCCCGATTTTGCCTATCGCCCCTGGTCGCTGGAGCAGGAGCGGGTCGAGGCGCGCGCCATCAAGGAGCCCATTCCCGCCATCGATATCGGGCTGGTGTGGCGCCGTGGTTCTCGGCTGGATTGGACGGCGCGGGAATTTATCGATATTGCGCGGGATCAGAGCCGGTTGCGGGCCCGTCAGGCGCTCCCTCGCTAGCCATCTCTTGCGGGGTAGCCACCAAAAATCAGATTCATCTGCACTCGATATCGATTTAGCTGATACCTGAGCCATCAAAAATTGAAATATTCATCGTATTGCCACTCCCCTAAGCTCATTGCTGGTTAACAGGATGTTAACGCCGATGGTGGCGTTCCTTCACCTGATGCAAGTCAACACAATGCAAGGAGTGCATGATGAAATTGACCCCTCTGATGCTGGCTCTTGTTCCGGCGCTGCTGGCAGGCCAGACCCAGGCTGCCCCGACCGAGCTCGGCAAGGGTGAAGGCCAGCTCTATATCGTGGCCTGGGCTGGCTACGTTGAGCGTGGCGAGACCGACAAGAACTACGACTGGGTGACCGGATTCGAGAAAGAGACCGGTTGCAAGGTGAGCGTCAAGACGGCGGCCACCTCGGACGAGATGGTGGCCTTGATGAACGAGGGGGGCTTCGATCTGGTGACCGCCTCCGGCGATGCCAGTCTGCGTCTGATTGCCGGTGGCAAGGTGCAGGCGCTCAATCTGGCGCTCATCCCGAGCTACAGCAAGATTGATCCCCGGCTGCAAAATGCCCCCTGGCACACTGTGGATGGCAAGCACTACGGCGTGCCCTACCAGTGGGGCGGCAATATCCTGATGTACAACACCAAGGTGTTCCCCAAGGCACCGGACTCCTGGAACGTGGTGTTCGAGGAGCAGACCCTGGCGGATGGCAAGTCCAACAAGGGGCGGGTGCAGGCCTTTGACGGCCCGATCCACATCGCCGATGCCGCCCTCTATCTGATGACCCATCAGCCTGCCCTGGGTATCAAGGATCCTTACGAGCTGAACGAGGATCAGTACAAGGCCTCCCTCGATCTGCTGCGCAAGCAGCGCCAGCTGGTGGGACGCTACTGGCATGATGCTTTCGTTCAAATCGATGACTTCAAGAACGAAGGGGTGGTCGCGTCAGGCTCCTGGCCGTTCCAGGCCAATGCCCTGATTGCCGACAAGCAACCCATCGCCACCACTGTGCCGAAAGAGGGAGTGACCGGTTGGGCCGATACCAGCATGGTGCACAGCGATGCCAAGAACCTCACCTGCGCTTACAAGTGGCTGGAGCACTCCCTGAGCAACAAGCTGCAGGGGGATCTCGCCGCCTGGTTTGGCTCGGTGCCTGTGGTACCTGCCGCCTGTGAGGGCAATGCCCTGCTGGGCCCGACCGGGTGCAAAACCAACGGTATCGACAACTTCGATCGGGTTCGCTTCTGGCGCACTCCGGTCTCCCAGTGCAAGAGCCAGGGAACTTGCGTGCCCTATTACCGCTGGGTTTCCGACTATATCGCCATTCTGGGCGGTCGCTGAGGCGGGGTGAGCAAGGTGGTCGGAACCACTGCCACCTTGCCAACGGCAGGGGAGCTGCGCCTCCTCTGCACGACTGCAGAGAGCGGATAATCAAGCGGGCCGGACAGGAGTCCGGCCCATCCCAGCACAGACAAGGACGCCCCATGAACGCCGTACAATTTGACCGGGTCAGTCGCCACTATGGCGAGGTGAAGGCGGTCGACGACATCTCTTTCCAGATCCCCTCAGGGGAATTCTTTACCCTGCTGGGGCCGAGCGGTTCCGGCAAGACCACCTGCCTGCGGATGATCGCGGGCTTCGAGTACCCGAGTGACGGAGAGATCCGCCTGTTTGGCGAACCCTGCTCCACCGTGCCGCCCTATGATCGCAACCTCAACACCGTGTTTCAGGACTATGCCCTGTTTCCCAACATGGATGTGCGCGACAACATCGGCTATGGCCTGATGCTCAAGGGGGTCGCCAAGGCGGAGCGTTACCGCAAGGTGGACGAGATGCTGGAGCTGGTGCGACTACCCGGGGTCGGCAAGCGCCGCCCAAGCCAGCTCTCCGGCGGCCAGCGCCAGCGCATCGCCATCGCCCGGGCGCTTATCAACCAGCCACGCATCCTGCTGCTGGACGAGCCGCTGGGGGCCCTCGATCTCAAGCTGCGCGAGCAGATGCAGCTTGAGCTCAAGGCGCTGCAACGCCAGCTGGGCATCACCTTTATCTTCGTCACCCACGATCAGCAGGAGGCGCTCTCCATGAGCGACCGGATCTGCATCTTCAGTCAGGGCAAGATTGAGCAGATCGCTGCGCCCGATACTATCTACGACGCTCCGGCAACGCCGTTTGTGGCCCGCTTCGTCGGTACCGTCAATCTGTTCGAAGGGGAGCAGGCCAGACGGCTGTGCGGTGACGGCAGCCAGATGATGGTGCGCCCGGAGCGGATCCGGCTCGGTGAGGCGGGCGCGCCGGGCTGGTCGGGGGAGATCCGCGAGGTGGAGTATCTGGGCCCCTTCGTCCGTTATCGGGTTGATCTCGGGGAGCAGCTCGAGATCATCGTCAATCACCCCAATGAGGGGCAGGCCCGTCTGGCCCGTGGCAGCAGGGTCAGCCTCAGCTGGCCGGAGCAGGCCATCCACCGCCTGAGCGGCGCCCATCAGGGGGCGCAGCCATGAGTGCCCCTCACAGTGCGAGTCTTGCCATGAACCATCAGCCCGAACCTGCCCGTTTCAGGCCGCTGCGGCGCCTCTCGACCCTGCTCTATGGTCGACCCGGCCTGCTGCTGGCGATCCTGCTGGGGCCGCCGCTGCTGTGGCTCGGCATCATCTATGTCGGCTCCTTGCTGATGCTGCTCTCCAACTCCCTGTTCGGGCTGGACGAGTTCAGCGGTCAGGTACGCCACGAGCTGGGGCTGCAAAACTTCGTCGCCCTGCTGCGACCGGAGAATCTGGATGTGATCGGCCGCACCGTCGGCATGTCGCTGCTGGTGACCCTGGCCTGCGCCCTGCTCGGTTTTCCGGTTGCCTACTACATGGCGCGCTACACCAGTGGCAAGACCCGGGCGCTGTTCTATGTGGGGATCATGCTGCCGCTCTGGTCCAGCTATCTGGTGCGGGTCTATGCCTGGAAGCTGATCTTGGCCAAAGAGGGGGTGTTGAGCTGGCTGGCCGACAGCATGGGGCTGGAGTGGTTGCTCGATGCCATCCTCTCCCTGCCGGTGATAGGTGGCCCGTCGCTCTCCTTCTCGCGGCTCGGCACCTTTATCGTGTTCGTCTATGTCTGGCTGCCCTTCATGATCCTGCCCATTCAGGCGGCGGTGGAGCGTATTCCGCGATCCCTTTTGGAGGCGAGCAGCGATCTGGGGGCGACACCCGCCCAGACCTTTCGCAACCTGATCCTGCCGCTGGCGTTGCCAGGTGTGGTGGCGGGCTCCATTTTCACCTTCTCGCTGACCCTCGGTGATTACATCATCCCCGGCATCATCGGCAACTCGACCATGTATATCGGTCAGGTGGTCTACATGCAGCAGGGAACGGCGGGCAATCTGCCCTTTGCCGCCGCCTTCTCGCTGGTGCCGATCCTTATCATCGCCATCTATCTGGCGATTGCGAAACGACTGGGGGCTTTTGATGCGCTTTGACCCTATCGATTTGAACAGGCAGCAAGGAGGCCTTCATGTCAGCTAGCTCAGTGAGCCGTCAGGGAGAGCACCCTTCGGGTCTGCTCAAGTACGCCGCCATCGGTGGCCTTCTGTTCCTGCACTTTCCCATTCTGTTTATCTTCCTCTACGCCTTCACCAGCGAGAGCAAGAGTTACCAGTTTCCGCCCCCCGGGCTCACCCTCAAGTGGTTCGAGGTGACCCTCAATCGTCCCGATGTGTGGCGTGCCATCCAGCTGTCACTGGAGGTAGCGGGGCTGGCGACGCTGGCGGCCATGATCCTCGGCACCTTGGCGGCAGGGGCCATTGCCCGCAGCCGCTTCTTCGGTCAGGAGGTGGTGTCGCTCTTGCTGGTGCTGCCCATTGCGCTGCCCGGTATCGTCACCGGTATCGCGCTACGCTCGGCTTACGGCCTGATGGAGATCCCGTTCAGCTTCTGGACCATCGTTATCGGCCACGCCACCTTCTGTGTGGTGGTGGTCTACAACAATGCGCTGGCCCGTTTTCGCCGCACCAACCAGAGCCTCATCGAGGCGTCGATGGATCTCGGGGCCGACGGCTTCCAGACCCTGCGCTACGTGATCCTGCCCAATCTGGCCACGGCGCTGCTGGCGGGGGGCATGCTGGCCTTTGCCCTGAGTTTTGACGAAGTGATCGTTACTACCTTCACGGCGGGCCAGCAGACCACGCTGCCCATCTGGATGTATCAGGAGCTGATCCGTCCCCGAGACAGGCCGGTCACCAACGTGGTGGCCCTCATCATAGTGGCCTTCACCACTATCCCCATTTTGCTTGCCTACTACCTCACTCGCGACACCCATGATGTTGCTGGCAGTGGCAAATGATGATTCAACGCGTGCGCAAGGATGCAACCATGAAACTCTCAACCCAACTCTTGATTGATGGCCAGTTTGTGACCGGCGAGGGGCAGGCCGAACCCATTCTCAACCCGGCTAACGGCGAACAGATCGCCGCCGTGCCCGAAGCCTCGTTCGAACAGGTGAACCGGGCGGTGAACGGTGCCCAGCGCGCCTTCGCCCAGTGGAGCCGCACCACCCCGGCAAGCCGCAGCAACCTGCTGCTGCGTCTGGCGGATCTCGTCGAGCGCCACGCCGAGGAGTTTGCGGCGCTGGAATCCCTCAACTGCGGCAAACCCTATCTGGCTGTGCTCAACGACGAGCTGCCCGCGGTGGTGGACTGCTTCCGCTTCTTTGCCGGGGCGGCCCGCTGCCTGCAAGGGCCGCTGGCGGGGGAGTATCTCGAGGGGCACACCAGCATGATCCGCCGTGATCCCATAGGTGTTGTGGGCAGTATCGCCCCCTGGAACTACCCGCTGATGATGGCGGCCTGGAAGATGGCGCCGGTGCTGGCGGCGGGCAATACGGTGGTGCTCAAACCCTCCGAACAGACCCCGCTCACCGCGCTGCGTTTGGCGGAGCTGGCCAGCGAGATCTTCCCCCGCGGCGTTATCAACGTCATCTGCGGGCGGGGCGAGAGTGTAGGGGCGCCGCTGGTGGAGCACCCGCTGGTGCGGATGGTGTCGCTCACCGGCGATATCGCCACCGGCCAGAAGATCCTGCAAAGCGCCGCCCGCACCATGAAACGCACCCACCTTGAACTGGGGGGCAAGGCGCC
This sequence comes from Aeromonas sp. 600886, assembly GCF_049174935.1. Taxonomy (NCBI): domain Bacteria; kingdom Pseudomonadati; phylum Pseudomonadota; class Gammaproteobacteria; order Aeromonadales; family Aeromonadaceae; genus Aeromonas; species Aeromonas sp. 600886. Next base: position 106,520 of record NZ_JAAKUB010000013.1, on the reverse strand, counting down.
GGTGATCATCTTCGACGATGCGGATCTGGAGGCGGTGGTGGCAGGCATTCGCACCTTCGGTTTCTACAACGCAGGCCAGGATTGCACCGCCGCCTGCCGTATCTATGCCCAGGGCAAGATCTACGACAAGTTCGTCGCCGCCATGACCGATGCGGTGGCCTCCATCAAGGTGGGAAGCCAGTACGAGGAGGGGGTGGAGATGGGGCCGCTTATCTCGGACAGACAGCGCAACCGGGTCGCCAGCTTTGTCGAGCGGGCCCAGAGCAGCGGTCATGTGGAGGTGACGGCGGGGGGCAAGATCCGTCCCGGCAACGGCTTCTTCTTCGAGCCGACCCTGATTGTCGGGGCCCGGCAGGAGGATGAGATCGTGCGCCGCGAGGTGTTTGGCCCCGTGGTGTCGGTGACCCGTTTCAACGATGCCGAGCAGGTGGTGCAGTGGGCCAACGACTCGGACTATGGCCTCGCCTCGTCGGTCTGGACCAAAGATCTGAGCCTCGCCAGCAAGGTGGCCAGCCACCTGCAATATGGTTGCACCTGGATCAATACCCACTTCATGCTCACCTCCGAGATGCCCCACGGCGGCATGAAGATGTCGGGCTACGGCAAGGATCTCTCCCTCTATGCGCTGGAGGATTACACGGTGCCGCGCCATATCATGGTCAAGCTGTAGTGGGGATTGGTTAGCGGGTTGTCACAATTTATTTACAACTGTTTCAGGCAGCCGACTCATGGGTCGGCTGCTTTTTTTGTTGCCATTTCGTTACAGTGAAACCGTGATGAAACGGCAAGGCGCCTTGATGTGGCGCCAGAGGATGGAACCGCTATGGCAACCTTCTACACCGCCCACCAGCCGGATGCTGACGGGGTAATCCACTACAGCAACGAGGAGCATGGCACCTGGCAGATCCTGATCGAACGCCAGTTCGCCGCCCTCGATGGCAAGGGGTGTAACGAATATCTGGCCGGTCTCGACAGACTGGGGCTGCCCCGTGATCGCATCCCCCAGCTGGCCGAGATCAACGCCGTCTTGCAGCCTGCGACCGGCTGGTCGGTGGCGGCGGTGCCCGCGCTTATCTCGTTCGATCGCTTCTTCGCCCTGCTGGCCAATCGCCAGTTTCCGGTGGCGACCTTTATCCGGCGCCGGGACGAGCTCGACTACCTGCAAGAGCCCGATATCTTTCACGAGATCTTTGGCCACTGCGCCATGCTGACCAATCCGGCCTTTGCCCACTTCACCCACCTCTATGGCCAGCTTGGCCAGCAGGCGAGCAAGGAGCAGCGGGTCTTTCTGGCCCGTCTCTACTGGTTCACCGTGGAGTTTGGCCTCTTGGCAACGCCGGACGGGCTACGTATCTACGGCGGCGGTATTCTCTCCTCCATCGGCGAGACCGCCTATGCCCTCTGTGGCAAACCGCTGCTGCAACCCTTCGATCTACTGACTGTGCTGCGCACCCCGTATCGCATCGACATCATGCAGCCCACCTATTTTGTGCTGCCGAGTCTCGATCATCTCTACCAGCTGACCGGGGAGGAGATCATGGCTGCTCTGGCGGAGGCCAGTCGGCTTGGCCTCTATCCGCCATGTTTTGAGGTTCCCGCTGGCAAACAGGCGAGCTGACCAAAAGCAAACAACCCTATTTCATTTTCATTAATTTTTCATTAATTCAAGCAGGAGTAACCCATGTCCGAACTGGCCAGCCAACAGTGTGAAGCGTGTCGCGCCGATGCCCCCAAGGTGAGCGATGAGGAGCTGCGTGAGCTGATGCAGCTTATTCCCGACTGGCAGCCGCTGGTGGAGGAGGGGGCGCTGCAACTGCGGCGGGAATTTACGTTTCGCAACTTCAAGGAGGCGCTGGCCTTTACCAACCGCCTGGGCGAGCTGGCGGAGGCGGAGTTCCACCATCCGGCCATTCTGACCGAGTGGGGTAAGGTGACCGTCAGCTGGTGGACCCACAAGATCGGCGGCTTGCATCGTAACGACTTCATCATGGCGGCGCGTACCGATCAGTTGCTCCGGTAATGGCGCCCCACACCAGCGTCATCGGTTGACCCGGGCCTGCCTGCGAAAGCGGGGCGGGCCCGCATTTTTATGGGCTGGCGCTCGCACTGGGGGGATCGAGACTGTATTATCCGCTCATTCATAGAGTTAGCTAGGAAGTGTGTCCCGAATGCGTCTTGAAGTCAGCTGTGAAGACCGCCTGGGCCTGACCCGGGAACTGCTCGACCGCCTGGTGGAGCACAATATCGATCTGCGCGGCATCGAAATCGATACCTCAGGCATCATCTATCTCAACTTTCCCGAGCTGGAGTTCAGTGATTTTCAGCACCTGATGCCGGAGATCCGCCGCATTCCCGGCGTCTACGACGTAAAGACCATCCCCTACATGCCTTCCGAGCGAGAGCACCACGAAATCGAGGCGCTGCTCAAGGCGCTGCCGGATCTGGTCTTCTCCCTCGACAGCAAGGGCAAGGTGACCCAGGCCAACCAGTCGGCCCTCACCACCCTCGGCTTGCCGGTGGAGGAGGTGCGCGGCGTGGCGCTCGGTTCGCTGGTTAAGGGTTTCTCCTTCACCCGCTGGCTGGAGGCGAGCGAGATCAAGCCGCAGACCTGCAAGCTCAGTTTCAATGGCGAAGAGTATCTGGCAGATCTGATGCCGCTGTTCGTGGCAGAAGCCCGCGGCAAGCAGGCGCTGGCCGGTGCCGTGGTGGTGCTCAAATCTGCCCGTCGGGTCGGCCTGCACTTCAGCGCGCTTCATGCGGTGGAAGTGGGGGGCTTCGAGCATCTGCAGGCCGAGAGCCCCAAGATGAAAGAGGTACTGTCGCAAGCGCGAAAACTGGCGATGCAGGACGCGCCGCTGCTGATTGTCGGTGAGACCGGTACCGGCAAGGAGCTGCTGGCCCGTGCCTGTCACGGTGCCAGCCTGCGCTCCAGCCACCCCTTTATGGCCCTCAACTGCGCCGCCATGCCCGATAACGTGGCCGAGAGCGAGCTGTTTGGTTATGCCCCCGGCGCCTTTGGCAACAACACCGAGGGCAAGCGCGGCGTGCTGGAGCTGGCGAGCGGCGGCACCCTGATGCTGGACGAGATCGGCGACATGTCTCCCCATCTGCAGACCAAGTTCCTGCGGGTGTTGCAGGATGGGGTGTTCCGCCGGGTCGGTGACGAGCAGGAGGTGAAGGTCAACGTGCGTTTCATCTGCACCACCCAGAAGCAGTTGCTGGATCTGGTGCACGAAGGAACCTTCCGCGAGGATCTCTACTACCGTCTCAACGTGCTCAGTCTGGCGCTGCCCCCCTTGCGCGAGCGCAAGGCTGACATCATGGTGCTGGCCCAGCAGTTTGTCTCCCGCTTTGCCAGCGAGTTGCAGCGACCCCGTCCGCGCTTTACCCGCAACATGGCCGACTACCTGACCGCCTACCGCTGGCCGGGCAACGTGCGTCAGCTGCGCAACTGTCTCTACCGCGCCATGACCCTGCTGGAAGGGGATGAGCTGGGGCCTGAGCAGATCGACCTGCCGGTGGCGGCCGATACCATGCCGCTGATCGACGAGTGGTTTGAGGGGAATCTCGACGATGCGGTGAAGCGCTTCGAGAGCCAGCTGCTGGCCCGGCTCTATCCCGCCTTCCCGTCGACCCGTCAGCTGGCCAAACGCCTGGGCGTGTCGCATACCGCCATCGCCAACAAGCTGCGGGAATATGGCATCAGCAAGAAGTAAGTTGTTCCGGATGCCAGCCAACAGAGAGCCCGTCACCAGACGGGCTCTCTGTTTTCTTTACACGGCTTCCGGGCGGGAGGGCTTCGGGAGACTTGTCAGGCCAGTGTCCACCAACTTACTATCTGGATACATGTACCCGAACCGCTATGCCACTGCAGCGGTGTTGTCAAGGCGGCCACTTCCCGATCATGCTGTTACTCTTTTCTCCCCGTTTCGCCGCTCGCCTGGCGCCCTTGCTGTTAGGGTTTGGTCTGCTGTTGCCTCACGCGCTGGCGGAAACGGCCGCAGAGAGCCGGGCGACGGCGGTCAGAGAGCTGGTGCTCGATATCCTGAGTTACACTCGCTGGCCCACCGAGCCTGCGGTGCTGCGCCTGTGTGTGGCGGCGCCGACGGAGTATGCCGGAGCCCTCTTTACCATCGATCGTCAGGCCAATGGCCGTGCCGTGCAGGTCAATCGCTACGAGGCGAGTGATCCGGCCATCAGTGATAATTGCGATGTGCTCTATCTCGGCGTCGTCGACGAGCCGACCCGGATTGCGTTGTTTGCGCGCTTGCAGGGTCATTCAGTGCTCAGCATCAGCGAATACAACCACGACTGTTCCACCAGCTCGGTGTTCTGCCTGCAGACCTCGCCGGACAGCGTGCGAGTGCGGTTTAAAGTGAACCTCGATGCCCTGGCCCTGAGCGGCGTACGAGTACATCCCGCTGTGCTCAAGCTGGCCCGTGCCGACAAGGGGGTCCCATGAGACGACAGGTCAGCGCGGATCCCCGTCGTCCGACCCTACGTCAGAGCCTGGGGCGAACCCATCTGGTGGCCGCCATCACGGCCGTCAGCGTGGCGGGACTCTTCTTTACCCTGGTTGCTTTGCTGGTAGTACGCTTCTACGCCGATCACAATCTGGAGCTGGTGGCCCGCGCCATCAGCTACAGCGCCGAGGCTGCGGTGGTGTTCCACGATGAGGAGGCTGCGAGCGAGGCACTTAGCGGCATCGTTGCCAAGGAAGAGGTGGCCGAAGCCAGTATCTTGCTGGCCAATGGTCAACAGCTCGCTAAATGGGTTCGTCCCGTCAGCAATCCGCTGGCCACAGTCGAAGATTATCTTGCCCGCCTGCTGTTACCGGGACCGGTCACCTATCCCATGCTGCGGGGCGGTGAGCAGATTGCCACCATAGAGCTGCGCGGTCATGGCGAGTATCTGTTGCTGTTCTTGCTCTCGGTGCTGCTGGTGATGGTGGTTTGCCTGGTGTTGAGTGTGATGGGCGCCTTCTATGTCGCCGGGCGGATGCAGGTCGCGATCACCTCGCCACTGCGACAACTGGCACAGGTCGCCCACTCGGTGCGTCGACAGCGCACCCTGGGAATGCGGGCGCCACCGGCCGATATCGTCGAGCTCAATGAGCTGGGAGAGGATTTCAACGCCCTGCTGGACGAGCTGCAAGCCTGGCAGGCCCAGCAGGCCCGCGAAAATGCCAGCCTGCTCCATCAGGCGACCCACGATGCCCTCACCGGACTGCCCAATCGCGCCCTGTTTGAAGCGCGGCTCGCGCAGGCCATCTCCCTCGGCGAGCAAGAGGGGTTTGCGCTGCTCTATCTCGACTGCGATCGTTTCAAGCAAATTAATGACACGCTGGGGCACAACGCCGGTGACGATGTGCTGATCGCGCTCTCAAGACGGGTGCAACATCAGCTGCGTCCGGATGATCTGGTGTTTCGCCTCGGTGGTGACGAGTTTGCGGTGCTGGTTGGCCCACTCCAGCGACAGCATGAGGTGGAAGAGGTGATTGGCCGCATCCAGCAAGCGATGAGCGAACCGGTGGCGCTGCGTGACGGTCGTCAGCTGGTGGCAGAGGTGAGTGTCGGCTTCGCCGTCTATCAGGCGGGCATGAGTGCCAGCGTGCTGTGTGATCAGGCCGATGCAGCCATGTATCTGGCGAAACGGGCGCGCCGCAGCGAACAGCAAACCATCGCCTGACTGGCAAGAATAACAACATAAACAAGGAGCAAACCATGAAGATCACCCACCTGTTGAAAGTGACCCTGCTGGGGTTGATGTTGTCGCTGCTGGCCGGTTGCCAGAGCGCGCCCAAAGGGTTGACCCCGGAGCAAATCGCCGTGCTCAAGGAGCAAGGCTTTTATCTGACCGATGAGGGGTGGACGCTGGATCTGGCCAACCGGGTGCTGTTTGCCAACAACGTGGGGGCGCTCAATCCCCAGACTCGCCAATCCGTTGAAAAACTGGGTAAAACACTGCTTGGCGTAGGGTTGGACAAGGCGCGGGTGGATGGCCACACCGACAATACCGGCGAGAGCAGCTACAACCAGCAGCTCTCCCTGAAGCGGGCTCAGTCGGTGGCCGATGTGCTGGTCTCGGTCGGCATGAAGCCAGCCAATCTGGAGATCCATGGCCGTGGCGAGACCATGCCGCTGGCGGATAACAAGACCAGAGAGGGCCGGGCCGCCAACCGCCGGGTTGCCATCGTCATCAGCGATCAATAACCTTTTCATCGTTTCGTTACCCATAAAAAAGAGCGCCCGATCGGCGCTCTTTTTGATCGCGACAGCTGGGGTCGCGAGGGCATGTGGGGGCAGGGTTACTGCGCGCTATTTTGCCCGTTATTGTCGTGATGGCTGCGCAGGCGGATGTTGATCATCTCCACCACCAGCGAGAAGGCCATGGCGAAGTAGATGTAGCCTTTCGGTATGTGCAGATCCATCCCCTCCGCCATCAGGGCAAACCCCACCAGGGTGAGGAAGGAGAGGGCCAGCATCTTGATGGTGGGGTGGTCATCGACGAAATCGCCAATAGACTTGGCGGCAAACATCATGATGAAGACGGCAATCATGATGGCCAGCACCATCACCGGCACGTGATCGGCCATGCCGACCGCGGTGATCACCGAGTCCAGGCTGAACACTATGTCCAGAATGGCGATCTGGATCAGGGTGCTGATAAAGCCCGAGGCCGCTTTGCTGACGCTCTGTGGCTCGGCGGCGCCTTCCAGAGTGGCGTGGATCTCGTGGGTACTCTTGCCGATAAGGAACAGACCACCCAGCAGCAGGATGAGATCGCGGCCCGAGATAGCCTCGTTCAGCACGGTGAAGAGCGGTTCGGTGAGACGCATCACCCAGGCGAGCGAGAGCAGCAACAGGATCCGGGTGCCCATGGCGAGCCCCAGACCCAGAATGCGCGCTTTTTGGCGCTGAGCCTCCGGCAGGCGACCTACCAGGATGGAGATAAAGATGATGTTGTCGATGCCCAGCACGATTTCGAGCAGGGTAAGGGTAGCGAGAGCGACCCAGGCGGAGGGATCAAGAACCCATTCCAGCATGATTGAACCTTGATTGAACATTGGTTGGAAAATTGAAGATGCGAATTCTAGCAGGGGTGCCACTGCTTGTCCCAGAGGGGCGAAAAGATAAAAATGGGGGCCATCGCAAGGGAGGCAGGCATGTTTCGATTAGGGTTCATTATTAATCCGGTCGCCGGGATTGGCGGCGCAGTGGGGCTCAAGGGGAGTGACGGCGTGGTGGATGAGGCGCTTGCTCGTGGTGCCGTGCCCAGAGCACAAGATCGAGCGCGGCAAGCTCTGTTGCCACTGTGCGAGCTGAGCATCCCGTTCGAACTGCTGACGGTGGCGGGAGAGATGGGGGAGGCGGTGGCCCGCGAGCTGGGGTTGCCCTGTCGGGTCATCTATCAACCGGTCGGGGAGAGCACCTCGGCTGATGATACCCGCCACGCCGCCGAGTTGATGCGCGAAGCCGGGGTCGATCTGCTGCTGTTTGCCGGTGGCGATGGCACGGCGCGGGATATCTGCGCCGCGGTGGGGGAGTCTTGCCATGTGCTCGGCATTCCGGCGGGGTGCAAGATCCACTCCGGCGTCTACGGGGTGACGCCCGCTGCCAGCGGGCGGGTGGTAGCGCGGATGATCGCAGGGGAACTGCTCAGCCTGATCGATGCCGAGGTGCGCGACATCGACGAGGAGGCGTTTCGCGTGGGCAAGGTGCGGGCCCGCCACTACGGCCAGCTGAAGGTGCCCGGCGATCTGCGTTACGTACAGGCGGTAAAACAGGGGGGCAAGGAGTCCGAAGAGCTGGTGTTGGCGGATCTCGCAGCCGGTGTGGTGGAGCAGATGGAGCCCGATACCCTCTATCTGATGGGCTCCGGCAGCACGGTGGCAGCCTGTATGGCTGAGCTCGGTCTGGAAAATACTTTGCTCGGTGTGGATCTGGTGGAAAATAGCCGACTTATCGGGCAGGATCTCAGCGCCGCCGAGATCCTGACCCGGATCCGCGGCCGTCGCTGCCGACTGATCATTACCCTGATAGGCGGACAGGGACATCTGTTCGGGCGCGGAAATCAGCAATTGAGTCCTGAGGTGATTCGGTGTGTCGGGCTGGACAATATCCAGGTGCTGGCAACCAAAGCCAAGCTTGCCGCCCTTGCGGGCAGGCCGCTGCTGGTGGACACCGATGATCCGCAATTAAACCGGGCGTTGCGTGGTTATCGGCGAATAACCACGGGATACAAGGATCAGGTCATCTACCCGGTGGCCAACCCGGAATAGGACGCCAAGGACGCTGCTGGCCTGGCGCCAGAGAGCCGCAATCAACCGGATTGCGGTTCCATACCCCCGAATTTTTTGCCGCAAATGAGGCTGCGTTACATGACGATTCACGATTTTGAGCACAAGTTGTTGGGACTGATCGACAGCATGGTTGCCACCGCGACCGACGATGAGCTGTTTGCGGGGGGTTACCTGCGAGGTCATATCTCATTGGCCGTTGCCCGGGCCGAGCTGGAAGGCAAGACCCTGGTGCGGGACGTCAAGAGCTATGTGCTGCGCAGCCTCAACGAGGCGATCTTGCAGGGTGAGCTATCTGAAGAGGATGAAAAACTGGTGCAGGCGATGTGGAGTCGTTTGCAACAAGACGCAGAAGCTTGATCGGATACACAATTCAAACTGAAGTTTGAGTTTATTCTTCCCCTGAAGTTAGTGAAAGGTTAATAATAAGTTTCGCCTTTTGTTTCAGGGATTAAACTATGGCCTCCTCCTCACGCATTGCCAATAAACTGCCGCTCGAGATGCTCTATCACTGGGAGCGGCAGTGTCCTGATCGAACCTACCTGCGTCAAACCATCAACCGCGAATATGTCGATTTCACCTGGGGTGAAGTGGCCGATGAAGCGCGGCGGATGGTGACGGCCTTGCGTCACCTCGGTCTGGTGGCCGGTGACAAGGTGGCGCTGCTCTCCAAGAACTGCGCCCAGTGGTTTATCGCCGATCTGGCGATGCAGATGGGGCAGTATGTGAGCGTGCCCATCTACCCGACTGCCAACGTCGATACCATCGAATATGTGCTGCGCCATAGCGAGGCCAAAGCGATCTTCGTCGGCAAGCTGGATGACTGGAAGAGTCAGGAGGCTGGCGTACCCGCCGATCTGCTGCGCATCGCCTTCCCTTATGACACCATGCCGGCCAGCCACCAGTGGGATGACCTGCTGGAGGCGCACGAGCCGATCCCTGACAGCCCGGTGCAGGCCCCTGACTCCCTGCTGAGTCTGGTCTACACCTCTGGCAGTACCGGCAAGCCGAAAGGGGCCATGCTGAGCGTCGAGCGCTACGCCTGGTCGTGCGAGAAGCTGGTGGAGACGGTGAGCCTGAGCCAGGCCGATCGGGGCTTCTCCTACCTGCCGCTGGCCCATATTACCGAGCGGGTCTACATCTATGGCGGCAGTCTCTATGGCGGCGCTACCATCGCGTTCCCCGAATCCCTCGACACCTTTATCGAAGATGTCAAACGCTGCCGTCCCACCGTCTTTATCTCGGTGCCGCGGCTGTGGGCCATGTTCCGCATCAAGATCCACGAGAAGCTGCCCCAGAACAAACTCGAACTGCTGCTCAAGATCCCGCTTATCTCCGGCCTTATCAAACGCAAGCTGCAAAAGGGGTTGGGACTGGATCAGGCCCGGGTACTCGGCTGCGGCTCCGCGCCTGTCTCCCCTGCGCTGCTTGAGTGGTATCTGAGCATTGGCCTCAAGGTGACGGAAGCCTGGGGCATGACCGAGAACCACGCCTACTCCACCATCAACTACCCGTTCCGCGCCGACAAGATCGGCACCGTCGGCAAGGCGGGGATCGGAGTGACCATCAAGATCTCTGACGAGGGGGAGATCCTCTGCCGCTGCGAAGGGATGATGCTGGGTTACTACAAGGATCCCGAGCACAGCGCCGAGGCCATCGATACCGAGGGGTGGCTCCACACCGGCGATATGGGCAAGCTGGACAAGGAGGGTTATCTCACCATCACCGGCCGGATGAAGGATGTGTTCAAGACCGCCAAGGGCAAGTATGTGGCGCCGGTGCCCATCGAGGGGCAGCTGGGGCAGGAACCCATCATCGAACAGCTCTGCGTGATTGGTTACGGCATGCCGCAGCCCATTGCGCTGGTGCAGCTGGCCGAGAGTGCCATGAAGGGCAATCGGGAGGAGGTCAACGCCAGACTGGAAGCGGCGCGGGTGCGGGTCAACGATCAGCTGGAATCCCATGCCAAAATTCGCGGCATTCTGGTAGTGAAGACACCCTGGAATATCGAGAACGGCGTGCTGACCCCCACCATGAAGATCAAGCGTCACCTGCTGGAGCAAAAATATGCCCATGTCGGGGAGCGCTGGCCCTCATCGCAAGTGGTGGTGTGGGAGGAGTAAATCCCGCATTTTCCACATCGCGACAAACAACAACGGCCCTTGATGGGCCGTTGTTGTGTCTGGGTGTTATCACTCGCAGCAATTTGGCGGGCAAGTGAGAAACTCGCTCCCGGTTAGATCTGCGCCAGCGCGGCTGCCAGATCGGCGATCAGGTCGTCCGCATCTTCCACCCCGATACTGAAGCGGATGAGGTCGTCATTGACCCCGGCGGCGAGACGGCTCGCCTCGTCCATGGCGGCGTGAGTGGTACTGGCGGGATGGCAGGCAAGACTCTCCAAATCGCCCAGACTTACCGCCTGCACAAACAGTTGCAGGTTGTCGAGCAGGGTGGCGCAGCGTGCAAACCCTCCTTCAAGTTCAATGCTCACCATGCCGCCAAAGCCGCTGGCGAAGGCGCCGAGGGCATCATGGCCCGGATGGTTGGCAAGCCCCGGGTAGATCACCTTCTTCACCGCCGGATGGGCGGCCAGAAACTCGGCCACTTTCTGGGCATTGTGCAGGTGGGCATCCATCCGCAGGGGCAGGGTTTTGACCCCGCGCTGCAGCAGGTAGGCCTCCTGCGGGCCGATGGGGGAGCCGATATGCTTGAGGGCCACGGTGCGGATCGATTTCATCAGGGCGTGAGAGCCTGCCACCACCCCGGCGATGATGTCGCCGTGGCCGCCCAGATATTTGGTGCCGCTGTGCATCACCACATCGACCCCGAGCTCCAGCGGGCGCAGCAGGTAGGGGGTGAGGAAGGTGTTGTCACACACTGTGATGGCACCCACCTTGCGGGCGGCTTCTACCACCAGCCGCGGATCCACCACCTTGAGGGTGGGGTTGGTCAGGGTTTCGAACAGTACCACCTTGGTGGCGTGGCGGATGTTGGCCAGCAGATCCCGGTCACTCTCGTAGGCGGTGACCTTGATACCGGCGCGGCTGAAAGTCTGCTTCAAGAAGGCATCGGTGCCGCCGTAGAGTGGGCCGATATAGGCTACCTCATCGCCGCTGTCGGCCAGCGCATACATGATGGCGCTCACTGCCGCCATGCCGCTCGCCACCACCAGCGCCTCATCTGCACCTTCGAGGGCTGCCAGCTTCTGCTCCAGCTCGGCAGTGGTGGGGTTGCCAAAGCGACTGTAGATAAAGCCGGGGGCTTGACCAGCAAAGCGCTCCTTGCCCGCTTGGGCGTTGAAGTAGCTGAAGGTGCTGCTCTGGTAGAGCGGGGTGGTGAGGGCGCCGGTCTGGGGGTCGATCCGCTGGCCGCTGTGTACGCTCATGGTCTTGAATTTCATCGTGTTGCTCCGTGATGGCTACGCTCTGGCCATGACTTGTTTTGTTGTTCGTTGCTTGTTGTTTTTGTCTGCGCGGGTATGTGCATGCTGCTTGTGGCTTATGCATATACCCGCCTGCGGATCTTTGCGCTGCTTAGGCCGGTACCGCTTCGCTTTCAGTGCGTGGGAGGCGAGCGGGTTCCACCGGCCCATAGTGACGCGCCGCCACATCCGGGTGGGAGCGCAGCCGTCCCTTGAGTACGTTCTCCCCTACCTGATAGAAGAGCGGGTTGGTCGGGTCACTCTCCGGCCCTTGCGCCTGCGCGGCCAGCTTGGGGGAGAGGCTGAGCAGTGGCACGGTGGCATCGAGCCGCGCCGCCATAAAGAAGGCGCAGGAGAGGCGCGAGACGCCGGGCGGCGGGCTTACCACCCGATGCAGGGTCGCCTTGAGATAGCCGTTGGAGGCCAGCTCCAGCAGCTCGCCGATATTGACCACCAGCGCACCCGGCAGGGGGGGCGCGGAGATCCAGCCGTTGGCCGTCTCGACCTCAAGCCCCGAATGATTGTCCTGCATCACCAGTGTCAGGTAGCCGGGATCCTTGTGGGCGCCAACCCCCTGACTGCTGCCGCCCGCCTCTTGCCCCGGGTAGTGAATGAGCTTCATGTGCTGATAGGGGGCGCCGCGGATGCTGTCGTCAAACACGTTGGCCGGTTGCTCCAGCACCTCGGCAAAAGCGGCCAGCAGGGTGAGGGTGATGTCGCTCAGCCGCTCCTGCCACGCCAGCAGATGGGCTTTCATCTCTGGCAGGGCGGTTGGCCACTGGTTGGGGCCGATCAGCCGCTGCCAGGGTTCACGGAGCTGGGCCGCAGGCAGGGCTTGCGCCTCGTTCATGATATCGAACTGCTCCCGCAGGTCCGGCCTCTGGCGGGTCAGCTCGGCACCGACCCGGTTGTAGCCGCGAAAGTGGGGGCTGTTGACCATCTGCACCGCCAGCTTCTCCTGCTCCGGCAGGGCAAAGAAGCGCTCTGCCAGCGCCAGAGTCTCTCGCTGCTCGGCGTCACTCAGGCTATGCCCTGTCAGATAGAAAAAGCCGACGTCGCGGGCGGCCGCGGCCAGCCGGGCCAGCATAGGGCGACGCAGGTCGGGTGCCCCGTTGAGGGCAGCCAGATCGATGATCGGCAGTGGTGAATGTTCCATGTGCACCTCCTCACTCTTTCGTTATCTCTGGCGCCATCTCTTCTGCTGCCTCTGGTGCGGGCAGGCCTGATGAGTGGCAAACGGGATGGCGCGACAGTGTGGCGGTATGCGCTTGCGGTGTGGCGCCATCTGGAATGAAGGGGATGCTACTGTTCGGTGTTATAAGACGGAAACAACAAATTATTCTTAGTTATATACAAAATTCGAAATGGAATTCGGCATCTAATGGGATGATGGTTTTTTGCGCAGCCATTGAGAGCTAAAAGGGGAATGATTGGGAGGCAGGCAAGCTGCCAGCGGCAAAAATGGCCAAAACAGAAGGGAGGCGGATGCCTCCCTTCTGTTTGAGCGGGTGTTCACCTGACCGGGTGCGCAGGCGAGTGACCGCGCATTCTGGCCTTAACCGGTTGCTGGCTCTCAGTAACCCAGGGTAAAGCGCTGGCGCTGGTGAGCCGGTTTTTCCACCTCGTTCAGCACGCCATCGGCCAGATCACCGGCGGTGATCCCGGCAGGCTGTTCGCCACTGAACAGCACCTGATCGCCACCAATCCGATAGCCGTCGCGCTTCTCACCCGGTTCCAGGAACACCGGGGGAGAGACAAAGCGCCAGTCGAGGGCGGTTTCACGACGCAGTGCGGTGAGACCGTCGCGGGCCGCCAGCGCCCCCTGTTTCCACTCGGCCGGAAACTCCGGGGTATCCACCAGTTGCACGCCGGGGGCAACCTCCAGACTGCCGGCGCCACCTACTACCAGCAGCCAGCTGTTGGCCGCCTTGGCTGCTGCGACAATCGCGTTGGCGCCCTTGAGGTACTGGTCGTAGATATCCGGTGTGGTCCAGCCCGGGTTGTAGGCGCTGATCACCCGATCGTGCCCCTTGAGCACCTCGGCCAATGCCTGCGGGTTTTGGGCATCCACCGCCACGGCGGTGACCTGCGGATGGGCGGCCACCTTGCTGACATCGCGGACGATGGCGGTGACGTGATGGCCGCGGCTGACGGCCTCGTTCAGGATGGCTGAACCGACAAAACCGCTGGCACCGATCAGGGCAATCTTCATGGGGAACTCTCCTTCACTGTTGGAATGGGGCTATCCTACGCCGCCATTTATGATTTAATAATCACCTCGAAAATGTATTCACTTATAAGCTGGATTTAATAATGGAACAGCTCAGACGTTACGCCATCTTCGCCGCCGTGGTGGACGCGGGCAGCATGACAGGGGCGGCCAAATCCCTTGGCATGACCCCCTCTGCCGTCAGTCAGCATATCAGCCAGCTGGAGAGCCTGCTCGGGCTGCCCCTGCTCCATCGCTCCACCCGTCGCCTCAGTCTGACCGAAGCGGGAGAGGTGGTGTGGCAAGGTTGCCGGGCGTTGCAGCAGACTCTGAGCGAGACCGAGCTGCGCCTCTCGGAGGTGCGCGACGCCCTGCTCGGGGAAGTGCGGATCACCGCCCCGGTGGGGATGGCGGGCCAGCCGCTGGCTCTGGCCCTCTCGCCGCTGTTGCAGGCCCATCCCGGCCTCACCATCCAGATCATCGCCGACGACGAGAAGCGGGATCTGATTGCCGAGCGGATCGATGTGGCGCTGCGGGTCGGCACCTTGCCTGACTCGACCCTGGTGGCCCGCAAACTGGGGCAGACCCGGATGCTGCTCTGCGCCGCTCCCGCCTATCTGGCGCGCAAGGGGACGCCGCGCATGCCCGCCGATCTGGCCACCCACGACTGGCTCTGCGGCGACATGCTGGGCAACGGTTTGCTGCTGCAGGATGAAAAGGGGGGCGAACACAGGGTGAGGTTCAAGGCCAAGGTGCTCTGCAATAACGTGTTGCCCTTGCGCCAGTTTGCGCTGGCGGGGCAGGGGATCTCGCTGCAGCCGGAGGGAGAGATTGGCGAGGATCTGGCGCAGGGGCGTCTGCTCGAACTGTTGCCCGGTTTTCGGGTGGCGCCGATGGAGATCCACGCCATCACGCCGCAGCGGGAGATCCCGGAGAAGGTTCGGCGGGTGGTGGAGGCGCTACGCAGCTACTTCGCAGGCACTTCCTGACACATATCAATGCAGCTTGGCCTAGCTGTCAGTTGGGCTCTTGCCCGCCAATGGGCTGGCGGCGCCACAGATAGAGTCCGATTGCCAGCAGCAAGCCGCCCAGAAAGAGCCAGCGAGCGCTCCCCCAATGGCCGCTGTCCGTCATCAGGGCCGCCAGCAGCAAGGGCCCCAGCAGCTGACCGAGGTTGGCGAGCTGGACAAAAAAGCCCTGCACGATGGCCAGTTGCACCGGCCCCTGACTCACTCCCTGCGCAGACGAGAGGATAGCTGGCGGCGCCATGCCACCCGACAGGGAGAGGACGAGGCACAATCCATAGGCCCACCACGGCGACAGGCCGGGCCAGAAGGCGAGCATGCCGCACAGCGCCATCAGGCCCAGTGCCCAGCTGATGAGCCGATCTCGCGCTACGCCCCAGCGCAGCAGCCATGCCCCCATCAGGTTGCCGGGAATATTGGCGACCACCGCCAGCGCCGAGAGCAGGGCGATCTGGCTTTGGCCAATCCCGGGAGTGCCTTGCAACATGGTTGGCAGCCAGACAAAGAGCGCCCATAGCATCAGGCTGTAGAGCGTGAACGCCAACCCGTAGCGCCAGAGAGCCTTCTGCCGGAGCACCGTGAGTTGGCGCAGCGGGTGGCCCGAGTTGATCGAGTTTTGGGGGGCCCAGACCCGCAGTTTATCTGCCGAACAACTGGCCAGCAGAAGCAGCAGGGCCGAGAGTTGCAGAGCCATCAGGAGCAGCCAGGCTAGGCGCCAGCCACCTTGCGCCGTGAGCCAGGGGGTGAGCAGCATGCCGGCCGCCGCACCGAGGGGCAGGTTGACCGCCCACAGACTCAGGGCTAGTCGTTTATCCTCCTCCCGGGTCACCGCCACGATAAAGGTGGGCATGGCCACCGAGACCAGCAAAAAGCCAATCCCCTCGACAATGCGCGATAGCAGCATCATGGCCAGCCCGGTGGCGGGCAGTGCCAACGCCCCGCCTGCCACGATAACCAGTAGCCCGACAACCCCGGTTTGCCGCCCACTCCAGCGGGTCAGCAACAGGCCGAGAAAGAGACTGCAGAGGATCGCCAGCGTATTGAAAGCCGAGGCGAGATAGCTGGCTTCAACCAGTGTCAGCCCCAGCTCGCTGCGCAGTATGCCGAGTACGGCGGGCACTTTGCCAAGGCAGAGGGCGCCGCTGGCACCGGCAAAAATGGCGAGGAAGACCAGAGGCCAGCGCGTGCTTTGTGGCTGGTGGCCAGCGAGCGTGCTCATGGCCGATATTGGCCGTTGCGCAGCCACTCATCGTTGAGCTGGCCAAATTCGCCGCGCTGATAGGCATGCAGCCGATCTGCAATGGCGTCGTGGCTATTCATGACGAAGGGGCCATGTTTGACCAGGGGTTCATTGAGCGCCTGGCCTGAGAGCAGCACGAAGTGGCAGGACTCGGCGGCCTCAAGCTGCAGAGCCACCGCCTCGCCGCCATCGGCAGGGAGGCTGACCCCCATCCCGTGACCTGCCGGGATGAGGTGCCGCTCTCCCTCAGCTTGCAAAGTCAGCGACCCGGTCAGGGGATAGATCATGGCATTCCAGCCCGCCGCCAGCTGATGGGTGAAGCGGCTACCGGGCGCGCAATGGCCATCGAGCAGGGTAAAGGGTTGGGGCAGTGCCGCCGAGTGTGGCGCCGTTACCGCGTTGCTGTGGCCTGCGACCACCCGTACTCGCACCCCTTCGCCATGAAACTCGGGGATGGTGGCAGCGGCTGCGTGGACGGCAAAAGGCGACGCCATCTTCTGACGGGCAGGCAGGTTGACGAAGATCTGCAGGGCGTGGACATAGGGCGATGCCCCTTCCGGCTGCTCGGTATGCACGGCCCCGCGCCCGGCCGCCAGCCAGTGGAGCGCCCCCGGTTCGATGGGGCCCTGATTGCCGAGGGAGTCGTAGTTGACGTGGGGGCTCGTCGAATCCTCGAACAGATAGGTGACGGCAGAGATCCCGGCGTGGGGATGGGGCTCGAAGGTGGGGGCGGTCATCTGGAAGTGATCCACCATCACCACGGGGTCTATCAGACCGTTGAAAAAGTGTTCGCCAAAATGGCTGGCTTCAAAGCCGCTGCCAATGCGCAGCGGTTGGCCCTTGACGGGGGCGGAGAGAGTCAGGCGTCTGGTCATCGATATAACCTCTTGAAGACATAAAGAAGCCTTCGGTCATCTGACCGAAGGCGGGCGAGTTACGACTTCTTGGCACCCTCTTGCATCTGCCACACCAGGGTGGCGAAAGGCATGTCGAGGGCGTTGTAGACATCGTGCGCCTTGGGGTCGACGTTGCTGCGTAGCATCTCGACCGCGGCAGAGGCGTAGTCGGTGACCGGGATACCGGCCCCCAGCAAGCGTTGCAGCCCAGTGGTGCGCTTGGCTTCGTTGAAGGTGCCGGAAGCATCGAGCACCACCCGGGCATCATAGCCGGCAGCCTTGGCAGAGAGGGCCGGGAAGCTGGCGCAGATCTCGAGGGATACCCCGGCGATGATCAGCTGTTTGCGGCCGGTCTTCTCAATGGCGGCGCGCACGGCAGGATCGTCCCAAGCGTTGATGACGGTGCGGTTGATCACCTTCACATTCGGCAGGGCACTGGTCAGTTCAGGCATGGTGGGGCCCCACATGCCATCGGGCATGGTCGCGGTCACGATCACCGGCACGCCGAGGGCGCGGGCGGCGTTGGCCAGTGCCACCACGTTGTGCTTGAGCTCGCCCACCGTGGTGTCGCGCACGCCGCTCAGCAATCCGACCTGATGGTCGACCAGCAGCAGTACCGCATTGTCTCGGGAGAGCATCTTCAGATAGCGGTTGGGTGATACAGTCGGATGGCTGGCAGCAACACCGGCCATGGCCGGTGTTGCTGTGGTGGCCAGCGTGGCGGTCAGGGTCGCCAGACCGAGCAGGGTGGCAGAGCAGATTTGTCGCAGTTTCATGGTGAACTCCTTGTGATATCGGAACAGTCAAACGGTCCTTGCTGGTGGGGCGGATTGCCCGCGCAGCAACCGTCTGATGGGGACAGGGCCATTATGATGGCTGCAAAAATGGCGACAATCTGGTGAAATAGGTTCTTATCGTTCCATAAATGGAACGATGTAAATGCACCTCACCCTGACCAAGGCTGCCCGATGACACCACTGGAACTTGATTTGAATGATCTCTATCTCTTCACCCATGTGGTACAGCGACAGGGATTCACTGCCGCCGCGCGGGCGCTTGGCGTACCCAAGTCGCGGATCTCGCGCCGGATCAGGCTGCTGGAGGAGCGGCTGGATACCCGGCTGCTGCAACGTACCTCGCGCCAACTCAGCCTGACCGATGCCGGTGAGGTGCTCTATCGCCACTGTCAGGCGATGCTGGCCGAGGCGCAGGCCGGAGAGGCGGCAGTGCGGCAACGGCAGCAGGAGCCGAGCGGTCTGGTACGGATCAGCGTGCCCATTACCATCGCCGATGCGCTGCTCGCCCGCTTGCTGCCCGCGTTTATGGCGCAATACCCCAAGGTGAGGCTCGCCGTGCAAGCCAGCAACCGGCAGGTGGATCTGCTGGAGGAGGGGCTGGATGTGGTGATCCGCGGGGTGGCCTTCGAGCAGCCCCCCTCCAGTCTGGTGCAGGTGCCGCTCTGTACGGTGCAGTGGGGCGTGCTGGCGACCCCGGCGTGGCTCTCGCGCCACAATGCGCTGGCGCATCCACGCCAGCTGGAAGGAGAGGATGCCCTGCTTTTCAGCTCGCTGGAGCGTCAGGCCGATCTGTTGCGGCTGCGGCACGACAGTGGGGAGAGTGAGGAGGTGGCGGTCAATGTGCTGCTGCGCAGCGACAATGTGCAAACCCTCAAACAGGCGGCGCTGGCGGGGCTCGGGATGGTGGGCTTGCCACTTTACGCCTGTGTGAATGAGCTGGCGGATGGGCGGCTGCAACAACTGCTGCCCGAGTGGCGTCCCAAAGATGGCAAGCTGGTGATGCTCTATCCCGCGCGGCGCGGTCTGTCACCGGCGGTCAGGGCCCTCATCGACTTTATCAAGGCGCAGTTGCCTGCACTGCTGGCAGAGGTCGGTCAGCCACGCTGAGGAGGGCTATCCCTCCATCTTGCGGCGAATGCGCTCGAACAGGCTCTGCAGGCAAGCTTGATCCCGATCGGCGGCCCGCACCGCGCCGTACATATGGCGACGAATACCGCTGCCGAGGGGTCGGGCGCAGAGCATCCCCTGTCTGACAAACTCGTCGCTGGCCCAGCGCGGCAAGGCGGCGACGCCGAGGCCAGCGGCGGCCATCTGCAGCATCACCGAGGTGTTGTCCACCGGCTTGCAGCGGGCGGGCTCCACCCCGGCGGGTTGCAAAAAGCGGCTGAAGATATCCATGCGGTTGCGCTCCACCGGATAGACCAGCAGCACCTCCGGCTCCAGATCGACCGGCTCGATGCGGCTCTGGTGGCAGAGGGGGTGATACGGCGCCATCACCAGAGTCAGATCGAAGGCAAAAAGCGGCTCGAAGTGGAGATCGCCGCGGGCCTGCACATCGGAGGTGAGCAGCAGATCGAGCTGGCCGCCGAGCAGGGCATTGATGGCATCAAAGCCCGGCACTGACTCCACCTCCAGATCTACCCCGGGCCACTGGCGGCGAAAATCGGGCAACAGCGGCAGCAGCCACTGGATGCAACTGTGGCAATCGAGCGCCAAATGCAGCCTTCCCGCATCGCCGCTCTGCAAGGCCTGCAGCTGTTTCTCGGTTTGGGCCAGGGCGGGCAGTACCTGACGGGCAAGGGCGAGCAGCTGGCTGCCTGCCGCGGTCAGCACCAGCGGGCGGCTTTTGCGCAGGTAAAGCTCCAGATTGAGGCGGGTCTCCAGCTCTTTGAGCTGGTGGGAGAGGGCGGACTGGGTGAGGTTGAGGGTCAGCGCCGCACCGGCCAGCGAGCCCTGCTCGGCCAGCGCGGTCAATGTTTTCAAGTGTTTGATCTCTATCCCTGCATTGCTTGGCACTGCCATAAGATGGCTCCTTGTGAGATTGCGTATGGCGCTGAGGTTGCGGTCGGCGGTGGCCTGCTGCGCTTCTTGACTCCGGCACCTCTTGCACCTGTAAAAATCGGCCTCTGTATCCTCGCGGTGAACCTGACTGGCGGTCAGTTGAGGATTATTTGAGAGCCACTTGAAGAGGATTCAATAGCCAGCGTCACCTTATCTTGTCATTTTGGATGTGTAAACATCTGGATGGCTAAATCATCCAGTTTCCCATCAGATGAATGAGCATAAGGAAATGAACCTATGACACGAGCACACACCCTGGGCTTCCCCCGTATCGGCGCCAAGCGCGAGCTGAAATTTGCCCTCGAATCCTACTGGCGTGGCGAGACCACTCAGGCCGAACTTGTTGCCGTGGGCAAGACGCTGCGTGAGCGCCACTGGCAGGCCCAGCACGGCGCCGGGGTCAATCTGCTGCCGGTGGGTGACTTTGCCTGGTACGATCAGGTGCTCGGTACCAGCCTGCTGGTGGATGCGGTGCCTGCCCGTCACCGCCATGGCGAGACCGATCTCGACACCCTGTTCCGGGTGGCCCGGGGCCGTGCGCCGACCGGCCCAGCGGCGGCCGCCGCCGAGATGACCAAATGGTTCAACACCAACTATCACTATCTGGTGCCGGAATTCAGCCGTGATCAGCGCTTCAAGCTGGGCTGGAGCCAGCTGTTTGACGAGGTAGAAGAGACCAAAGCACTGGGGCTGCCGGTCAAGGCGGTGCTGCTGGGACCGGTCTCTTATCTGTGGCTCGGCAAGGAGAAAGAGAGCGGCTTCTCCCGCCTTGAACTGCTCGATCGCCTGCTGATTGTCTATCAGGAGATCCTGGCCAAGTTGGCCGCCCAGGGAGTGGAGTGGGTACAGATCGATGAACCTGCGCTGACGCTGGACTTGCCGGACGAGTGGCGGCTGGCCTACCTCAACGCCTACGAGCGCTTGAGCGGCCCCTGCAAGCTGTTGCTCACCACCTATTTCGGCTCGGTGGCCCATCAGCGCGACATCATCACCAGCCTCAAGGTAGATGGCCTGCATCTGGATCTGGTGGCCGCCCCCGAGCAGCTGGAGACCCTGTTGCCGCATCTGCCCGCCCAGTGGGTCATCTCAGCCGGGGTGATCAACGGCCGCAACGTCTGGCGTGCCAATCTGGCCAAGCTGGCGCCGACTCTGAAGGCACTGAAAGCCAAACTCGGCGAGCGGCTCTGGGTGGCCTCATCCTGCTCATTGCTGCACAGCCCGGTGGATTTGACTCTGGAGCAGGAGCTGGATCCCCAGACCCGCAGCTGGTTCGCCTTCGCCTTGCAAAAATGTTTCGAGTTGGGACTGCTCAGAGAGTATCTGGATGGGGGCGAGCTCGACAAAATCACCGCCTACAGCCAGCCCATCGTGGATCGGGAGTCCGACAGCCGGGTGCACAAAAAAGCGGTGCAGTCACGGCTCGCCAGCCTCACCAACAGCGATTTTGATCGCCACAGCCCCTATCCGGTCAGGGCCGAGCTGCAGCGCTCGGATCTCAAGCTGCCGCTGCTGCCCACCACCACCATCGGCTCCTTCCCGCAGACCTCCCAGATCCGGGTGTTGCGGCAGGATTGGCGCTCCGGTCGCATCGATGACAGTGCCTACGAGGCTGGCATTAAGGCCGAGATCCGCGATGCCATCGCGCGTCAGGAGGCGATCGGGCTGGATGTGTTGGTACATGGTGAGGCTGAGCGCAACGACATGGTGGAGTATTTCGGTGAGCTGCTGGATGGCTTTGCCATCACCCGCTTCGGTTGGGTACAGAGCTATGGCTCCCGCTGCGTCAAGCCGCCGGTGATCACCCGCGATATTGACCGCCCGACTCCCATGACGCTCGAATGGACCCGATTTGCCCAGAGCCTGACCGACAAGCCGGTGAAGGGGATGCTGACTGGCCCTGTGACCATCCTCTGCTGGTCCTTCCCGCGGGAAGATGTGAGCCGCGAGCAGTCCGCCCTGCAAATCGGGCTGGCCATTCGCGACGAGGTGGCTGACTTGGAAGCCGCCGGCATCAAGATCATCCAGATCGACGAACCGGCGATCCGCGAAGGCTTGCCCCTGCGCAAGCAGGATCATCAGGCCTATCTCGACTGGGCGGTGCGCGCCTTCCGTCTGAGCGCAAGCCCGGTGGCGGACCGCACCCAGATCCACACCCACATGTGCTACAGCGACTTCAACCTCATCATCGAGGCGGTGGCGGCGCTGGATGCGGATGTGATCACCATCGAGACCAGCCGCAGCCAGATGCAGCTGCTCGAAGCGTTCGAACGCTTCAACTACCCCAACGAGATTGGCCCGGGCGTCTACGACATCCACTCGCCGAACGTGCCGAGCCAGAGCTGGATTGAGGGGTTGCTGCGCAAGGCGGCCAAGCAGATCCCGGCCGAGCGGCTCTGGGTCAACCCGGATTGCGGCCTCAAGACCCGGGGCTGGGAAGAGACTGAGGCCGCCCTCAAGGTGATGGTCGATGCCACCAGGGCGCTGCGGGCCGAGCTGGCGTAACCGGCTAGCCGTGACCGCCATCGGTAAGGTGGCGTGCTGACAAACGAACGAGAGAGGGGAAGCCATTGCTTCCTCTCTCTTTTTTCGTTGGCCACTTTTCCACTGGATCCTGAACCTTGCCGCAGCCCGCTTTGCACTAGGCTCAGAGTTGGCAGAAGTGGATGGAGTCGCGGCCATGAGAGTCAGTCTGGGGAGCGCAATCCTGTGGGGATTGCTGATGTGGCAGAGTGCATGGGCAGCGCCGGTGGCCGAGTTGAAGATGGTCTACTTTGACGACTTTGCCCCATATTCGTGGCGTGACGAACAGGGCAGGATGCGCGGGCTGATGATCGACGTGATGGATCGGGTGGCGGCGCAGATGGGGCTGCGGGTGCACCACGAAGGCTATCCGTGGCAACGGGCGCAAAAACTGGTGCGGATGGCGCAGGCCGATGGCTTTGTCACCATCGCCACCCGGGAGCGCCGCTCTTACACATTGGTGGTGGAGGAGCCCGTGACCACGACGGTTTTGACGGTATTTACCCGGCTTGGCCACCCCCAGATGACCGATTTTCAGCGTGCCAGCCGCTTGAGCGACTTCAAATCACTTACCTTTCTCGACTATTTCGGTAACGGCTGGGGCAAGGAGAATCTGGCGGGCTTCACCGTTCATCACACCATCAATGTCGATAATGTCTTCAAAATGCTGGCGGCGGGGCGGGGGGACCTGATGGTGACCGACCCACTGGTGGCACGTTTCAAACTCAACCAGCTGGGATTGTCCGGGCAGGTGGTCGAGGTGCCGCTGCAGCTTGCCTCTACCCCGTTCAATCTCTGCATCGGCAAGCACTCCCGCTTCAATACCCGGATAACCGAGTTCAACCGTGCCCTGCAACAGCTGCGACAAAGCGGCGAGTTGGCGCGTATCGTCGAACGCTATCGTTGATGCGTTGCCGCCATCTGCGGTTTGCCAAGGGCGTGTCTATCTTGGCGTCATATCGGCGATGGTTGCCCAGAAGGCATCGATCAAGGGCCCCTTGCTGTGGGGCGGACGGATAAGGCCAATGGTCCAACAGGCTTCCCCGTCTCTCAAGGGGAGGGTGAGCACATCCGGGTGCTCTATGGTGGTGGAGGAGGGGACCAGGGTCCAGGCGATCTCGGCTGCCGCGGTGGCGACGCCAGCGGCAAAGTCGTTGACGTACTGGATATCGCGAAAACGCAGCCCGCTCTGGGCCAGATAGTTCATCAGGTGATCGTAAAAGGATGGGGCCTTGTCACGACGCAGGATCGCCAGCGGCTTGTCCACCAGATCCGCCAACTCCCTCACATCGCGGTAGCTGGCGGGCAGCACGGCGACAAAGTGGGCTTCGACCACTGGCAGGGCGTGCCACCCCTTGGGGGCGGGCAGGCGGCAAAAACCGAGGTCCAGCTTGCCTTCACTCAGCGCCAGCAGCTGGTGGTGGGTAGAGAGATCGTTGAGCTCTATGGTCACCTGCGGCCGCTCGGCGCGAAAGCGGGCGATGGCGGCGGGCACTAGGATCTTGGTGGCCACGCCAAAGCCGATGCGCAGGGTGCCGACATTGCCCGCCAGCACGTCGCGGGCGGTGCGCGAGAGCTGCTCGCTCTGGATGACCACAGCGCGGGCATCCTCATACAGCGCCCTGCCCAGTCCGGTGAGGCGAGTGGTACTGGCGTTGCGCTCGAACAGCTCGCCG
Organism: Aeromonas sp. 600886; assembly: GCF_049174935.1. Lineage (NCBI taxonomy): Bacteria > Pseudomonadati > Pseudomonadota > Gammaproteobacteria > Aeromonadales > Aeromonadaceae > Aeromonas > Aeromonas sp. 600886. Next base: position 82,376 of record NZ_JAAKUB010000013.1, on the reverse strand, counting down.
CCCAGCTCCTCCTCCAGCCGCCTTATCTGTTTGCTCAGGGCCGACTGGGTAACGTGCTGACGTACCGCCGCCTGGCCGAAGTGCAGCACCTCCCCCAGAGTGACGAAGGCTTTCAGATCCCGTAGCTCCATCAGGGCTCCTTTCATTCCTGTTGGGAATGTTGAGTGGTCATATTTGTCATTGGACGGAATTTTAGAAGTGATGGATGCTTATGCCAATTCATTTCGGGCGCCCCGACAGGGGGCGCCGAGTTATCAGAGATGGCTGACACCATCAGCGCAGAAGGAGCAACACCAGATGCATCACCACAAGTTCAACGACTTCCCGAGCGATTTTCTGTGGGGCGCCGCCTCCGCTGCCTATCAGGTGGAGGGGGGCTGGAATGCCGATGGCAAGGGGCCCTCGGTGTGGGATCTCTTCACCAAGCTGCCGGGCAAGACCTTTGAGGGGAGCAACGGCGATGTGGCGGTGGATCACTACCACCGCATGGAAGAGGACGTGGCGCTGATGGCCGAGATGGGGCTCAAGGCTTACCGTTTCTCGGTGAGCTGGCCGCGCATTTATCCCACCGGTCGGGGGGAGGTGAACGAGGCGGGGCTGGCCTTCTACGAGAAGCTGATCGACACCCTCTTGGCCCACAAAATCGAACCGGTGCTGACCCTTTATCACTGGGATCTGCCGCAGGCGCTGCAAGATGAGTACGGCGGCTGGGAAGACCGACGCATTATCGAGGATTTCGAACGCTACTGCGTGACCCTCTATCAGCGTTTTGCCGGCAAGGTGAAGTACTGGGTGTCGCTTAACGAGCAGAACTACAACCTGACTAACGCCTATCAGCTCGGCACCCATCCGCCCGCTGTGCAGGATCGCAAGCGCTTCTTCGCCGCCAACCATATCGCCTTTCTGGCTAACGCCCGGGTGATCAAGGCGTTTCGCCAGCATGTGCCAAATGGCCTCATCGGCCCGAGCTTTGCTTACTCCCCAGCCTATCCGGCGTCGTGCGATCCGAAAGATATGCTGGCCTACGAGAACGCCGAGGAGTTCAACAACCTCTGGTGGCTGGATGCCTACTGCTTCGGCCGCTATCCGCAGGCGGCGCTCGCTTACTTGCGGGAAAACGGCGAGGCGCCGGAGATCCTGCCGGGCGATATGGAGTTACTGCGAGAGGGGACGCCCGACTACATCGGCGTCAACTACTACTACACCCTGACCTACACAGATAACCCCTTGGGCGGTCAGACCCTGCAGCGGATCAACACCACCGGCAAGAAGGGCACTACCCCGTCCAGCGGCATCCCCGGCCTCTACAAGACGGCACCCAATCCGCACCTTGAGACCAGCAACTGGGACTGGGCCATCGACCCGACCGGGATGCGCATCGCCCTGCGTCGCCTCTCTTCCCGCTATGGCCTGCCGCTGATGATCACCGAGAACGGTCTTGGCGAGTTCGACAAGCTGGAGGCGGGCTACAAGGTGAACGATGAGTACCGCATCGATTACCTGCGCAGCCACGTCAAGGCGTGCCAGGAGGCGATGCAGGATGGGGTGGAATTGCTCGGCTACTGCGCCTGGTCGTTCACCGACATCCTGAGCTGGCTCAACGGCTATCAGAAGCGCTACGGCTTCGTCTATGTGGAGCGTGACGAGCAGGGGGGCTCCCTTCGCCGGATCAAGAAGGCGAGCTTCCACTGGTATAGCCAGGTGATTGCGAGCCAGGGCAAGCAGCTCTGACGGTTTATCGCGTCGCGTAACCAGTGGGCCTGGGCAATCCCCAGGCCCACGCTGTTTGTGGCGGGGGAGAGGGGGCAAGCCGGTTTCTCACCGTGCGACTCATCCCTGTTTGCTGATTTTTGTCCTGCCAAAGCCGCCGACCCCTGCTATTATCTGCGGCCGAACATGAGCCAATAAAAATCAGGATATCGTGATGACTGACCACACTTTTATTCCCGGCAAGGACGCGGCGCTGGAAGACTCCATCGAACGCTTCCAGACCAAGCTGCAAGCCTTAGGGTTTGATATCGAAGAGGCCTCCTGGCTCAACCCCGTGCCGAACGTCTGGTCGGTGCATATTCGGGACAAAGAGTGCGCCCTCTGCTTCACCAACGGCAAGGGTGCCAGCAAGAAGGCGGCCCTCGCTTCCGCCCTTGGCGAATATTTCGAGCGTCTCTCCACCAACTACTTCTTTGCCGACTTCTATCTGGGTGAGCAGGTCGCCAACGGCGATTTCGTTCACTACCCGAACGAGAAGTGGTTCCCCATCGAGGGTGACCAGTTCCCGGCCGGTCTGCTCGACAGCTTCACCCGCAAGTTTTACAACCCGGATGGTGAAGTGACCGCCGACATGCTGGTGGATCTGCAGTCAAACAACGAAGAGCGCGGTATCGTCGCCCTGCCGTTCGAGCGTCAGTCCGATCACGAGACCGTCTACATCCCGATGAACATCATCGGCAACCTCTATGTCTCCAACGGCATGAGCGCTGGTAACACCAAGACCGAAGCGCGCACTCAAGCGCTCTCCGAAGTGTTCGAGCGCCACGTGAAGAACAAGATCATCGCCGAGGCCATCAGCTTGCCGCTGATCCCGGACGAGGTGATTGCCCGTTATCCGGGGATTGCCGCCTCCATCGCCGCCCTCGAAGCGGAAGGCTTCCCCATTTACAGCTTCGATGCTTCCCTCGGTGGCCGTTATCCGGTCATCTGTGTGGTGCTGCTCAACCCGAGCAATGGCACCTGCTTTGCCTCCTTCGGCGCCCACCCGCGCTTCGAAGTGGCCTTCGAGCGGACCGTCACTGAGCTGCTGCAGGGCCGCGGTCTCAAGGATCTCGACGTGTTCGTGCCGCCGTCATTCGACAACGAGCAGGTGGCGGATCACCACAACCTCGAGACCCACTTCATCGACTCCTCGGGCCTTATCAGCTGGGATCTGTTCAAGCAGGATGCGGACTTCGAGTTTGCCGACTGGGATTTTCGTGGCACCTCGCAGGAGGAGTTCGATCACCTGATCGGCATCTTCCATGAGCTGGAGCAGCCGGTCTATATCGCCGACTACGAGCATCTGGGTGTCTACGCCTGCCGCATTCTGGTGCCGGGCATGTCCGACATCTATCCGGCCGAAGATCTGCTGCTGGCCAACAACAATATGGGCGCCAACCTGCGCGAAGTGATCCTGGCATTGCCATCACTTGATTGGGACGCCGAGCAGTACATGGCGTTGTTTGATCAACTGGATGAAGAGGGGCACGACGAGCGCACCCGTGTACGCGAGCTGCTGGGCATCGCCGCTGCCAAGGGTACCGCGCTGCACACCCTGCGCGTTGGCGAGCTGAAAGCCATGCTGGCGCTGGCCGCCGGTGAGCTGGAGACCGCACTGGATCTCATCGACTGGACCATGGAGTTCAACCAGTCGGTGTTCACTGCCGAGCGTGCCAGCTACTACCGCGCCCTGCGCGCCTGCGTCGAGTTGTTCCTCGACGAGGAGCGGGATCCGGAGCAGTATCGCGCCGTCTTCACCCGCATGTATGGTGAAGAGACGCTGGCACAGGCCTGGGCCAACGCCAGTGGCGAAGCGCGCTTCCACGGGTTGGAGACGGCCGACTTGTCGCTCTCTCAATTCCCGCTGCACCAGAAGCTGCTGGCGGCTTACGAGAAGCTGCAAAAGGCCAAGCGTGCCCATCACTGGGCGTGATCGTTGCTGTAAAGGAAGGGGCCGTGTGGCCCCTTCTGTTTATCGTGCGGCAAGGCACGGGATAGTTATTCAAAGATGAAATAAAAAACAAAAAATACCCCTAAGGGGGTTGATGGCAGGGCAGGGGGTGTGCTGTCGATCTGCAAAGATATCTTGCCAATACCATATTTCCATGCACTGGAATAAATTCTTTAAAATCATTGCATTAAAAATGTGATATTTCTGTTTCAGCTGATACCTGGTGTAAAGTGGCGTAGCCATCACACTAAAATATTTGTAGTAAAATTACATTCGCACTCTGATAAACTTGATCAATGTCAATTTTGGCTATTTGGCCCTTTGTTATGATTTCAACAGGCAAAACATTCAGGTAGAAAATAATTGAAAGCTGAATCTCCATTCGATTGTCTCAAGCCCGAAGCCATCGCTGCACTGGCTGAAGACATCACCTATGCCAAGGCTACCAAGCCGGCATACAAGGTCATTCCACTGGCCATCACCGCAGGCGCTTTCATCGCCATCGCATTTATCTTCTACATCACAGTGACGACGGGAACCGGCTCCATGCCTTGGGGTATGGCCAAGTTGGTGGGCGGTCTCTGCTTCTCTCTCGGACTTATTCTCTGTGTGCTGCTCGGCGCCGAGCTGTTCACCTCCACCACCCTGACGCTGGTGGCCAAGGCTGCCAATCGCATCAGCTGGGCTCAGCTGCTCAAGAATTGGGGTCTGGTTTACTTCGGCAACCTGATTGGTGGTCTGTTGATGGTGGCGCTGATCATCGTTTCTGCCGAGTACACGGCAGCAGACGGTCAGTGGGGCCTTAACGCCCTCAAAGTGGCCCAACACAAAATTCACCACACCTTCTTTGAAGCGGTGGCGCTGGGTATCCTCTGTAACCTGATGGTATGTCTTGCTGCCTGGATGGCTTTTGGTGCCCGCAGCGCGACTGACAAGGTCGTGGTTATGCTGCTGCCGGTTGCCATGTTCGTTGCCTCAGGTTTCGAGCACAGCATCGCAAACATGTTTATGATTCCGGTTGGTATCGCTATCCACAGCGTGGCTAGTCCGGAATTTTGGCAGGCCATCGGCCAGGATCCGGCAACCTTTGCTGACCTGACCGTATCCAACTTCGTCCTACACAACCTCATCCCCGTGACCATCGGCAATATCATCGGTGGTGGCGTGATGGTTGGTCTGACTTACTGGTTTATCTTCCGTCGTCATCATTAAGGATGATTGCGGGATACTACATCAATACCGTGTGAGGTAATGAAAAATGGCAGAACTTAACGAACAGTTCCAAAAAGCATGGGAAGGCTTCGCGGCCGGTGAATGGCAGACCTCTGTCAACACCCGTGACTTCATCCAGAAGAACTACACCCCGTATGAAGGTGACGAGTCCTTCCTGGCTGGCGCGACCGAAGCGACCACCAAGCTGTGGGACAAGGTCATGGAAGGGATCAAAATCGAAAACCGCACTCATGCTCCGGTCGATTTTGATACTGACCTGCCCTCCACCATTACCGCACACGATGCCGGTTATATCGATCAGAGCCTGGAGCAGATCGTTGGTCTGCAGACTGACAAGCCGCTGAAGCGCGCCATCATCGCCAACGGCGGTATCAAGATGGTTAAAACTTCTTGCGAAGTGTACGGTCGTCAACTGGACCCGATGGTCGAGAAGATCTTCACCGAGTACCGCAAGACTCACAACCAGGGCGTGTTTGACGTTTACACCAAAGACATCCTGAACTGCCGCAAGTCTGGTGTTATCACCGGTCTGCCGGATGCCTACGGCCGTGGCCGTATCATCGGTGACTACCGTCGTGTTGCTCTGTACGGTGTTGACTTCCTGATGGCCGACAAACTGGCCCAGTTCAAGTCCCTGCAAGCTGACCTGGAAAACGGCGTCAACCTGGAAGCCACCATCCGTCTGCGCGAAGAGATCTCCGAGCAGCACCGTGCCCTGGCACAGATGAAGGTGATGGCTGCCAAGTACGGTTGCGATATCTCCGTACCGGCCAAGAACGCCAAAGAAGCCGTACAGTGGACCTACTTCGCCTACCTGGCGGCAGTCAAGTCCCAGAACGGTGCAGCCATGTCCTTCGGTCGTACCTCCAGCTTCCTGGATATCTATATCGAGCGTGACCTGCAAAAAGGCCTGATCACCGAGCAAGAAGCCCAGGAGCTGATGGACCACATGGTCATGAAGCTGCGTATGGTTCGCTTCCTGCGTACTCCGGAATACGATTCACTGTTCTCCGGCGACCCGATGTGGGCGACCGAGACCCTGGCTGGTATGGGCGTTGATGGCCGTACTCTGGTCACCAAGAACAGCTTCCGTATGCTGAACACCCTGTACACCATGGGCCCGTCCCCTGAGCCGAACCTGACCATCCTGTGGTCCGAGAAGCTGCCGGTCGGTTTCAAGAAGTACTGTGCCAAGGTATCCATCGAGACCTCTTCCGTTCAGTACGAGAACGACGATCTGATGCGTCCGGATTTCAACAACGATGACTACGCCATCGCTTGCTGTGTATCCCCGATGATCGTTGGTAAGCAAATGCAGTTCTTCGGTGCTCGTGCCAACCTGGCCAAGACCATGCTGTATGCAATCAACGGTGGTATGGACGAGAAGCTCAAGATCCAGGTCGGTCCGAAAACCGAGATGGTCAAGTCCGAGTACCTCGACTACAACGACGTAATGGATCGTCTGGACCACTTCATGGATTGGCTGGCCAAGCAATACGTTGCTGCGCTGAACATCATCCACTACATGCACGACAAGTACAGCTACGAAGCCTCTCTGATGGCGCTGCACGACCGTGACGTATATCGCACCATGGCGTGTGGTATCGCTGGTCTGTCTGTAGCGGCTGACTCCCTGTCTGCCATCAAGTACGCCAAGGTCAAGCCGATTCGTGACGAAGATGGCGTTGCCATCGACTTCGAAATCGAAGGCGAATACCCGCAGTTCGGTAACAACGACGCTCGCGTCGATGATATCGCCTGTGACCTGGTTGAGCGCTTCATGAAGAAGATTCAGAAGCTGAACACCTACCGTGGTGCTGTTGCTACCCAGTCTGTTCTGACCATCACCTCCAACGTGGTATATGGCAAGAAGACCGGTAACACCCCGGATGGCCGTCGTGCTGGTGCTCCGTTCGGTCCGGGTGCAAACCCGATGCACGGTCGTGACCAGAAAGGTGCTGTTGCTTCCCTGACTTCCGTAGCCAAGCTGCCGTTCGCTTACGCTAAAGATGGTATCTCCTATACCTTCTCCATCGTTCCGAACGCACTGGGTAAAGATATGGAAGCCCAGAAAGCCAACCTGGCTGGCCTGATGGACGGTTACTTCCACCACGAATCCAACGTAGAGGGTGGTCAGCACCTGAACGTTAACGTGATGAACCGTGAAATGCTGCTGGACGCCATGGAAAACCCGGAGAAATATCCGCAGTTGACCATCCGCGTATCCGGTTATGCCGTTCGCTTCAACTCTTTGACCAAAGAGCAACAGCAAGACGTCATCACCCGTACCTTCACTGCTTCTCTGTAATCGAGACATAGTGAGCAAAAACCGGCGCCAAGGCGCCGGTTTTTTTATGCGTGCGATTCAGGGGGAGTAATCATCCCCTGTGACTCGCCCCCAGTTCCATCGCAACCACAACAGTTGTTACTGGGTATTTGAAGAGGATTAAGGGGAGGGGCTCACCAGGATTGACCTAGGCCTCGTCTGTAATGCGATTATGCTTTATTCGCGCTCTAAGGGGATAGGCGGTTGCTTTGCCTGCCATTGCATCAGTGTTGCTATGGCTCGTGGAACAGCTGATCAGGTTTAAGGGGTGAACAGAGGCGCCATCGCGGGTATCAAGCAATACCCATAAGCCTGTGACTATGGAATCATTCTCTGCCTCTGCCTCTGCCTCTGCCTCTGCCTCTGCCTCTGCCTCTGCCTCTGCCTCTGCCTCTGCCTCTATCTCTCTCAATGTGCAGTTGGGAGGGGGTCTGGTTTAGCCAGCCAGATATGTGTGCAGCTACAAACCCTGCTTGCAGAAACAATAAGGGCTGCACATTGTGCAGCCCTTGCCTCTGGAGAATAGCGGGTTGAGCGTGTCAGCTGGCCCAGGTGATGATGTGATCGATCCATTCACCCGCCTGATCCTCGTGAATGACTTTGCCACGGACGGATTGACCAGCCTGATGCATCGCGGAACGACTGCCGGTCAGCAGAGGATGCCACTCTGGAAGAGCGTCACCTTCAGACAGCAGGCGATATGCGCAGGTTGAGGGGAGCCAGTCATATTCGGCGATCTTGTCATGGGTGATCTGCAGACAGTCAGGCTCTTTTTTGAAACGATTGGCGTAATCAGAGCACTGACAGGTCTTGGTGTTAAGCAAATTGCAGGCGACATTGGTGAAAACCAGTTCGTCGGTATCTTCATCGATCAGCTTGTTGAGGCAGCATTTTCCGCAACCATCGCAGAGGGATTCCCATTCGGATTCAGTCATCTGCTGCAGACTCTTGGTCTGCCAAAAGGGGGCTTGCATCATACCGCTCACTTATTACACCTGATAAAACGCGTGGTTATACCCCTTGTTACCCGGTATTTCAAGGAGAGGGTCACTCCGGGGGGAAATTTGTCGTGATCAGCTCAAATGAATGCAATGACTTTCAGCCTCATCATATTGCTCAAACGGGTTCGCTGGTGGGCAGGAAGTCCCACAGGTTTGAATACTTGGGCTGCATGATTGTCCAGTTCAGGTTTTATTTTCTGCTTCTTTATCCGTTACATCTTTTGATGTTTGTCTGCTTGCAGCAAGCAGGGTCAAATGATCTCCGATGCCTACCGTCAGGCTGTTGCAAGCTTGTCTTTCAAATAAAGCCGCTGGTCACATATTGTTTGCGCCCTTCTGTCACTGCGACCCGCGGGAGAGCCTGCGTAGGCGTTCGTTTTTTGTCTTAATGATTGAGATAGATATCTTGCTCTGAATAAGCCAGCAGAGGTGTGCCGAGGTTAGTCCGTTTCGCGCCAAAGAAGCGGGTGAGTACGCCAGATTGCTGTCCCAGTCGCTGCAGCTTGACGTGATCCAGCTCGATCTGCTCGGGTAGCCAGGTAAATACGGCGGCGCAGTGACCATTGCCCAGACTGCGCTCCAGGGTTTGCTGCCAGTTCTTGATTTTGGGGCTATGTACCACCAGCACTCTCTTGGGATCGATACCTCGCTCTTCCAGACGGCTGACTGTGGGGCGTCCCGGCGGGGCGATCAACAAGATCCAGCCGGTATGAGCCTCCCCAAGCTTGGTCAGCTCGCTCAGAAACTGATCATCAGACTGGATAGTCACACCATAATGAGCCAACTCCGCTTTGCAGGCGGTTCTGGTTGGCCAGGGCTTGCTCATGACACGATTCATCGCAAAGGGCAGTGAGTGCAGGGGCTGGTTCATATATGGGGTTCCTGTATGAATATCCAAGCTGTATGCGTATACAGTAGTTCTATCCTGTGGCAGTGACAAGGTGTTTTTGCTGAAAAATGTGATGGTGTTGGCATGTGTCGTTAGTAAGGTTATGTTTTTAAACACTATTTAATATAAAGCTGGTTGGGTGTTTTTCGTACTATGGACAAACCTTGCGTAACCGCCCATGGTTATACAGGTCATTTACAGGAGGTGCCGCCATGGATATCAGTACCTTGCAACGTCTTGATGCCAACATCTTGCTGGGCATCATCAATGAGAAGCTAAGGCTTGAGTGTGACGGGTTGGAGGAGCTGCTGGCCTATTACGATATGAGTGAAGAGCAGTTGGCAGGACGTCTGGATCAGATTGGGTACCATTACGATCCATTGAGCAATCAGTTCAAAGCACATCTTTAAGGATGCAATGATTGCTTCATATTTATACGGTAATTTTTCAGGCACATTGAAACCGGTTTCAATGTGCCGTCTTGCTGCCTATTTTCAGGGATTTTCAAGGCTTGGCAATCTCTGAAAACCTATTCATGCCAGAATATTTTTATTTTTTCATTAAGCTTATGATAATAAAGGGAATGTTTGTTTTTGTGCGATCAATTTAAGGAAAGGGTTTTCAAGCTTTTCAGGCTGTTTTTATCGGTTAAAGTGTGACTTGCGTTAACTTTTAATTCTGCCGCTTTAGTTAGTATTCTCACGCCGGTACATATTTTGAGATAACAACAGCGCCGGTCCCGCAAGCGGGATAACAATTTTATTTGTAACGAAGGAATATGGTTTATGGCTACCAAGAAGAAGACAGACCAGGATCTCCAACTGGATAAAGATCAGCTCAAGGCGAGTATCGTGCGTCACCTGCGTTCTACCTTGGGAACAAGCGAACAGAAAGCCTCTCCCGAAGCGTGGTGGAAAGCCACTGCGGCGGCCGTCAATGAACAGGTGTACGAGCGCCTGACCCGCACTCAGCAGACTCATTTCAAGAAAGATACTCGTGCGATTCACTACCTCTCTGCTGAATTCCTGATGGGAAGATTGACCTCCAACAACCTGCACAACCTCTCCCTCTACAAGACTTGCGAAGAGGCGCTGGGCGAACTCGGCCTGGAACTGACCGACCTGTGCGAACAAGAGCCGGATATGGCACTTGGCAACGGCGGCCTGGGTCGTCTGGCTGCCTGCTTTATCGACTCGCTGGCCACCCTGAACTATCCGGCGGTTGGTTACGGTATCCACTACGAACACGGTCTGTTCCGTCAGGAAATTCAGGATGGTCGCCAGATTGAGCGCCCAGACTCCTGGCGTGAATATGGCAACCCCTGGGAGATCTGCCGTCCCGAGTCGGTGCAAGAAGTGCCGCTCTATGGCTACGTCGAGACCGTGTTTGGTGACAATGGCGGCCTGAAGAAGGTGTGGCACGCCGGTCGCAAGATTAAAGGGGTGCCTTGGGATATTCCGGTGGTCGGTTTTGGCGGTCACACCGTCAACATCCTGCGTTTGTGGGAATCCCGCGCCTCCGAGTTTTTCGACTGGGACGTATTCAACGCCGGTGGTTACATCGACTCCCAGGCTGAGAAAGCCCAGGCCGAGACCATATCCAAGGTACTCTATCCGAACGATGAGACCGATGCCGGTAAAGAGCTGCGTCTGATCCAGCAGTACTTCTTCTGTGCTTGCTCCATCAAGGACATCATGCGCCGCTACAAGCGGGTGCATGGCGCCGACTTCAGCAACTTTGCCGCGCAAATTGCCATTCAGCTCAACGATACTCACCCGACTGTCGCCATCCCGGAACTGATGCGGGTACTGGTTGACGAGGAAGATCTGAACTGGGATGCCGCTTGGGCCATCTGCTATCAGGTCTTCTCTTATACCAACCACACTCTGCTGCCGGAAGCGCTGGAGAAGTGGTCGGTCAGCCTGTTCGAGAAAGTACTGCCTCGCCATCTGGAGGTGATTTACGAGATCAACGCCCGCTTCCTGAACGAGTTGGTGGAGCCCAAGTGGCCGGGCAACGACGCCATCAAGGCCAAGCTCTCCATCATCGAAGAGGGGGCCGTGCGCAAGGTTCGCATGGGCAACCTGTGCGTGATCGGTTCGTCCAAGGTGAACGGTGTGGCCGAGATCCACTCCAAGCTGGTGAATGAAGATCTCTTCCCCGAGTATGCCGAGCTGTGGCCGGAAAAAATGTGCAACGTGACCAACGGGGTAACCCCGCGTCGCTGGCTGCTGGCCTGCAACCCGGAGCTGGCGGGTCTCTACAACGAAGTGGTAGGCAAGGAGTGGCCGCTGCAACTGGACAAACTGCGTGGCGTGGTGAAATTTGCCGACGACAAGGCGTTCCAGCAGCAGTTCATGACCATCAAACGTCATAACAAAGAGAAGCTGGTCAAGGTCATCAAAGACGAAACCGGTATCGATGTCAGTGCCGAGGCGATCTTTGACGTTCAGATCAAGCGTCTGCACGAGTACAAGCGCCAGCAACTGAACCTTATTCACATCATGGCACTCTATCGTCGTCTGCTGGCCAACCCGGACTATGACATGCATCCGCGTGTGTTTATCTTCGGCTCCAAAGCGGCGCCCGGTTACAAGCTGGCCAAAGACATCATCTATGCCATCAACAAGCTGGCGGATCGGGTCAATAACGATGCTCGTATCCAGGGCAAGCTGAAAGTGGTGTTCATGCCGAACTACCGCGTGAGTCTGGCCGAGAAGCTGATCCCGGCAGCAGATGTCTCCGAGCAGATCTCTACTGCAGGTTATGAAGCATCCGGTACCGGCAACATGAAGATGGCACTCAACGGTGCAATCACCATCGGGACGCTGGATGGAGCCAACATCGAGATCGCCGAAGAGGCGGGGGCCGAAAACTGTGCCATCTTCGGTCTGAACGTGGACGAAGTGAAGTCGCTGAAGGCGCGCGGTTACAACCCGTACGACTTCTACTATGCCAACTCCGAGCTCAAAGCCGTGCTGGACTGGTTTGATACCGACTACTTCACGCCGGGTCGTCCGGGTGAGCTGGCCTCCATCAAGCGCTCTTTGCTGGAAGGGGGAGACCCTTACCTGACCCTGGCGGACTTCCAGTCCTACTCGGATGCACACAAGCTGATCGATACCTGGTATCGGGATCCGGCGCTGTGGGCGAAGAAGGCCATCATCAACTCGGCCACCATGGGCAAGTTCAACTCAGACCGTTCCATCCAGGACTATGTGGATCGTATCTGGAAGCTGAAACCCTGCAACATCGGTTGATCACCTCTTAATATGAGAACCCCGCTATGCGGGGTTTTTTTATAGCTGCTTGGATTCGTAAATATTTGTACATCATTTGCAAAAAGCTTGATCATCTGTGATAGATGCACAGGGCATCACATATTATTTTAATGTCGTTATTACCAGCCTTTCCCGGGAACACCTCATCTCATGGCACCCGTATCGCTCATAAGTCTGAAGTCATCATCATGTGTACTCTCGCTGCTGTCGCATGGCACAAGCTGACGATGGTCAGGGATGTGACAGATGGCCGTTGGGGTGCAGGAAAAGATAAAGCCCCGATGATACGGGGCTTTGTTGGAACCTGGTGTAGATTGAGGAGCCCGGCGAGCGAGCCACCAGCCATCAATGCAGTATGTCGCCCATAAAATAGGCAAGCAGGGTCAAAATGACGGTGAAGACCAGGTTCAGCACCAGGCCGGCCCGCATCATTTCACGCTGCTGGATATGGCCGCTGGCGAAGACAATGGCGTTGGGCGGGGTAGCCACTGGTAGCATGAAGGCGCAGGAGGCACCGACAGCGATCAGCACGGATACGACAATGGGAGAGACTCCCAGTGCCTCTGCAACTCCGGCAAACAGTGGAACCAGCAGAGCGGCGGTAGCGGTGTTGGATACCAGCTCGGTCAGGAACACCACGAAGGTGGCAAGACAGAGCAGGATGACGAAGATCGGCATGGTGGCCAGACCGTTGGATAGGTGCTCCGCCAGGAAGGCGTTGGCCCCGGTCTGCTTAAGGATGGCGCTCAAGGTCAAGCCGCCACCAAACAGCATCAGTACTCCCCAGTCGGTGTTCTGGTTGATGTCATCCCAGCTGGCCACCCGGCTGACGGCGATGGCGATGATGGCTCCCATGGCGATCAGTGTATCAAATTGAGGTATTCCTCCCAGCGCCTGGGCAATAGGCTGGGAGCCAATCCACAACAGCACTGTGGTCAGAAATATCAGCATGGTCACCTTGCGTTGGCCGGTCCACTCTATGGTCACTCGCTCGGTGCTGACCTGATGTGAGAGGTTGGGGCGGGTTACCAGATAGAGCAGCCCGATGCCTACTGGCATGAAGATGAGGACAACAGGAATGCCAAATTTCAGCCAGTCAGTGAAGCCCAGCCCCATCTGGGCGGCCGCAATGGCATTGGGCGGGCTGCCTACCAGGGTGCCGATGCCGCCAATACTGGCGCTGTAGGCCACACCAAGCAATACGAAGACCAGTGTGCGGCGCTCCTTGTGAATGTCGAGACCTTTGAGCATGCCAAGGGCCAGCGGCATCATCATGGCGGCGGTAGCGGTATTGCTGATCCACATGGAGAGTGCCGCAGTAATACTGAAGAGTACGATGGCAGCCCAGCCGAGGTGTCCCTTGGCGAGTTGCATCACCTTACCGGCAATCTGGGTGTCTAGCCCCTGTTTGGATAGCGCTGCCGCCAGGGCAAAACCGCCAAAGAAGAGGAACAACACCGGGTTTGCGAAGTCGGTCAACGACTTGCTCATATCAAACACCCCGAGCAGGGTGGCAAGTACCGGGATGGAGATCGCGGTGATAGTGATGTTGACCGCTTCGGTCAGCCAGAGAATAGCTATAAAGACCAGAATGCCCAGCCCCTTGTTGACCATAGGATCAAAAGGGAGCCAAGCGAGCATGATGCATAGCAGGAGCAGATCCAGGATCACGATCCCGGTCTTGATATCCAGCCAACGAGATGGAGTAGCGGGTACAGCCGATGTGTGCATATCGTTCTCTCGGTTAATTTATGGTTGTTTTTGTGTTGCCGAGATTACATCCATTCACTTGTTTGAAACAGGCTCACATATTGAAAATCAGTCTCTACTCACACACTCATTGATAAAAATGAGGAAATAAATACATAAATCAAACATGACTGAAACATAAATTAAACATCCGTAAACTGTTCCAGCCACTGCTTGAACATGTTCTTGGGCAGGGATCCATTTATCTGGTTCACCAGTTTGCCCTGTTTGAAGATCATCAGGGTGGGGATGCTGCGAATGGCGTAACGGGCGGCAATGGTGCTCTGCTGCTCGGTATTGACTTTGACAAAGCGCATCTGTGGTTCGAGTTCATGGGCAACATCATGAAATACTGGAGCAAACTGCTGGCAAGGGCCGCACCAGCTGGCCCAAAAATCGACCACGACCGGAATATCGGAGTTGATCAGGGTATCGAAGTTATCCGCCTTCCCGAGGCAAGGGGTTTGGCTGAACAGGGACGCCTTGCAGTGCCCACATTTGGCGGAGTGGGTTACATGGGTGGAGGGCAGGCGGTTTCTTGTAAAGCAGTGGCTACAATAAGTAGTGATAAATGACATAATAGTCTCCTTGAAGATCGGTTCTGGTGGCTGTGATGAAAATAGTGCCAGAGTTAAAATAGTGAAATAACGTTAACACAGCGCTCGGCTGGGGTGGACACTTCCACTCCGAGCTCTGCCCAAGCCGGATAATTCAGCGGCCATTATAAGTAGAGAGTCAAAACGGGATGAATAAAGGATCACGGAAGAGCCCTGTGGTACTGCTGCTTGTTGCTGCCTTGTTGCTCGGCTTCTCGGTTCTTTGCTGGCAACTGCTTAGTCAACAGCAGCGTGCATACAGCCTGAATCAGGCTGCGGAGGCAGTGCTGAACCGGATCAACACCGACAGTGTTTACCTGCTTGGTCGTGAGAGTGCCAATGATAGCAATGTTCAGCAACGGCTCGTCCAGTTATCCGGTATCCTCGATAGCTTTGTTCACAGGGTTCGTAGTGATGCTGAGGTTGAGCAAACGCCTCTTTCACAGAGGTTGCTGCAGGATTTGGATCTCTACCAGATGGAGCTGGCCAGACTGTACAGCATGGAAAAGGCGGTGGAATATATCGTGCAACCCTTTCAGCATCAGCTTGAGAAGGTACGCGCTATCACGCCGGCAGAGAGCCTCTTGCATCGTGATCTCAATGAGTTGGCCCAACTTAGCCATTTTTTGCAACACAGCGCCGATAACCAGTATCAGCAACAGCTGAGCTTGTTGCAGCGTGCTCTTGCTTCCCATTACGGCTCGCAACCCGAGGTGATCACCTTGGTTAACCTGAGCAAGGATTTGAGTCGTCAGGTGATGGCTTATCATACCCTGCGCCATCGTCTCATCGATATGCAGGTGAGCGATAACCTGGTGCGCTGGAAGATGGATAAGCTGGAGCGGGCTTCGTCATTGCTGAACCGCTTCTATTTAATGGTGCTTGGCGGTGCCTTGATCAGTTTTGTGCTGGTGGCCTATACCCTATGGCGTCGTAATCAGAAGTTGAGCGAGTTGTCCCGTCAGACGGCCTTGCTGGCACAGGCCAAAAGCGATTTTCTGGCCAATATGAGCCACGAGATCCGCACCCCCATGAATGCCATCATCGGTTTCAGCTCGCTGGCACTGCAGACCGAGCTGGATCAGCAACAACGGGACTATCTGGGCAAGATAAAGTCTTCATCAGATACCTTGCTGCTGCTTATCAACGACATTCTCGATCTGACCAAGGTGGAGTCCGGCAAGCTGACGTTGGAGGAGATCGACTTCGATCTCAGCGAGCAGCTCGACTCGCTGGCGGGCATGTTTGCCGATCTGGCGGAGCGCAAACATGTGGAGGTGATCATTCGCAAATCGCCGGAGGTGCCTGTCTTCTTGCGTGGGGATCCTCTGCGGCTGGGGCAGGTTCTGGTCAATCTGGTGAACAATGCCATCAAATTCACCGAACGTGGTGAGGTCGAAGTCTCCATCGATCTGGCCAACTCCCATCCAATGCGGATCCGCTTCAGTGTGCGCGATACCGGCATCGGTATTGCCGAAGAGAAGCAGACCCAACTGTTTCAGGCGTTTACCCAGCTGGAGGCGGGTAATACCCGAAAATATGGCGGCTCGGGACTCGGGCTCAATATCTCCCAGCGGCTGGTGGAGCTGATGGGGGGGCGGATCACCGTAGAGAGTAAGCCTGGCGTCGGCTCTCTGTTCAAGTTCGATATCCCGATGGCGCAGGCGGTCTACGGAGTGGCTGGACGGAAAGTCTTCTTCGAAAACCAGCCGCTGGTGATGGTGATGGATGACAACGAACTGGTGCTGGATCTGGCCCGGGACATTCTGACTCGCGCGGGAGTGCGGGTGCTGCCGGTCAACTCCCTTTCCCGTGCCCGTCAGCTGCTCCGTGAAGAGGGACCGAATCTGCGGTTGGCGATCCTCGACTGGCGCATGGGTCAGGAGGATGGGCTCGATCTGGCGCTGGAGATGTATCAGCACAGCCAGTGGCGGCGGATCCCCATCCTGATGATCAGTGCCTGGGCCAGAGAGGGGCTACACGCCAGGATGGACAGCATGGGGCTGACCCATTTTCTGCCCAAACCGATGACCGAAAATGCCCTGCTGGCCAAGGTGGACGAACTGCTCAACGGCAGCTCCTACGAGCTCAACCTGCGCAAGGCCGAGGCACAGGGGGATCAGCAACACTTCAAATCCCTGTTGCAGGGCACCCGAGTGCTGTTGGCGGAAGACAACCGGGTCAATCAGCAGCTCATCATCGAGTATCTGCGGCGCGTCGATGCGGTAGTGTGTGTGGTCAGCAATGGTCGGGAGGCGGTGGAGCGGGTCGCCGAGCAGCCTTTTGACGTGATCCTGATGGATTTGCAGATGCCGGTGCTGGACGGACTCGATGCCACCCGCCAGATCCGCAAGATGGTCGACAAACACGATGTGCCCATCATTGCCCTCACCGCCAGCGCCATGCCCGGTGACAAGGAGCGTTGTTTGGGGGTGGGGATGAATGGTTATGTCACCAAGCCGGTGAGCAAGCTGGATCTCTACAACAACCTGCTGCAGTGGGTAAAGCCGCAAGGGGTGGAGCAGGCGGGAATCATGGAGGTGAAACCGCCGGATATGATCGGGATCCTCGATCTGCAGGATGCACTCAAGCGGCTGGAGCAGGACAAGGAGGCATTGCAGATCCTGTTCAAGCTGTTCATGTCGGAGCACAAGGACGATCTGTGGGAGATCCGCTCCGCCCTGCGCCGTCAGCAGCCCGAGGTGGCCAGCAAGCTGCTGCACACCCTCAAGGGGGTGTCTGCCAATATCTCGGCGGCCCGTCTGCAATTGGTGGCTGGCGAGCTGGAGTGGCGCCTGCGGCAAAACGAGGTGCTGAGCGAGGCGGATCTGGAGCAGTTGCAACAGGTCTTCAGCCAGACCCGGGAAGAGGTGTCACACTTCCTGTTGACCGGTGAGCAGCATGAAAATTCGTATAATCCCTATTCATCAGGGGATGATCGCATGTCACAGTGAATTAAATAGTAATTATTCTCAACCATCCCGGTTCGGGATATGATGAGCTTTTGTTCAAATCGCCTCCAGCCGGAGGCGATTGTTTTCATTGTTCTATTTCTGCGTGGCTTCTCTGATGGCCGCTCTTGGGCGCTGTCACGGGCAGAGAGCGCTAAAGGTTGGTGGTGTGAGCGTATTTCTACGATTGAGCTGGTTTTTCAAGGAGCAGTGGCCCCGTTATCTGGCTGCCATCTCCCTGCTGCTGATGGTGGCCCTGTTGACCGTTATTCCGCCCAAAGTGGTGGGCTGGGTGGTGGATGGCATCACCAAGGGCGGTCTCGACAATGGTACCCTGATGCGCTATCTGGCGGGGCTGTTTGGTCTGGGTGTGCTGATTTATCTGCTGCGCTACGTCTGGCGGGTGATGCTGTTTGGTGCCTCTTACCGTCTGGCCTATGTGTTGCGCAATCGCCTTTTCAGCCATTTCACCCGGATGAGCCCCGATTTTTATCAGCGCCACCGTACTGGCGATTTGATGGCCCATGCCACCAATGACATTCAGGCTGTGGAGATGACCGCTGGCGAAGGGGTACTGACTCTGGTGGACTCCATCATGGTCGGGGTATTGGTGCTCTCCATCATGTGCAGCCAGTACTCTTGGCAGTTGACGCTGGTCTCCTTGCTGCCGCTGCCGGTGATGGCCTATTTCATGAACCGCTTCGGCACCCAGATCTACACCCAGTTCAAGGCGGCGCAAGGGGCCTTCTCCAGGCTCAACAACAAGACCCAGGAGGCTCTTTCCGGCGTGCGGGTGTTGAAATCCTATGCGGTTGAATCGCTGGAAGATGAAGGCTTTGCCGAGCTGACCAAACAGGCGGGGGAGCGCAATATGGCGGTGGCCCGCATCGATGCCAAGTTCGATCCGGTCATCTACCTCTGTATCGGTTGCTCCTACTTCCTCGCGGTGGCGGGGGGCAGTGTGCTGGTGCTGCGCGATGAGCTGACTCTGGGTGAGCTCACCAGCTTCACCATGTACCTCGGCCAGCTGATCTGGCCGATGTTTGCCATCGCCTGGCTGTTCAACATCATCGAGCGGGGCAGCGCCGCCTACTCCCGTATCGAAAGCCTGCTGGGGGAGCGCAGCGATATCGAAGAGCCCGCCCAGCCGGCCGCGTTTACCTCTGCCTTTCCTTTGCAGATCAAAGGGGTGAGCTATCAACTTGAGCAGCGCACCCTGCTTGCGGATATCGACGTTACCCTCAAGCAAGGGGGGATGCTCGGGGTGGTGGGGCGCACCGGGGCAGGCAAGAGCTCCCTGCTCAAGCTGTTGATGCGCCTTGCCAATCCGACTCACGGTTCGATTGTCATGGGTGGCGTTCCGATTGACCAGTTGCCGCTCGCCACACTGCGCAGCCAGTTTGCCTATGTACCGCAGGAGCCATTCCTGTTTTCCACCACCATCGCTGCCAATATCGCCCTCGGCAAACCCGATGCGAGCCGCGAGGAGGTCGAACGGGTGGCACGCATTGCCTGTGTCCACGATGATATCGTGCGTTTCCCCAAGGGTTATGAGACCGAGGTCGGGGAGAAAGGGGTGACCCTCTCCGGCGGCCAGAAACAGCGGCTGGCCATTGCCCGCGCCCTGCTGCTGGATGCGCCCATTCTGGTGCTCGATGATGCGCTCTCGGCGGTGGATGCCCACACCGAGCAGCAAATTCTGCATGCCCTCAAGGCCCATCGTCGCACCCTGATCCTGGTCAGCCATCGCATGACGGCGGTAGAGCAGGCCGACGAGATCCTGGTGCTGGAGCAGGGGGCCATCAGCGAGCGGGGTCATCACGGTACCCTGATGGCGCACAATGGCTGGTATGCAGATATGGTGCGTTACCAGCGACTCGAAGAAGCGGTGGAGGAGAGCCTGTGAATCCGACCATTAAACGACTGCTCGCCTACTGCGCCCGCTATCCTCGCTGGCTGATCCAGGCTGGGATTTGCCTGCTGCTTGCTACCGGCGCCGAAGTGGCCGGGCCGCTGCTGATCAAGCTCTTTATCGATGACTATCTGGCGCCTCGCAATATCGTGCTGCCCACCATAGCCCTGATTGCAGCGGGCTATCTGGGCTTGCAGGTGCTGTCGGCGGCGGGTTTCTATCTGCAATCCCTGCGCTTTAACCGTATCGCTCAGGCGGTGGTGCAAACCCTGCGCGAGCAGGTATTTGCTACCGCCATCCGTTTGCCGGCCCGCTACTTTGACAAGCATCGCTCCGGCTCGCTGATTTCCCGCATCACCAACGACACCGAGGCGATCATGAACCTCTATGTGCAGGTGATCGGCTTGCTGGTGCAAAAGGTGGTGCTCTTGTGCGGCATCCTCATCTCCATGGCGCTGCTGGATCTGCGGCTGATGCTGGTCTGCTCCCTGTTGCTGCCCGCCGTGGGCGGGGTGATGTGGCTCTACCAGAAACTGAGTGTGCCGGTGGTGCGAGCGACCCGCAGCCTGCTCTCCGACATCAACAGCCGCCTCAACGAGTCGCTGCAGGGGATGCCGGTGATCCAGGCGATGGTGCAGGAGCGCTACTTTGCCAACGCCTTTGCCGAGGTGAATCAGCAGCACTGGTCGGCACGGATCAAGAGCCTCAAGATCAACGGCATTTTGCTGCGTCCGCTCATCGATCTCTTCTACATGATGGTGCTGATTGGCCTGTTGGCGCTGTTTGCCCACGAGGGACTGAGCAGCACTGGTGCCATTCAGGTGGGTGTGCTCTACGCCTTTATCAGCTATCTGGGCCGGATGATCGAGCCGCTCATCGAGATGACCAACCAGCTTAACCAGCTGCAGCAGGCGATGGTGGCGGGGGAGCGGGTCTTTGCCCTGCTCGATGAAACCCGCGAGAGCACCGAGGGCGAGATGATCCCGCTGGAAGGGCGGGTCAGTTTCGAGCGGGTGAGCTTCTCCTACGATGGTGAGCAGCAGGTGCTGCGGGAGGTCAGTTTTGCCGCAAAACCGGGCCAGATGCTGGCGCTGGTGGGCCATACCGGCAGCGGCAAGTCCACCATCATCAGCTTGCTGATGGGCTTCTATCCGCTGGATCAGGGGCAGATCCGCTTCGATGATCACGCACTGGATACCCTGTCGCTGGCGGCGGTGCGCCGCAGCATCGGGCTGGTGCAGCAAGATCCCTTTATCTTCGTCGGCACCCTGGCGGAGAACCTGCGTCTCGGCCGCGCCGGCATAGATGACGCGCGGCTCTGGCAGGCGTTGAGCGAGGTGCAGTTGGCCGACTTTGTGCGCAGCTTGCCACAGGGGATCAACACCCTGATGGAGGAGGGGGGCAAGAACCTCTCCGCCGGTCAGCGGCAACTGCTCTCCTTTGCCCGTGCACTGGTGGGAGATCCGCGTATCCTCATTCTGGATGAAGCGACGGCCAGCGTGGACTCCCAGACCGAGTTGGCGCTGTCGCAGGCGATCTCTGCTGCCCGTCGTGGCCGCACCACCATCGCCATCGCCCACCGCCTCTCGACCATCGTCGATGCGGACGAGATCCTGCTGCTCTCCCGCGGTCAGGTGAATGAGCGGGGTACCCATGGTGAGTTGATGGCCCTCGGCGGTCACTATGCCCAGCTGTTCGAGATGCAGAGTCAGGGGGCCTGGCTGGAAGAGAAGCGCGCCTGATCGGCACATTTGCTGTAACAGCGACATGCGCGAAAAGAGGGAACCGGTGCGGTTCCCTCTGTTTTTTTGCGTTGGGTAAAGGTCGTAACCGTGATCCCTGTGCTTGTCGAATGGCACAGATGCAGGCAACATGTTGTTTACATTAACTCATCGGATCAGTTCGCATATGGATTTGCAACGCTTCAAAGCCAATCTGGCGCTTCGGCTGTTTGCCTGGCGCTACATTCCCGTCATCGGGTTTTGTGCCCCGATCATCGAAGAGATGAACGCCAAGGCACTGCGCATTCGCATTCCCCTTGGCTGGCGTACCCGCAATCATCTGGGCAGCATGTATTTTGGCGCGCTGGCGACCGGCGCCGATCTGGTGGGCGGTCTGCTGGTGATGGAGAAGGGGCGGCAGCGGCGCAAGAAGGTGCACTTTGCTTTCAAGGATGTGCAGGGGGAGTTTTTGAAACGACCGGAGGGGGATGTGCAGTTCGACTGCGCAGCGGGGGAGGAGATTGACGCCATGATCGATGAATCGCTGGCAAGCGGTCAGCGCATCAATCGCCCCATCCAGGTGGTGGCCACCTGTCCGTCATTGAACGGGGATGAGGCGATGGCGCGTTTTGTGCTGACCCTGTCGATCAAGGCCAGCTAGCGGGTTGCCGGAGAGTGGCTCCCCGAAACGGGGTTAGCCAATCTCCGGGCTGACGCCCTCTTTCACCACGACCTTCATGCCGTTGAAGTTGACCACCTGTTCGGCCACGATCTTGCAGCGCTTGCGGGTCTCGACCTGACCGTCCACCTCGACTAGCCCTTCGGCAACGAGGGCTTTGGCGGCGCCGCCACAATCGGCCCACCCCTGATGTTTGATAAGGTCACACAAGGCAACGAAGGGGTGACCTTCGAGCAGAAACGTCTCCATGGGAAATCCTCTAGATGGATGAATGCCGGATACAGCAGGGCGACTATTTTAGGCAGTTCGCTCAGGCAAAGAAAGGAAGAGGGACTACTCGCTGTGAAAAAGTGGCCGATTGTTCTTGAGGTGGCGCTTTCGCAAGTCCTGATGGAGAGGTGAGAGGGCCACCCGTGACGTATCGTGACGCACCTCGTCCATGCTGGTGTGCCCACACTCTCCCCTGACTGTTAGGATCGGGCCACTCTCAATGGCCCAAGGAACTTTCCATGACACTCTCCCGCCTGCTGCTGGCATGCAGCGCCCTTACTCTGTGCGGTGTTGCGCAGGCCAGTACTCCGGTGCAGGTCTCGCTGCCCGGGGTCAATTTGCCCGCGTCCCATCAGGTGGAAGGAGCGCGCGCCTCGCTGCTCTACGGTCGGACCGGTCAGGTGAAGGGTATTGATCTGCCGATCTTCGCCCTCTCCGATGTGGATCAGTTCAGCGGCCTGCAGCTCGGGGTATTCCTGGGGGCTGGTCGGGTGCGCCACCAGTTTGGCGGGGTCGCCATCAACGCCATCAACTGGCACGAAGGGCAGGATACCGGCGTCAATCTGGGGCTGGTCAACCTGACCAACAATGTACAGGGGCTCAACTGGGGGGCGGTCAATATTGCCAAGGGCAATGCGCTGGCCAACGTTGGCTTCGTCAACTATGCCGAGCGTACCACCTTCCAGATTGGCTTTATCAATGCGACCAAGCACCTCGACGGCTTGCAGATCGGGCTGGCCAACTATGCCGCCAACGGTGTGTTCCCCATTCTGCCGCTGGTGAACTTCCAGAAATCGTTCTGAGTGGGCGGTTCGCTTTGCGTTAAGGGCCTCTGCTGATTACCCTGTGTCTCTTGCAACTTGTGACAGGCGAACAGAGGTAATTGATGACGGCAGGGCAAATGAGTGCAATCGGGATCGGCTGGGATGTGCGTGGCTGGCAGGGCAGTGCCCAGGCGGTGGCCGTGGTGGGCTGGCAGGCCGAATCCAACCGCCTGCACTGGCTCGGGGTGTCGCCGCTGTTTCGTCTGAGCTCGCGGGTGGCGCCGGATCTGGCCGCTCTGCTGCGTCCCGCCCTGCAAAATGAGTTGACCCTGATGCAGGTAGAAGCCTGCCCGCAACTGGCGCTCGGTATCGATGCGCCGCTCGCTTTTCCCCGCGCCTTGCGGGATCTGCTCAACGGCCAACCACATAGCTGCGCCGTGCCCGAACGGGAGATAGACAACCCCTACGCCTACCGCGACTGCGAGCGCTGGCTGTATCAGCAGTACGGCAAGAAGCCGCTCTCGGCTACCTTCGACCGGCTCGGCAACAACGCCACCCTGGCGCTCTCCATGCTGCCGCGACTCTCGGATCTGCAACTGGTGCCGACCGTTGCCCCGAAGGCCAGTCGTGCCGTGCTGGAGGTCTATCCGGCATTGACCAAAGTGGGCGGCAAGGCATCCCCTGCCAGACCCGAGCTGGCGGCGCTGCTGCCTGCCGATGTGGTGCCGGATACGGATCGCTACGATGCGGCGCTCTGCGCCCTGATGGCGCTGCAATATGCCGCTGGTGGCAAGGTTACGGTATTGCCTGAGCTGATTTCGCCACCCAGTGACATGCCGTGTGATGAGGGATGGGTCTATCACTTTGCCCATGGCGTTGAGCACAACGGCATGTGACGACGGGGACGCGGCACATCATGGCGCCGCTCATCCTGTCGATGCGGGCCAAATGGCGCAAAAAACCTGTCTTTAGTCAGGAAATTGCCTGTTCATCCCGCGCCAAGGTGGCGCATCGTTATCTTCATCCGATATATTGCCCACCTTGCTGATCCTTTGCTGTGGTATTCCCGATGAAATCCGTTCTCTCTATTCAGTCCCACGTGGTCTTTGGTTGTGCCGGCAACAGCGCGGCCGTCTTCCCCATGCGCCGCCTCGGTATGGATGTATGGCCCATCAACACGGTGCAGTTTTCCAACCACACCCAATATGCCCAGGGGTGGCAGGGGATGGCGATGCCGGCGGGTCATATCAGTGCGCTGGTGAAAGGATTGGGCAATATCGAGGTGTTGAGCCAGTGTGACGCCGTGCTGAGCGGTTACCTTGGCTCCGCCGAACAGGGGGACGAGATCCTGACCGTGGTCAACGCCGTCAAGGCGGCCAACCCCGATGCCATCTACTTCTGCGACCCCGTGATGGGGCACCCGGAGAAGGGGTGTATCGTTGCTCCCGGCGTCACCCGTTTCCTGACCGAGCAGGCGCTGCCGGTGGCCGACATGATGGCCCCCAACCTGCTGGAGCTGGAGACCCTCTGTGATACCCATCTGGCTGATCTGGATCAGACCCGCGCGGCTGCCCATCAGCTGCTGGCCCGCGGCGTCAAGCTGGTGCTGGTCAAGCATCTCGGTCGTGCGGCGCAGGACTCCAGCCGCTTCGAGATGCTGCTGGCCACCCCGCAAGGGGATTACCTGATTGCCCGTCCGCTTTATGACTTTGCCCGCCAGCCGGTGGGGGTTGGCGATCTTATCAGCGCCCTGATGCTGGCCAATTTGCTGGCCGGTCACGATGCGGTCAGCGCGTTCGAGCGCACCAACGCCTCGGTGGATGCGGTGCTGCAGGAGACCTGGCGCCAGCAGGCTTACGAGCTGCAACTGATCGCCGCGCAAGATGCGTTTGATTCGCCGAAGGTGGAGGTGCGAGCGGTGATACTGCCCTGATTGCTGCCATGTCTGAAGCAAAAGAGGTGAGCCATTGGCTCACCTCTTTTTTGTTTGTATCGCTCCCGGCTATGGGGTCAGCGGATCAACCCCTGCTCAACCAGCCAGGCAAAAAGCAGACGAGAGACGGGGGAGAGCTCATCGAGGTGAGAGCTATCGAGCCAGCGCAGCTCGGCAATTTCGGCCGAGGCGATTGGGGTGCCGCTCGCTTCGCCGGTGTAGCAGCGCAGTCGCACCTCGACTCCTGCCGGTTTGCCATCGGCCTGGGCGCTGAACTCGCAGGCAAAGCGCAGGGTATCGGGCTGCAGGGTGACAGCCAGCTCCTCCTCAATCTCGCGGATCAGCGCCGCCTCGTCGCTCTCACCCGGTTCCCGCTTGCCGCCGGGGATGTAGTAGATGGCTTTGCCGTGGGAGCGGGCGCAGAGCAGTTGCCGATCTTTAAAGGTGAGCCAGGCTAGTTTGTCGATCATCCGTTTTCTCTCCAGTGGGGTTACCGTGATGAGCAGTGGCGCACTCAAGCGCACCGTTGTTTTGCATGCAGGCAGCCTAACAAAGATGAGGTTGAGTCCCAAGGAGAAAGAGGGGAGAGGCAGGAAACGCACTGTTTCCTGCGTGGTGACCAGCGTAGCTGGAAGAGTACGCAATGGCTGTTTCACCACAGCCTTCTCGTCCCTAAAAAAGTGGACTGGCGCACACCACGACAGGGCCGGACTGGGCGAAGGCGGGGCCCTTGTGGTTTAATCTTGCCACTTTAGCGGTAGTGGGCGACGGGCCTGCTACCTTGCGTGGTCAAGATGCAGGTGAGCAAGATGCAGATAGCAGCAGAGAGCAAATTTATCGGACTCGGGGTCGCGGGGAATTTCGCCGGTCATCTGGAGCAGGCGGGTGAAGCGTCGGATTTCGTGGCGGTAGTCGTGCGGGATACCACGGCGCCCAAGGCGCTGTTCCCCTTTTTCGTGCCGGGCCATCCGGGTCAGCTCGGGGTATTCCCGTTGAGCGACAAGGCTATCTTCCTGCCGGAGGCGGCGGTCAGTGGTGACGAGAAGGTGCAGATCGAGCCGGAAGTGGCCCTCTGGTGCGAGCTGGAGTATGCCGGCAAGCAGGTGGTAGCGATCCATCCCCGTGCCTTTGGCGCCTATAACGACTGCTCCATCCGTCGTCCCAATGCCAAGAAGATCAGCGAGAAGAAGAACTGGGGCGAAGAGAGCAAGGGGTTGGCGGCCAAGCTGCTGCCGCTTTCCGGTTTTGCCGCCGGTTGCGAGCTCGATGACTATCGCATCGCTTGCTATCTGGAGCGCGATGGCGAGCTGCACGCTTACGGGGTAGACAGCGCCGCCATCGACTACAGCTACTTCCACGGCAAGCTGCTCGACTGGGCCATCGACAAGTTCAATCATCAGCAGGATGAGGGGCCGGCGGAGCACATTCAGGGACTGCTGGCGCAGGCGGGACATCCTCCCCATGCGCTCATCAGTATCGGTGCCACCCGCTATACCCCGTTTGGCGAGACCCACTTCCTCAAACCGGGCGACACCTCCTGCGTGGTGGTCTACCCGGGCAGCCGTTATAGCGAAGCGGATATTCGCGAAGCGATCCGCAGCCGCCACTTTGATGCTGATATGTCGGTGCTGCTGCAAGCGGTACAGGCGCGCTAATCAGGTTGGCTCGCGGGGAGGCCACAGTCATCCTGCGGGCTGCAACAAAGAGTCATTGATGAAGATTGATACTGCAACGCGGGCCGATTATCCGGCCCTGATCGCGCTGTGGGAGGCCTCGGTGCGGGCGTCCCACCACTTCCTGCCCGAGGCCGAGATCCTCGCGCTCAAGCCGCTTATTCTGGAGCACTACTTCGATGCGGTGACACTGCACTGTGCCCGCACAGAAGAGGGGCGTATTGCCGGTTTTTGCGGGCTATGCGATGGCAAGATAGAGATGCTGTTTGTGGCACCGGCGGTGCGCGGCAGTGGCGTGGGGCGTTTGCTGGTGGCACATGCCATCAGCCAGTGCGGCGCGACGCTGGTTGACGTCAACGAGCAGAACGAACAGGCGGTGGGCTTCTATCTGAAGATGGGATTCACCGTGACGGGTCGCTCGCCGCTGGATGGTCAGGGCAAGCCCTATCCGCTGCTACATATGGCGCTGGCGCCGACCTGATCGTGCCTGATGAGGCGCAGTACCCATAAACCAACGGGGGATGGCATCAGCCATCCCCCGTTTTTTGATAGTGTTTGTTACTTGCTGGCGACCTTGTTCACCACCTTGATCAGCTGATAGCGCAGGGAGGGGGCATCGGCTGGTACATCGGTGAGCTGCTCCTTGCTGACTGTGAGCTGATACCGGTAGCCCGGCTCGAACTGGAAGCCCTCTATCTGCTGGTAGAACAGCGTCCAGGGCTGCTGCTCGTCGCTGCGAACCTGCATGCACTGGATCGGGCCAACCCCGACGCAATCGACCAGCTGGCTGTTGATATAGAGGGTCTCACCCTGTTGGACCGTGGTGCCCTGACAGGCGGTGAGCAGCAGGACGGCGCTGGCAAGCAGAGGTTTCATAAGGGCTCCTTGAGCTTAAAAGGGCATTAAAGCGGCAAACAAAAAGGCGGTCAATGACCGCCTTTGTAACAAACCATGTTGATTCAGTTCATTAGCGTTGATCAAGCGGCGTGAAGTCCCGTTGCGGGTGGCCCACGTAGAGCTGGCGCGGGCGGCCGATCTTGCTATCCGGATCGGAGTGGAACTCGTTCCAGTGGGCAATCCAGCCGATGGTACGGGAGATGGCGAAGATCACGGTGAACATGTTCATCGGGATACCGATCGCCTTCATGATGATACCGGAGTAGAAGTCCACGTTCGGGTAGAGTTTCTTCTCGATGAAGTAGGGGTCGGAGAGCGCGATGCGCTCCAGCTCCATGGCCACGTCCAGCAGCGGATCCTTGATCTGCAGCTCGGTCAGTACTTCGTGGCAGGTTTCGCGCATCACGGTGGCACGAGGGTCATGGTTCTTGTAGACACGGTGACCGAAGCCCATCAGACGGAACGGATCGTTCTTGTCCTTGGCCTTGGCGATGTACTCGGGGATGCGATCCACCGAGCCTACTTCCTCCAGCATGCGCAGGCAGGCTTCGTTGGCACCACCATGGGCCGGACCCCACAGGGAGGCGATACCTGCGGCGATACAGGCAAACGGGTTGGCACCGGAGGAGCCAGCCAGACGGACGGTTGAGGTAGAGGCATTCTGCTCGTGATCCGCATGGAGGGTAAAGATGCGGTCCATGGCGCGTTCGACCACCGGATTGACCTTGTACTCCTCGGTCGGTACCGCAAACATCATATGCAGGAAGTTGCCTGCATAGGAGAGGGCGTTGCGCGGATGCATGAACGGCTGGCCGATGGAGTACTTGTAACACATGGCCGCCAGGGTCGGCATCTTGGAGATGAGGCGGAAGGCGCAGATCTCGCGGTGCTGTTCGTTGTTGATGTCCAAGGCGTCGTGATAGAAGGCAGAGAGTGCGCCCACCACACCACACATGATGGCCATGGGGTGGGAGTCACGACGGAAGCCGCGGAAGAAGAAGGCGATCTGCTCGTGCACCATGGTATGGCGGGTCACGGTACGCTGGAAATCGGCAAACTGTGCCTTGGTGGGCGCCTCGCCGTAGAGCAGGATATAGCAGACTTCGAGGTAGTTGGACTCTTTGGCCAACTGGGCGATGGGGTAGCCACGGTGCAGCAAGACACCCTGATCCCCGTCAATGTAGGTGATGGCAGATTTGCAAGAACCGGTCGCCATAAAGCCCGGGTCAAAGGTGAAATACCCTTGCCCACCCAGCTTTCTAACATCGACAACATCCGGTCCAACGGTTCCAGAGAGGATCGGCAGTTCAACCGGATCTTTCCCGGGCAGGTGTAGGGTGGCTATCTTATCAGCCATAGCACGTCTCCTTTGCTCTTTATAATTTGGTTCCAGTCCTACTCTATTACGACTTTTATGACGCTGGCAAAGGTTGTTACCCATACCGAGGTGGCTGGAGCGCCCTATTTGAAACAGAGTTCCCTATCAATGTCAATTTTGCTGGGGCGGCATTAAAGGCATTAACGGAATGTTAAATTAAATATGCGATCAAGTTTGCGGTTTTGTGTTTTCTTTGTAGCTGTTTGATTGTCTTCGGTTAAGGCCGTCGATATACTGCGCCACGTGGGTCATGGCTGCTGGTGTTTGAAACGCTTTGGCAAAGCCTGATGTGAAACCAAAAATTCGCGTTTTGGCTTTTTCAGAGTGTTTTGGTAACAAATAGCCAACAATCACCATCCCGTGCCCTCAAGTGTGAGTTAAAACAATAACTAACGTGCTCAATAGAGCTGAGTGGGCAAGCGTGAAAAACAAACAGAGACCGGTCAACCTCGACCTACAAACGATCAGCTTTCCTGTCACTGCCATTGCATCCATCCTGCACCGTGTTTCAGGGGTTATTACCTTTGTTGCACTGGGCATCTTGCTGTGGATGCTTGGCACTTCACTCGCCTCTCCCGAAGGATTTGAGACCGTGGTGTCCATCATGGACAACTTCCTGGTCAAATTCGTATTGTGGGGGATCCTGACTGCGCTGGCTTACCACATTGTGGGCGGTTTGCGTCATCTGGTCATGGACATGGGCTATTGGGAAGAGCTGGAATCCGGTAATCAGAGTGCCCGTGTGGCCTTCGTGATCACCGCGATCCTGGCTGTATTAGCGGGAGTGCTTGTATGGTAACCAATTCTGCAACTTTCGGGCGCAGCGGCGTTCACGATTACATCCTGATCCGCGCCACCGCCCTCATCATGACCTGCTATGTCCTCTATCTGGTGAGTTTTGTCGCGTTCAACGACATCACCTACGAGGTGTGGACAGGTTTCTTCGCCAATACCTTCACCAAGGTATTCACCCTGTTGGCCCTGCTCTGCGTACTGATCCATGCCTGGATCGGTCTGTGGCAGGTGTTGACCGACTATATCAAGCCGGTAGGGCTGCGCGGGGCGCTGCAATTTGCCCTGGTCGTGGTGCTGTTTGTCTATCTGATGACGGGTTTCGTCGTGCTGTGGGGTGTGTAAGGTGACTATTCCAACTCGTGAATTTGATGCTGTGGTGATTGGTGCCGGTGGTGCCGGTATGCGCGCCGCGCTGCAGATTGCCCAGTCCGGCAAGAGCTGCGCTCTGTTGTCCAAGGTTTTTCCAACCCGTTCTCACACTGTTTCCGCTCAGGGCGGGATCACGGTTGCGCTGGGCAATGCCCACGACGACAACTGGCAGTGGCACATGTATGACACGGTAAAAGGTTCCGATTACATCGGTGATCAGGAAGCCATTGAATACATGTGCAAAACCGGTCCCGAGGCTATCTATGAGCTGGAGAACATGGGCTTGCCCTTCTCCCGTTTCGATAACGGGTCTGTCTACCAGCGTCCGTTTGGTGGTCAGTCCAAGAATTTCGGTGGCGAGCAGGCTGCTCGTACCGCAGCGGCCGCCGACCGTACCGGTCACGCCCTGCTGCACACCCTCTATCAGCAGAACGTCAAGAACAAGACCACCGTCTTCTCCGAGTGGTATGCGCTGGATCTGGTGAAAAACCAGGATGGCCACGTGGTGGGTTGTACCGCCATCGATATGGAGAGCGGTGAAGTGGTCTACTTCAAGGCCAAGGCCACCGTGCTGGCGACTGGCGGTGCCGGTCGTATCTACCAGTCCACCACCAATGCCCACATCAACACAGGTGACGGCGTCGGCATGGCGCTGCGTGCCGGCGTCGGCGTGCAGGACATGGAGATGTGGCAGTTCCACCCGACCGGTATCGCCGGGGCAGGGGTGCTGGTAACCGAAGGCTGCCGTGGTGAAGGCGGCTATCTGCTCAATAAAGATGGCGAGCGCTTCATGGAGCGTTACGCCCCGAACGCCAAGGACTTGGCCGGCCGCGACGTGGTGGCCCGCTCCATCATGATCGAGATCCGTGAAGGCCGTGGCTGCGACGGTCCCTGGGGCCCGCACATCAAGCTCAAGCTGGATCACCTCGGCAAAGAGGTGCTGGAATCCCGTCTGCCGGGGATCTGCGAGCTCTCTCGCACCTTCGCCCACGTGGATCCGGTCAAAGAGCCGATCCCGATCATCCCGACCTGCCACTACATGATGGGTGGCGTGCCGACCAACGTGAATGGCCAGTGCCTGACCCAGGACAAGAACGGCAACGATGTGCCGGTGGTCGGTCTGTTTGCGGTGGGCGAGATTGCCTGCGTCTCGGTGCACGGCGCCAACCGTCTGGGTGGCAACTCCCTGCTGGATCTGGTGGTGTTCGGCCGCGCGGCCGGCATGCATCTGGTCAACACTCTGGGCGAGATGGAACATGGTCGCGATGCCTCTGAGTCGGATCTGGATGCCGCACTGGCCCGCTTCAACCGCTGGGAAAATTGCCGTGACGGGGAAGACCCGGTGCAGATCCGCAAAGACCTGCAGCGCTGCATGCAGAACAACTTCTCCGTGTTCCGCGAAGGGGCTGCGATGGCAGAGGGGCTGGCCGAGCTCAAGGTTATCCGCGAGCGCCTCAAGTCAGCCCGTCTGGATGACACCTCCAAAGAGTTCAACACCCAGCGCATCGAGTGCCTGGAGCTGGACAACCTGATGGAGACGGCGTTTGCCACGGCGGTTGCCGCCAACTTCCGTACCGAGAGTCGCGGTGCTCACTGCCGCTTCGACTTCCCGGATCGCGACGATGAGAACTGGCTGTGCCACAGCCTCTATCATCCGGACACCGAGTCCATGACCCGTCGTGCTGTCAACATGTCACCCAAGACCCGTGAGGCGTTCCCGCCCAAGGTTCGGACTTACTGATTGCGGAGCCAGCCCTATGAACGTCACATTCTCTGTCTACAGATACAATCCGGATGTTGATAACGTCCCCCATATGAAGGATTATCATCTTGATATTCCTGAAGGTTCCGACATGATGGTGCTCGATGCACTGATCCAGTTGAAAGAGCTGGATCCCACGCTCGCCTTCCGCCGCTCCTGCCGCGAAGGGGTTTGTGGATCTGACGGTCTCAACATGAATGGCAAGAACGGTCTTGCCTGCATCACCCCGCTCTCCGATTTGCTGAAGAAGGGCAACAAGGTCGTTATCCGCCCCTTGCCCGGCCTGCCGGTGATCCGTGATCTGGTGATCGACATGACCCAGTTCTACACCCAGTGGGAGAAGGTCAAACCCTTCCTCATCAATGATGACAAGTTGCCGCCGGTGCGTGAGCACCTGCAATCCCCCGAAGAGCGCGCCAAGCTTGACGGCCTGTACGAGTGCATTCTCTGTGCCTGCTGCTCCACTTCGTGCCCCTCCTTCTGGTGGAATCCCGACAAGTTCATCGGTCCGGCCGGGCTGCTCGCCGCCTACCGCTGGCTGGCTGACAGCCGCGACACCGCGACCACCGAACGACTGGGGAATCTGGACGACGCATTCAGCGTGTTCCGCTGTCATGGCATCATGAACTGCGTGAACGTCTGTCCGAAAGGCTTGAACCCGACCAAGGCGATTGGTCAGATCAAGTCGATGTTGCTCAATCGGGCTGTTTAGTATCAGGGCCGGCCACGTGCTGGCCCGACCTCTGGATAGCCATCCCACCCGTGGCAGGATGGCTATTTGACCCCTACAAGCTGCGCAGCAGTAACAAGAAGTACAAGGGATAGAAATGCATAACGGCGTGATGAAGGCCTGGTTGGAGTCATCTCACCTGGCTGGTGCGAATGCAAGCTATATCGAGGATTTGTACGAATCCTTCCTGGAAAATCCTGACTCCGTGTCCGACGAGTGGCGCAGCCTGTTTAGCGAGCTGCCCCAGGTCAATGGCCATGCGGTTGAACAACCCCACTCCCAGGTCCGCGATTATTTCCGTCGTCTGGCCAAGGATCCCTCTCGCTACAGTGCCCCCGTCTCCGATCCGCAAGTGGATGCCAAGCAGGTGCGGGTATTGCAGCTGATCAACGCCTTCCGTTTCCGTGGTCACCAGAATGCCAATCTGGACCCGCTGGGCCTGTGGCAGCGTGAAACCGTTGCCGAACTGGATCCTGCGTTCCACAACCTGCAGGGCGCAGATATGGAGGCCACCTTCAATGTGGGCTCCTACGCCATCGGTCGCGAGACCATGGTGCTCTCCGACCTCTACGCCTCGCTGAAGAAGACCTATTGCGGCAGCATAGGCGCCGACTACATGCACCTTACCTCCACGGAAGAGAAGCGCTGGCTGCAACAGCGTCTCGAATCCATTGAAGGGAAGGGGAGCTACACCCTCGAAGAGAAGACCCGTTTCCTCGAGAGCCTGACCGCCGCCGAAGGGCTGGAGAAATATCTGGGCGCCAAGTTCCCGGGAGCCAAGCGCTTCTCGCTGGAAGGTGGCGACGCCATGATCCCCATGCTCAAGGAGCTGATCCGTCGCGCCGGTGAGCAGGGCTGCAAAGAGGCCGTTATCGGTATGGCACACCGCGGTCGTCTCAACGTGCTGATCAACGTGCTCGGTAAACGTGCGCAGGATCTGTTCGACGAGTTTGCCGGCAAGCACGGCGAATCCTGGGGTACCGGTGATGTGAAGTACCACATGGGCTTCTCTTCCGACTTCGCCACCCCGGGCGGCAACGTCCACCTGGCGCTCGCCTTCAACCCCTCTCACCTCGAAATCGTCAACCCTGTGGTCATCGGCTCGGTCCGTGCCCGTATGGATCGTCGCGGTGACAAGGATGGCTCCAGCGTGTTGCCCATCACCATTCACGGTGACTCGGCCATGGCCGGTCAGGGCGTGGTGGCCGAGACCTTCAACATGTCCCAGACCCGCGCCTATGGTGTCGGCGGGACGGTGCGCATCGTCATCAACAACCAGGTTGGTTTCACCACCTCCTATATCCGTGACCTGCGCTCCACCGAATATTGCACCGACATCGCCAAGGCGGTGCAGGCGCCGGTGCTGCATGTCAACGGGGATGATCCGGAAGCCGTGGTGCTGGTGACCCAGATTGCGCTGGATTACCGCAATACCTTCAAACGCGACGTGGTGATCGAGCTGGTCTGCTACCGTCGTCACGGCCACAACGAAGCGGATGAGCCGAGCGCGACCCAGCCTTTGATGTACCAGAAGATCAAGCAGCACCCGACCCCGCGCAAGATCTACGCCGATCAGCTGGTGGCCGAGGGGAGCCTCGCTCAGGAGCGGGCGACCGAACTGGTCAACGAGTATCGTGAAGCGCTGGATCGCGGTGAGCGGGTGAGCAAGGAGTGGCGGCCGATGGAGCTACACTCCGTCGACTGGACGCCGTATCTGGGCCACGACTGGAACATGGCCTATGAGAGTGCCGTGCCGATGGATCACCTCAAGAGCCTCGGCGAGCGGGTGAGCCAGTATCCGGCAACCCACGTGCTGCAGCGTCAGGTCGAGAAGATTTACGAAGACCGCCGTCTGATGGCAGCGGGCGAGAAGCTGGTGGATTGGGGCTTTGCCGAGACCCTGGCCTACGCCACTCTGGTGGACAAGGGTTCCCGCATCCGCTTTACCGGTGAAGACTCCGGCCGTGGCACCTTCTTCCACCGCCACGCCGTGCTGCACAGCCAGACCGATGCCAGCACCTACACCCCGCTGTGCAACCTGCACGACGAGCAGGGCCCGTTCGAGGTGTATGACTCTGTGCTGACCGAGAACGCGGTACTGGCCTTTGAATATGGTTACGCCAGCGCCGAGCCGGCTGGCCTCACCATATGGGAAGCCCAGTTCGGCGATTTCGCCAACTGTGCCCAGGTAGTGGTGGATCAGTTCCTCTCCTCCGGTGAGCAGAAGTGGGGCCGGATGTGCGGCCTGACCATGTTGCTGCCGCACGGTTACGAGGGGCAGGGCCCGGAGCACTCCTCCGCCCGTCTGGAGCGTTATCTGCAGATGTGCGCCCAGCACAACATGCAGGTGTGCGTGCCCTCAACCCCGGCGCAGGTGTTCCATATGCTGCGTCGTCAGGTGGTACGTCCGATGCGCCGTCCGCTGATCGTCATGACGCCCAAATCCCTGCTGCGCCACCCGCTGGCGGTGAGCAAGCTCGAAGAGCTGGCGGAAGGCACCTTCCAGAACGCCATTGGCGAGATCGACGCGCTGGATCCGAAAGCGGTCAAGCGGGTGGTCTTCTGTTCCGGCAAGGTCTACTACGACCTGCTCGAAGCCCGTCGCAAGGCGGAGCAGAAGGATGTGGCGATCGTGCGTATCGAACAGCTCTACCCCTTCCCGGAAGAGGAAGTGCGCGCCATTCTGGACGATTACAGCCACGTCACCGATTTTGTCTGGTGTCAGGAAGAGCCGCAAAACCAGGGCGCCTGGTACTGCACCCGTCACAACTACGATGACGTGCTGCCGACCGGAGCCACCCTGCGTTATGCCGGTCGTCCGGCGTCCGCCTCACCGGCGGTTGGTTACATGTCCGTCCATGCCAAGCAGCAGAAAGCCTTGGT
The DNA here is from genome assembly GCF_049174935.1 of Aeromonas sp. 600886. Taxonomy (NCBI): domain Bacteria; kingdom Pseudomonadati; phylum Pseudomonadota; class Gammaproteobacteria; order Aeromonadales; family Aeromonadaceae; genus Aeromonas; species Aeromonas sp. 600886. Next base: position 46,881 of record NZ_JAAKUB010000013.1, on the reverse strand, counting down.
GGAAGATGCCCTTACTCTGGCCTAAGCCCTGAACAAGAAGTAACAAGGAACTGATTAGATGACTATCGAGATCAAGGTACCGGATCTGCCGGAATCAGTGGCGGATGCCACCATTGCCACCTGGCACAAGAAGCCGGGTGATCTGGTTGCCCGTGATGAAGTGCTGGTCGACATCGAGACCGACAAGGTGGTGCTGGAAGTACCGGCACCGCAAGCTGGCGTGCTGGGCGACATCCTGCAGGCAGAGGGGGCGACCGTCCTCTCCCGCCAGCTGATTGCCACCATCAAGGCGGCTGCCGTAGCCGGTGAAGAGACCAAGGAGAAGCCGGCCGAAGCGGTGGCCGATGATGGCGCCGATGGCCTGAGTCCCTCGGTGCGTCGTCTGATTGGCGAGCACGACATCGACGTGGCCAAGCTGACCGGCACCGGCAAGGGCGGTCGCATCACCAAGGATGATGTGGAAGCCTACATCAAGGCCCTGAGCAAGCCTGCAGCCGCCGCTCCCGTTGCTGCGGCTCCGGTCGCTCCGGTTGCCGCACTGGCCGGTCGCAGCGAGAAGCGGGTACCGATGACCCGTCTGCGTAAGCGCATCGCCGAGCGTCTGCTGGAAGCGAAAAACACCACCGCCATGCTGACCACCTTCAACGAGGTCAACATGAAGCCCATCATGGATCTGCGCAAGCAGTACGGCGAGATCTTCGAGAAGAAGCACGGCATCAAGCTCGGCTTTATGTCCTTCTACGTGAAGGCGGTGGTGGAGTCCCTCAAGCGCTATCCGGAAGTGAACGCGGCGCTCGATGGTGATGACGTGGTTTATCACAACTACTTCGACGTCAGCATCGCCGTCTCTACCCCCCGTGGTCTGGTGACGCCGGTGCTGCGCGACTGCGACAACATGAGCCTGGCGGACATTGAGAAGGCCATCAAGGATCTGGCGGGCAAGGGCCGTGACGGCAAGCTGACCGTGGATGAACTGACTGGCGGCAACTTCACCATCACCAACGGTGGCGTGTTCGGCTCCCTGATGTCCACCCCGATCATCAACCCGCCCCAGAGCGCCATTCTGGGCATGCACAAGATCCAGGATCGCCCGATGGCCGTTGACGGCAAGGTCGAGATCCTGCCGATGATGTATCTGGCGCTCTCCTACGATCACCGTCTCATCGACGGACGCGAATCGGTAGGCTTCCTGGTCTCCGTCAAGGAGCTGCTGGAAGACCCGACCCGTCTGTTGCTGGACGTCTAAGCCTGTGGCACCCGGGCAAGGGGTTTGCGCCCCGAGCCGGATGTGCTGCTGGACGTTTGAGTAATACCCGAGCGATTGAAAGATAACGAGGGGCCGCCCAGGCCCCCTTCACAGGGGATTGAGAAACACCAGCCCCGGACGGAAATACCTACAACACGGATAGAGCATCTATGAATCTGCATGAATATCAGGCAAAACAGCTGTTTGCCGAGTATGGCCTGCCGGTCTCCGAAGGTTATGCCTGTGCTACCCCACAAGAAGCGGCCGAAGCGGCCGACAAGATTGGCGGCAATACCTGGGTCGTCAAATGCCAGGTACACGCCGGTGGCCGCGGTAAAGCGGGCGGCGTGAAAGTGGCCAAGAGCAAGGACGAGATCCGTGCTTTTGCCCAGAACTGGCTTGGCAAAAATCTGGTGACCTACCAGACCGATGCCAACGGCCAGCCGGTCACCAAGATCCTGGTGGAATCTTGCACCGACATCGCCAAAGAGCTCTACCTGGGCGCCGTGGTTGACCGTGGTTCGCGCCGCGTGGTCTTCATGGCCTCGACTGAAGGTGGCGTGGATATCGAGAAGATTGCCCACGAAACCCCCCATCTGATCCACAAGGCGGCCATCGATCCGCTGGTGGGTCCGCAGGCTTATCAGGCCCGCGAACTGGCCTTCAAACTGGGTCTGGTCGGCGATCAGATCAAACAGTTCACCAAGATCTTCATGGGTCTGGGCCAGATGTTCCTGGATTGCGATTTCGCGCTGCTGGAGATCAACCCGCTGGTGATCACCGCGCAGGGCAACCTGCACTGCCTGGATGGCAAGATCAACATCGACGCCAACGCACTGTATCGTCAGCCCAAGCTGCGCGAGATGCACGACCCGTCACAAGATGACCCCCGCGAAGCGCACGCCGCCCAGTGGGAGCTCAACTATGTGGCCCTCGATGGCAACATCGGCTGCATGGTCAACGGCGCGGGTCTGGCCATGGGCACCATGGACATCGTCAACCTGCACGGCGGCAAGCCGGCCAACTTCCTTGACGTCGGCGGCGGCGCCACCAAGGAACGGGTAACCGAGGCGTTCAAGATCATCCTCTCCGACAGCAACGTCAAAGCGGTGCTGGTCAACATCTTTGGCGGCATCGTGCGCTGCGACATGATCGCGGAAGGCATCATAGGTGCGGTCAAGGAAGTGGGGGTCAAGGTGCCCGTCGTGGTCCGTCTGGAAGGCAACAACGCCGAGCTGGGTGGTATCAAGCTGGCCGAGAGCGGCCTCAACATCATTGCGGCCAAGAGTCTGACCGATGCCGCGCAGCAAGTCGTCAAAGCAGCGGAGGCCAACTGATGAGCGTACTGATCAACAAGGACACCCGAGTCATCTGCCAGGGCTTTACCGGCGGTCAGGGTACTTTCCACTCCGAGCAGGCGCTCTCCTATGGTACCCAGCTGGTGGGCGGCGTCTCTCCGGGTAAGGGCGGCACCACCCATCTGGGCCTGCCGGTGTTCAACACCGTCCGTGACGCGGTCGAAGCGACCGGCGCTACTGCCTCCGTCATCTATGTGCCGGCACCTTTCTGCAAGGACGCGATCCTAGAAGCGATCGACGCGGGCATCAAGCTCATCGTCACCATCACCGAAGGCATCCCGACGCTGGATATGCTGGACGTCAAAGTGAAGCTGCAAGAGACCGGCGTGCGGATGATCGGCCCCAACTGCCCAGGTGTGATCACTCCGGGTGAGTGCAAGATCGGCATCATGCCGGGCCACATTCACAAGCCGGGCAAGGTGGGTATCGTCTCCCGCTCCGGCACCCTGACCTACGAAGCGGTCAAGCAGACCACTGACGAGGGCTTTGGCCAGTCCACCTGCGTCGGTATCGGTGGCGACCCCATCCCGGGTTCCAACTTTATCGACATTCTGGAGATGTTCCAGAACGACCCGCAGACCGAAGCGATCGTGATGATCGGCGAGATCGGCGGCAACGCCGAGGAGGACGCGGCTGCCTATATCAAGGCCCACGTCACCAAGCCGGTGGTCTCCTATATCGCCGGTGTTACTGCCCCTCCCGGCAAGCGGATGGGCCACGCTGGCGCCATCATCTCCGGTGGCAAGGGTACTGCCGCCGAGAAGTTTGCCGCGCTGGAAGATGCTGGCGTGAAAACCGTCCGCTCCTTGGCCGATATCGGCAAGGCCCTGCGCGAAGTGACCGGCTGGTAATTCCTGTTAGCCCGTTATCTCTAATAAAAGTGCCGCCCGATGGGCGGCTTTTTATGCCTAATAATAGGACATCATTATCTATTCTCGCGAATTAAAGAATATGTTTTGCCTTGGGAAAAAGGATATATGGAAATTTCATTGCTTGCAGATCATCCGCATCATATATCGACAATAGTCGGCTGGTATTTCGATGAATGGGCCTCTCATGTGCCCGGCGTTACGAAAGAGATGGTACGTAAAAAGGTTGAAGTCACAGCTTTAAATAGAGATATCCCATTTAGCTTGGTGGCGCATGACGATAGAGAACTGGTTGGAACATTGGAGATTAAAATTCAGGAAAATAAAAATCACCCTGAATATGAGTTCTGGATTAGTGGTATCTATGTTTCAGCAGTACACCGCAGAAAAGGTATCGCTAAAAAATTGATGAATGTTGCCAGGAATATGGCTGTTTCCCGTGGTGTTGCGACACTCTACTTGCAGTGTGAAACACATAATGTTGGCTTCTATCGTGAGCAAGGCTTCAACGCAATACATAAATCAACCCACGGTCACTGGGAAACGACCATTATGGTATGGCATGCCATCACATAAATATGCCTATAAATCTGTTTTACGGCTTAACCACATCCTTATTTATTCCGCTTTTGTTGGCGCAATAATGCGCACTTGATATTTGACGTCACAAGTTGAGGCGATGAGGTGCTAACATTTTTATGGCCGCGCTCTCGGTGCTTGGAGGAAACAATGAGGTGGTTTTTTCTGCTGTTTATCATGATGCTTGTTGTGGTTGGCAACGCAGCAATTTTTGATAATTCTTCATCTACCAAAGTATTGGTGACATTGCGTTTAAACTGATCCCGTAATCTTTGCTTATGTTCTGGTTTGGATTTTATTTTTTCTGATGGAGATAAGCGCGCCCAGTTACTTGTGGTTGGTCATGTGCTGCTTGTCTTTTTTGTCGGCGCTGGATTTTTGCTTATCGGCACCAATATTGTTTTGGCTGACACATGTGAAATAGTGACATTTAGTAGGAGAACGGGTGGTCTTCTCTGGAAATTTGCAAACTATATACAGTTGATGGGGTATTGTCAGGAGCTGGTGGGCATTGCCGTGTTCGGAATTATTATATCTTATTCTAGCGCTAGACTTTTTTGGGGTTGGTGCTTTCACGTTAATCATTTAAAAAAATAAGGATGTTGTCATTAATCATAAACCTATTTAACAAGACAATGGCTTTCTGTTATCACTTCACATAACTCCCTAACGATGACACTAACGTATTAACTGTTTTTATTAGGGAGTATATTTTCGTATGTCAGGATTCGTGTCGTTCTTCGACCCTAGAGACTTATGATTAGTTTTTACTTGCTACGGATTGTAAGGGTGGAGTGGACTTATTCAGTTGTTTTGCTTTTCTTTTGTCTCTAACCCAAATAACTGAACCATTTGTTTTTTTCATCTCGAAGAGATCGATGGACTGGAATAGATCGCTCAGCTTTCTAAATCCGTAGTTTCGTTGATCAAATGAAGCATGGTTTGAAATGTGGTTGCCAATCTCACCAAGCATAGCCCAGCCATCATCTTCGCCAATAGCATCTATTGCCTGCCGGAGTAAATTGATGAGTTTTGTGTCACCCTTTATGTTTTTACTTTGTTTTTGAATGGGTAGCTCCAGCACTGGCTCGGCATCCAGATATAGAAATCGAGAACAACTATTAACGAATGGTAATGGTGCTTTCCGTTCTCCAAATCCGATGACAAATTTCCCATCAGCAAGTGTTCTGGTAACTAAAGGTGTAAAATCACAATCCGATGATACAAGGCATATTATGTCAATATCCTTTGTATATATTACGTCCATTACATCAATGACTAATGCCATGTCTGTCGCATTTTTACCCTTTGTTAAATCAAATTGTTGTACTGGTTGTATGGCATAGTCGTGTAGGACATCTTCCCATGGTTTAAGATTAGGGTTTTTCCAGTTACCATATGCTTTTCTAATATTTACAACGCCGTATCTAGCTAATTCTGAAAGAACTATGTCTATTTTACCTGCGGGTGCATTATCAGCATCAATAAATACGGCTATTTTTTCTTTATCTTTCATAAAGGCCTCCGTGCTATTTAATTATTTTATGCGCTGTGACTCCATTACAGCACTTAGCCCTCAATGCGAGCAGTAAAACATATCCAGACGCTTGGGGTCATGTAGTATGCCACAAGCATTTTGGACTGCCAGTGTTGAACCTCTCAATATTAGGAGTCTTCTTAAGAAAAAACTCCGCAATAAAAATACCGACCCTTGGGTCGGTATTATCATTCTGTTCGCAGCTGATGACTTGTCTTACTACCAGAGTCCTACTGGTTAAAGATGGTTTGCCCGCGAAAGACGGTCTGGACTACCTGGGTATCGGCGATCTGCTCCGGCTTGCCGGCGGCGACCAGCTGGTAGAGATCCCGATCCAGCACGATAAAGTCGGCCGATTTGCCCGCCTCGATCGAGCCGCTGATAGCCTGCTGGCGCACCGCGCGGGCGCCATTGATTGTGTAGGCCGCCAGCATTTCGTCAAGGGTGATGCGCTGGCTGGCGCGATAATCATCGCCGCTTTGGGGAGCCTTGATGATCCCGGTCGCCATATTTTCGAAGGGGCGGGGATCCCGGCTGTCGACCGGGGCATCGCTGCCAGCGACCAGTATGGCGCCCGCCTTGCGCGAACTCTCGACCGGGTAGAGGGCTCCGTGCAGATAGCCGAGGGGATCATAGAGGGCATCGCTCAGGGATTGGCCCACCCGGGTCGGCTGGATAAAGGAGGCAACCAGCATGTCGTAGGCCAGTTGGGGGGAGGTCCAGGCATAGGTAAAGGTGAGGTAGAGCCCAAGCTCGCCGAGCCGTTTTTGATCATCGGGATGGACCACCTGCAGGTGGGCCAGGGTGTGGGGAATGCCGCTATCACCGTTGCTGGCGCGGGCGGCGGTGAGGGCATCCAGCGCCGTGCGGGTGGTGCGATCACCGATGCTGTGCATATGGATGCTGAAGCCTGCCTTGTCCAGCGCCCCTATATAGCGGGTGAGGTCGGCCTCCCGGTAGTTGACGATCCCGTTGTTGCCGGACTCCTCGCTGTCGGCTGTGATGGTCACTTCATCGGTAGCCGGGTCTCTGGCCAGATGGGGGGTGTGGTAGTTTGCCAGCATGCCGGCATTGGGCAGGAAGGGGGGGGTTGTGAAGGGATCCCCTTCCAGCACACCGTCGAGGAAGATCTTGACCGCATCGGCCTTGATCAGCGGGTTGTTGGCAAAGGATTCTCTCACCTGGCTGGCCTTGGCAAGATGCCCCTCTATATCGAGTTTGCCCTGATAATCATCATCGCTAAAGCAGGTGGCGGCCGTGACACGCATATGCAGCAGGTCCCGTGACTGCATGGTGAGTAGTCGCTGGCGGATAAAGTCGGTGGCGCAGGCATCCTGAATGCTGGTGATACCGCGAGAGGCCATCAGCTCGGCAATGGCGGGCAGGATCTGGTCGTATTGGCTGGCTGCCTGCTCATCACTGGCGCTCAGAACGCCGCTATCGGGCACTGGAATGGCGCTGCGGGCCGTGTCACGCACCACTCCGCTGGTCAGGTCGACATAGGGGATAAAGGGCTCGAAGACCCCGCCGGGGGCCAGCGTAGTTCCATTGAAGCCGATTGTGTTGCCGTCGTTATCCTGCGCCATGGCAAGGGCGCGGGAGTTGTAGGCACTGGCATGGCCATCGACCCCGGCCAGCACCACCGGATTGTCGGGGGCGGCGGCATCGAGGGCTGCCAGCAGGGTGGCATGGCTGGCGGTTGCCGTATTGCCCTCGTAGGGAGACCACTGGTTGACTACCAGCCACTCCCCCGGTTTGGCCGCATAGCGGGGCAGACATGTGCTGATCTTGGCGGCCAGCTGATCCAGAGTGACGGGTTTGCCATCGAGATCGCACATGTCCAGTGCTACCGTACCGAGCAAGTGGATATGGTTGTCGTGCAGGCCGGGCAGCACCATACGCCCTTGCAGGTCCACCACTCGGGTGGTGGGGCGCTTGAGCGCTTCGGCCCCCTCCCGGTTGCCCACATAGATAAACTGGCCGTCGCGGATCATCATGGCCTCGGCCACCTGACGTTGCCCATCCTGGGTGTGGATCTTGCCATTGAGATAGAGGGTCGTTGCCCCATTCGTATCATTGGTGTCACTTCGGCAGCCACCGAGCAGGCCTGCGGTCAACAGGAGGGTTATGCCAAATCGGGTTGAGGTCTGTTTGCTATCCATTGCACTGCTCTCCTTGAGTTAAATGCAGTAATTACTGCAGATATGAGCAGATATGTTTATTGCAGCTATTCTGAAAAAATCCAGTAATTACTGCATTTATTTAACTTTTTGTTTACCTTGTCTCATGGATGTCAATGAGCCACTACCGGTCGTGACCTAGGCAAAGAGGGGACGCACAGTGGTTCGAAGGAGAGAAGATGTCAGAACAACGAGTGCCTGCCGCCCTGCATATGCGGCGTCAGCCCCGGCAGCAGCGCAGTCAGGAGGTGGCAAGTCGCATTGAACAGGCCACCCTGCTGTTGCTGCAGGAGCGAGGTTTTGCCGCCCTCAACACCAATGCCATTGCTGATCGGGCCGGTGTCGGGATCAAATCGCTCTACCACCTCTATCCCAACAAGGAGGCGATCATTTGCCGTCTCGCTATGGGGTGGCTGGCAGCTGTCTGTGAGGCGCAAGAGCAGATCCGAACCCAGGCGACCAGTTGGCCGCACGTGCTGGTGCTGCTGGATCTGGCGCTTGAAGAGCTTGATCGTCGCTTTGTCGGCTATGGTGCCTTGTGGCACGCCATGGATCTCATCCCCGAACTGCACGTGGTCGAGCAGGAGCACGAGCGGCGCCAGATTGACTTCTGGTCATCCCTGCTGCGCGACTTTGGCTGTCGCTGGCCGGAGGCCGAGCTCACGAGTCTGGTGCGCTACTTCTATCGCACCGCCGATGTGACCAAGCAGTGCACCCGTGGTGATGGGGAGGCGGGCCAGAGGATGTGGTTGCTGCATCGTCGCTGGAGCGAGCAGCTGATCGCCGCCGCTATTGCCGAGTCCGACCCGGCACGGGTGTGGCAGGCAAGGCCAGACCTGCTTATGGGCACGGAAGTACAGGCAAAGGCGGCGCCATAACAGGCGCCGCAAGGTGTGCGGGTCGGCGCTTTGCTTGTTGTAGCCAGACGTGGCTGAACCGTGCAAGAGCGAAGTCAGCGCGATTATTTATCCGCCTTGCCCGCCGCATCGGCAAGTTTGGCCAGCTGTTTGTCATACCAGGCCACCGGGCGGTTTTCGTCTTCCGCCCGCTCTTTGCGACGGATGGCATTGCGTACCGCCATTGCCCCCAGCCAGCGGAATGGCTCTGGCGGGAAGTAGCCACGCGGGCCGCTGACCAGCGCGCATTCACGCCAGGGTTTATCCTCCTCCCGCACCTCGTCTCTCACTAGGGCCGCCAGGATCTGGCCGCCGATCCAGCTTTGCGCCGCCCCGTTGCCGGAGTAACCGAGGCCATAGACAATATTGGGCTGCCCTCGCCAGTGGCCGAAGAAGGGGAGGCCATCCACCGAGCGGTCGGAGGCGCCGCACCAGCTGGCGGCGATGGGCACCTCTTTGAGCGCCGGAAAGAAGCGGCGCAGGGTGCGGGTGAGGGGGGCAAGATAACGGCTAGGGGCATCGAACTCGGCCAGATGGCGGTTGGCAAAGGCGAAGGTGTTGCCCCCCTTGCCCAGCATCAGTCGTCCTTGCGGGGTCGAGCGGTAGTAGTGGACAAAGGTGCGGCCATCCACCACGCTGCGGCCGTGCGCAAGCTGCTGGGCGGCCAGTGCATCCGGCGCGGGGTCGGTTATCACCATATCGGAGGAGACCAGCACGATACTGCGGCGAAACTCGCGAAAGTGCTGCGCCATGGCGCTGTTGAGGGCCAGCACCACCTTGCGGGCACGCACCTCACCCTGCGGCGTTTGCACCCGTGCAGGCTGGCCCGCCTCAAGGCGCTGCATGGGGGAGTGCTCATAGACCTCGACCCCCAGCTCCCGCGCCACCCGCAGCAGGCCGCGCACCAACAGCGCCGGTTGCACCGAACCGGCGTGCGGGCTGTAGAGCCCCTCCAGATGAACGTGGGAGCCGCTCTGGCTCGCCAGTTCACCCTCTGCAATCGCCTGCCACTGGTTAAGGTCGGCTCGCTGTAGCTCCCGTAATACCGGCTCCATCAGGCCGCGCTGCGCCTCGCTGGTGGCGGTGTAGCAGGTGCCCTCGACCCTCAGCTGTGCCTCTATGTTGTGCGTTTCGCAGAAGCGGGCGATCTCGTGCACCGCCTGCTCGGATCTTTGTACCAGCCAGGCGGCCTGCTCTTCGCCAAAGAGGCGCTTTAACGTCAGGTATTTGGCCGACCAGGTGAGCAGGCAGCCGCCGTTGCGCCCGGAGGCACCGCTGCCGCAGCGATCTTTCTCCAGCACTATGACGTGCAGGTGGGGCTCGGCCTGTTTAAGGGCGATGGCGCTCCACAGCCCGGTAAAGCCGCCACCGACGATGCAGACATCGGCCTCGTGGTGGCCGACTAGGGGCGTGGGCGGTGCGGGTTGTTCGGCGGCGAGCGCTTCGGCCAGCCAGAAGGGGAGAGTGGACATGATGACTCCTCGATAAGGTTATTGGTGGCGCCAGCGCTGGGTGCGATCCAGCAGGGCGCGGCTCAAAAAGAGCTGGAGCAGCTTGACGGTGGCGGCGGCCAGCAGGATCAGGGTGGCCATGGCGGCAGCCGCGGCGGTATCGCCGGAATCCTCCATGTTGAGCACGGCGATGGAGGCGAGCACGCTGTCGCTCGAATAGAGGAAGATCACCGCCGAGGTGGTGGTCATGGCGTTGACGAACAGATAGATAAAGATCTCCAAGAGCGCTGGCAGGGAGGCGGGCAGGGTGACTCGCCAGAACGCCTTCCAGAGCGGAATACGCAATGAGATGGCCACCAGCTCCAGCTCCTTGGGCAGTTGCTTGAGGCTGGTCAGCGCCGTCATATGGCCCACCGTGTAGTAGTGGATGACGCAGGAGAGCACCATTAGTGGCAGGGTGCCGTAGAGGCCGCCAAAGAGCGGATTGCCGTTGAAAAAGAAGATGTAACCCAGCCCCAGCACCATGCCGGGCACCGCCAGCGACAGCATGGCAAGCAGATGCAACAACTGGCGCAGCGGCGCGAAGTGGCGCCCCTTCTCCTGCGCCCAGGCCAGCACCATCACCAGCACGGTACCGATAAGCGCGCTATAGAGGCCCAGCTGCAAGGTGTTGGTAAAGGGCTGCCAGCCATAGACGCTATTGCTGTCAAAGGCGTAGTGATCCAGCGTCAGAGTGAGGTTGTAGGGCCAGAACTGTACCAGCGAGCCGTAAACCGCCATCCCCACCAGTGCCAGAAACAGCAGGGCCCAGAGCGTGCACCAGCCGAGCGCCAGCAGATCCCGCAGCTGATGGGGTTTGGGTTGATAGGGCACCGCCTTGGTGCTGCTCTGCTCCTGCATCTTGCTGCGCACCCTGTGCTCCAGGGCAAAGCTCAACAGTGCCGGCAGCAGCAGGGTGACGCTGGCAACGGCGCCCAGCGAGAAGTTCTGCATTCCGATCACCTGCCGGTAGATGTCGGTGGCCAGCACGCTGTACTGGCCGCCAATCACCTTGGCCACCCCGAAGTCGCAGATGGTGAGGGTGAAGACGGCGATGGCGGCGCTGAGCAGGCCATAACGGGCGGTAGGCAGGGTGACGGTGACAAAGGTGCGCCAGCCGCTGCTGCCGAGCACCCGGGAGGCTTCATAGAGGCGGGCATCGCTTTGGCCGAGCGCCGTGATAAGGATCATCAGGGCGTGGGGGAAGCACCAGAAGCCCAGACCAATGACGATGCCGATAGGGCCGTAGATGCTCTCGCCGCCGAGCAGCCCCTTGGCGATCCCCTGATTGCCAAACCAGTAGACCAGACTGATGGCGGGCAGCAGGGAGGGCATCAACAGCGGAATAAGGCCAATGAGGCGAAACAGGGGCTTGCCCGGCATGCAGGTGCGGGTGAGGGCATAGGCGTAACCAAAGGCGATGGTCACCACCAGCGCGGTGATCAGCACCCCGAGCCAGAGGGTGTTGCCGATGGTGCGCCCCAGATGAGGGGAGTCGAAGTAGGCGCTGAAGTTGGCAAGGCCCACCCAGATGCCGTTCTCATCTTGCAGGCTCTTTTGCAACATGGTGAGCAGCGGCAGCAGCAGACCGCCGGTGAGCAGGGCGATACCGAGTGCAAGCAGGAACAGTTGCAGCAGCTGATCCCGGCTCCAGCCGCGACAGAGCCGCTGCCAGCGGCCTTCTTGCCGGGCTGTCGCTGGCGGCAGCAGGGAGGAGGTCGCAAGGGGGGCAGTCATGGGCGCTCTCCTTCAAACAGCTGCATCGCCCCGGCAGGCCAGTGCAGCGAGCAGCGCATGCCGCTGCGCCAGCCACCCTGTTCGTGGCGGGGCAGCTCGTGGGTCGGGCGCTCCACCAGAATTTGCTGCGGGCCCAGATAGGTGTCGGCTGTGCAGATAAGGCGTTGGGCGGCGCCGAGAAACTCAACCTGATCGATGGTTGCTTCAACGCCATGTTGCCCAAGAGACAGCTCGCTCGGCGCACTCAGGGTGATCGCCTCGGGGCGGATCGCCACCTGCAATTTGCTGCCGGCTGCGGCCCGGTTGGCGAGTTGCAGTGGCTGCTCGTTAAGGCGCACCTGAGTGGGGCTCAGCACCAGGGTGTCGAGGAAGTTCATGGTACCGACAAAGCTTGCCACGAAACGGCTGGCAGGCTGGTGGTAGATCTCCTGCGGGGTGCCCACCTGCACGATACGGCCACCCTCCATCACCACGATGCGATCGGCCATGGTCAGCGCCTCTTCCTGATCGTGGGTCACCATGATGGTGGTGATGCCAAGGCGCTGCTGCAGGGCGCGGATCTCGCTGCGAAGATGGGTGCGCACCAGCGCATCCAGTGCGCTGAGCGGTTCGTCCAGCAACAACAGACCGGGGGAAAGGGCGAGCGCCCGGGCCAGCGCCACCCGCTGCTGCTGGCCGCCGGAGATCTGGCTCGGGTATTTGTGGGACTGGGCAGTGAGATCCACCAGCCCCAGCCAGTGGTCCACCCGCTCCTTGATGAGATCCCGCGCCAACCCCTGATTCTCAAGGCCGAAGGCGATGTTCTGGGCCACCGTCAGGTTGGGGAAGAGGGCATAGGACTGAAACACGATGCCAAAATCGCGCTCCTGGGGCGGCAGGCGGGAGATATTGCGCCCCCCTTGCCAGATCTCGCCGTTGTCCGGCAGATCCAGCCCGGCGATGGCTCTGAGCAGGGTGGTTTTGCCGCAGCCGGAGGGGCCGAGAAAGCAGATAAACTCCCCCGGCTCAATGGTCAGAGAGATTTCTTTAAGGGCCTGAAAAGCACCGAACTGCTTGTTGAGATGTTGAATGTCCAGATAGGGCTGGGTCATGGTTCGACTCGCTACTGATTTGGTATATACCAGTTTGCGGGCGAAGTGTGACGGTCAGGTGATCGGGGGATGACAGCTTGATGACAGTCAAATGAGATCGGGTCGCCAGCAAGTAGTTGGGCCCTGTGTGGATGGGCGAAGCGTCGCTAATTGAAGGCAATACACACTCGGGAAGTTAAAACCAAAAAGCGAAGGCCAACACCTGTTGGCCTTCGACTGGCAGTTTATTGGCAGCGGTGTGTCTGGCGTGAACAAACCGCCGCCCTTCACGCTTACTGTTTGGCTTCGGTCTTGCCGTCGAAGCTGGCGCTCCACTGGGCCAGGATGGCGTTACGCTCGCGGGCTGCCCAGCTAAAGTCGTTGTCGATCATCTGGCCTTTGATATCCGCCGGATAGCCCGCTCTCGGTTGGGCTACATCGGGGATGGCGACCACGGCGAACGATTTGTTGTAGAGGGCGTTGGCCTGTTCGGTGGCGGCAAAGTCGAGCAGCTGTTTGGCGGCCTCCAGCTTGGGGGTGCCCTTGATGATGGCGGCGGCTTCCATATCCCAGCCCGACCCCTCTTTCGGGAATACCACCTCGATGGGGGCACCCTTGGCCTTGAGGCTGGTCGCCGGGAAGTCGAAGGAGATACCGATCACCGTCTCACCGCTGGCGGCCAGCTTGCAGGGGGCAGAGCCCGAGTGGGTGTAACGGTCGATGTTCTGGTGCAGGCCGTTCATAAATTGCCAGCCCTGCTGTTCGCCCATGGTCTGCAGCCAGCCCGCAACGCTCAGGTAACCGGTGCCGGAGGAGCTGGGGTTGGGCATGATCACCTTGCCCTTGTAGATGGGCTTGGTGAGGTCGGCCCAGCTGGTGGGGGCCGGGATCCCCTGTTTTTCCGCCTCTACCTTGTTGAAGCAGATAGCGCTGAAGAAGGCGTCCAGACCGATCCAGTGCGGCTCGGCCTTGCTGTCGCGAAAGCGGCTGTCGAGCTTCTCCAGCCCTTTCGGTGCATAGGCATTGAGCATCTGCTGCTGATCGAGCTGCATCAGGCTGGTGGCGGCCAGTCCCCACACCACATCCGCTTTGGGCTGGGCTTTTTCTGCCAGCAAGCGGGCGGTGACCACGCCGGTGGAGTCACGCACCCACTTGATGTTGATGTCCGGATGCTGGCGCTCGAACGCGGTTTTCAGCTCGTTGAGCTGCTCCGGTTCGAAGGCGGTGTAGACGGTGAGATCGGTCGCGGCCAGTGCCGGGGCGGTCATGGCAGCCAGCACGGCGGCGGCCAGCAGATGGGTTCCCTGTTTCATCCTCTTCTCCAGTTAAATTGGTTTGGTATAAACCAGATTGGTCGAGAGAGAGGCTAGGGGATCTTTATGACGTGACCGTGACAGCCCCGTGACGTTTTGCCGTTCCTGATTTATCCGTGACTAATCCTGGGTATCCACCTCGATCTCCAGACTGTCGTGACGCCAGTACTCCAGATCGAAGTCGAGCACCCGGCCGTGCTGATCGAAGTTGAGCCGCTCGAGGCGCAGGGCGGGCAGACCGGCGGTGGCCCCCAGCGCCTTGGCCACCTCGTCCGGCAGGGCGGTGGGGAAGAAACGCACCTGCATGCGGGCGTAGTGGAGATCGTAATGGGCCTGGTAGATCTCGGTCAGACTGCCGTTGAGATCCAGCTCCAGCAGGCCGGGCACCCGCTCTGGCAGGCAGTGGTTCTCGCAGTAACAGATGGCGCGCCCGTTGGCGTAGCGCAGCCGTTTTAGCAGAAACAGGCTGTCGAACGGCTTGAGCTGCAGCTGCGCCATCAACGCGGGCGGCACCGCCTGGCGGCTTTTCTCCAGCAGCTCGGTACGTGGTTCACCCCCTTGCTCCCGCACTATCTGGTGAAAGTTGGAGGTGCGTCTGGGGTTCAAGCGAAAGCGTGGCGGTGTGACGAACCAGCCGCGGCGATCCTCCCGATAGATAAGGCCGTTCGCCTCCAGCTGTACCAGTGCCTCGCGGATGGTGACTCTTGTGGTGCCATAGAGTTCCCCCAGCAGCCGCTCGGAGGGGAGCTTGTCGTTGGGGGCCAGGCCCCCCGCTAGGATCTGGTTGGCGAGGGCATCCTTGATCTGCAGATATTGCGGTTTGCTCATGAAAATCCCTGGTTTTGCAATAAGTTGTGCAATGAGTTGGGCAATGGGCTGGGCACAGGGCAGGTCATCTGCCCGGTCGCTAAAGGGCAACATCAACATGCGTTGGTAGATACCAACATCGCCCCTGTTGTTCAGGCCTCCTAGATTATCGCGATCCCGGCGCTGAAAATGAATTTTTTGTTGCACGTAGCCCCACCCCTTTGACCTTGGCGGGGGAGTTACCCACAATGCGCTCATTCTGGTATATACCAAAAGGAGCAAAGTCATGACCCATATTCCTGCGGCTCCCGCCGCCGTCGATTACCTGCTGCTGACCCCGGGCCCCCTCTCGACCACCGCGACTGTGCGTGCCGCCATGCTGCAAGACAGCTGCACTTGGGATGCGGACTACAACCAGGGGGTGGTGGAGCCCATCCGCCGCGAGCTGGTGCGCCTCGCTACTGGCCCGGAATATGAAAGTGACTACAGCGTCGTGCTGCTGCAAGGGAGTGGTAGCTATGTGGTGGAGAGCGTGCTGGGCTCGGCGATAGGCGTCGATGAGTGCCTGCTGATCATCAACAACGGCGCCTACGGTGCCCGCATGGGGGAGATGGCCCGCTGCCTTGGCCTGCGCCACCATGAGCTGGACTGCGGCGAGACCACCCGCCCGGAACCCGCCGCCATTGAGGCGATGCTGGCGCGCCACCCCGAGATCACCCACTTGGCCATGGTGCACTGTGAGACCACCACCGGCATGCTCAATCCGCTCGATGAGGTGGCTGCGCTCTGCCTGCGCCGCGGCATCCGCCTGATCGTTGATGCCATGAGCAGCTTTGGCGGCATCCCCATCGACATGGGCCGCCTTGGCATCGAGTTTCTTATCAGTTCGGCCAACAAGTGCATTCAGGGGGTACCGGGTTTTGGTTTCGTCATCGCTCGCCGCGCCGCGTTGGCAGCTTGCGCCGGTCGCGCCCGCTCGGTCTCCCTCGACCTGCATGCCCAGTGGCAGACCATGGAGCAGCAGGGGGGCAAGTGGCGCTTTACCTCGCCCACCCATACCGTGCTCGCCTTTGCCCAGGCCCTGCGCGAGCTGGACGAAGAGGGGGGCATTGAAGCCCGCCATCAGCGCTACGGCGAGAATCAGCGCACGCTGCTGGCGGGGATGGCTGCCCTCGGCTTTGCGCCACTGCTGCCAGAACAGTGGCAATCTCCCATCATCACCGCCTTCTACTCTCCGGCCCACCCTGACTACCGCTTCGCCGACTTCTACCAGCGGCTCAAGGCGCAGGGCTTTGTTATCTATCCAGGCAAGGTCTCCCAGGCCGATTGCTTCCGGATTGGCAATATCGGCGATGTGACCCCAGAGCGGGTGCGCGATCTGCTCGCCGCCATGGCCAGCGCCTGCTACTGGCAAGGGGACGCGCGATGACCAGCATGCTGGCTCAGGGTCGTGATCTGCGTGGCCGCGATTTGCATGACCATAAGCTGCACGGCAGCGGCCGCGCCGACAGCGAAGGGGATGTCAACCTCGGCGAGGGGCGGGCGCGCTGGTGGGCGGGCCAGAGCGAAGAGGTACAGGCCGGATTGGCGGAGGATAGCCGCTACTTTCTCCATCAGGCACTCTCCACCCCCTGTCTGGATTTGATCGAGGGGGCGCAGGGGAGCTGGTTGACCAGCGTATCGGGCAAGCGTTACCTCGATTTTCACGGCAACAGCGTCCATCAGCTGGGCCACGGTCACCCCAGGGTGGTGGCCGTGGTGCAGCAGCAACTCGCCGATCTGCCGTTTGCGCCCCGCCGCTACACCCATCAGGTTGCCATCGACTGCGCCCGTACCCTGGCCGAGCTGGCTCCCGGCGATCTCAACCGGGTGCTGTTCGCCCCCGGCGGCAGCGAGGTGGTGGGGATTGCCCTGAAGCTCGCCCGTTTCATTACCGGCAATAGCAAGGTGGTGTCCCTGTGGGATGCCTTTCACGGCGCCTCCCTCGATGCCATCTCGGTCGGCGGCGAGGCCTGTTTTCGCGCCGGTATGGGCCCATTGATGGCCGGCGTGGAGCGCATCCCACCGCCCACCCGTTATCGCGGCGTCTGGTATCGCGGGGAGGGGGATGACCTGCACTACGCCGATTATCTGGAGTACGTCATCGAGAAGGAGGGAGGGATCGGCGCCTTTATCGCCGAACCTATCCGCAACACCGATGTGCAGGTGCCCTCGAAGGCCTACTGGCAGCGGGTGCGGGAGATCTGCGATCGCCACAAGGTGTTGTTGATCGTCGACGAGATCCCCAATGCCTTGGGGCGCACCGGCCACTGGTTCAGCTTTGAAGAGTTCGGCATCGAGCCCGACATCATCTGTCTGGGCAAGGGGCTGGGGGGCGGGGTGGTGCCGTTTGCCGCGCTCATCACCCGCGACCGTTTCAATCAGGCCGCAGCTATTTCGCTCGGTCACTACACCCACGAGAAGAGCCCTATCGGCTGCGCGGCGGCACTCGCCACCATCAGTACCATCCGTGAAGAGGGGGTGCTGGCAAAAGCGCAGGAGGATGGCCGCTTTATGGCGGCAGAGCTTGCGGCGCTTGCCGAACGTCATCCGCTGATCGGGCAGGTGCGCGGTATCGGCCTCCTGTGGGCGCTCGATCTGGTGGTCGATCATCAGAGTCGCACCCGCAATAGCCAGGCCGCCGAGCGGCTGCTCTACCGCTGTCTGGAGCTGGGGCTCAGCTTCAAGGTCTCCCAAGGGAACGTCATCCAGCTCTCGCCACCGCTCAATATCGCCCGCGCCGATCTGGTGCGCGCCATCACCATTCTCGATCGCGCCCTTGGCGAGATCGCACTTTCACCGAAACAGGAACACCACCATGACTGACTTGCAGATTGCTGTAGACCCGATCACCGACGTGGAGGCGCTGATCCTCGACTGGGCCGGCACCGTCGTCGATTTCGGCTCCTTCGCCCCCACCTCCATCTTCGTCGAGGCCTTCGCCCGCGCCTATGACTTCCCCGTGACCCTGGATGAGGCGCGCCAGCCCATGGGGTTGGGCAAGTGGGATCATATCGCCGCGCTGGGCCGTCTGCCCTCGGTGGATGTGCGCTGGCAGGCTCGCTTCGGCCACCCCATGAGGCACGCCGAGGTGGACCACATTTATCACACCTTTATGCCGCTGCAGATTGCCGCCGTGACCCGCTTTGCCACCCCCATCCCCGGTGTGCTGCCAGTGCTGGACGCTCTGCGGGTGCGGGGGATGAAAATCGGCTCCTGCTCCGGTTATCCCCGTCCGGTGATGGAGGCGCTGGTACCTGCTGCGGCCGATCACGGCTACCGCCCGGATCACTGGGTCGCCACCGACGACCTCAAGGCTGGTGGTCGCCCCGGCCCCTGGATGGCGCTGGCCAACGTAATTGAGCTCGGAGTGAGTGCGGTGCATCGCTGCATCAAGGTGGATGACGCCGTGCCGGGTATCAGCGAAGGGCTTAACGCGGGCATGTGGACGGTGGGATTGTCGGTTTCCGGCAACGAATTTGGTGCCACTTGGGACGAGTTTGCCTCCATGAGTGAGGCTGAGATCGCCGCCCGGCGTGCACCGGCCGAGGCCAAACTGCGGGCGGCGGGGGCACACTATGTGATTGATACCCTGGCCGACATCGCCCCGGTTATCGCCGATATCAACCGTCGTCTGGCCGCTGGCGAGCGGCCGTAGGCCATCGGTGGGGTCTAACAAAAGCGCTTGGCTGGCTTTAGATATAACACGCCCCCATCCGGGGGCGTGTTGCATTTAAAGGGGGAAGTTGTGCGCGGTCAGCGGATATCGACCCGCATCAGGGGAGAGGGGGCGTTGTCGACAAAGTGTTGCCAGATATGGTCGTAGAGCGCCTTCTGGCCGGGGAAACTCACCAGCGTTTTTGCTTCGGCCAGGGAACACCAGCGATAGTCTGTGTGCTCGTCGTTGAGGGTCACCGCCTGATTGGGCGGGCAATAGACCACAAAGACCGGCACCACCTCCACCGTATTCAAGCTCGCCTCGTAGAACTGCTCCAGATACTGGCCGTTGTAGAGTTCGGTGACTCTGATCCCCGTCTCTTCGCCAAACTCCCGAATAATGGTCTGCCAGCCGGTTTCACCCGCCTCCACCGTGCCCGCCACATGACACCAGAAGCCCCCCTTGACCCGTTTCATCACCAGCAATTTGGTTTCGCCATCGACAGTGGTAAGGGCAACACCAGAGACGGCCTTGCAGCGAATGGGGATCATGATCTTCTCTCCGGGTTTGGGCTCTGTGATAGCCATGAACAGTGTGAAGGCGTGTTAATTGAAATATGCCTCGGCGGGCAGGCCCATGACCTCTATTTCATTCAGGCCATTTTGGGCCAGATAGTTGGCCACCAGATTGAACCCCACCCAGTAACCGGCATATTTGGGAAATGGCCGGTTATCACGGCAGTAGAAAAAGTCTAAATAGTTGAACTGCTTGCTGGATAGATGGGGCGTCATCTCTGCCAGGAGCGATTGCCAGTCATGGTGATGAGACTCCTTGAACAGCGAGGGGAGTGTGCCACCATTGAACCTCTGCTCAAAGTAGCAGGCCAGCCCTTCAAAAATCAGGTTTTCAGCCAGTGTTTCTGCTTCCACCTTGTTCTTCTTTTGCACGATATGGTGGACTTCGTGGGCCAGCACGGCAGGCAATTCGGTGATGATCACCTTTTTGATATCAGGCCGTTCCAGATCAAGCTGGAGTTCTATTCGATACATGTTGATGGCCCAGCCACCGATACCCGAGTCGGGAGCATCCCCCTCGGCAAAAGGGCTGAAGGTGACATCCAGTTGGGAGAGATCGAACAAGGCATTCAATTTGTGCGCCGTCTCGGCAAAAACGTGCCTAATGGTGTCATCGAGCCCATCGAATTTGCCCGAGTCGTTTAACAGGGTGAGTTGCATCCAGACATCCTTGTCTATTGAAAGAGAGTACTGAGCCACTTGCGTGGTCGCGGCGCCATATCACCACGATTACCCTCCTTCAATCAAGGGGTTACCCGCCCATTATGCTTGCCGTCTGGATCGCCTCGATCAGTGCAGCCCGGTTGATGCGAGGGCGCTCGCCATCGAGCAGTTGCTGCCACAGGGCAATGGCCTGGCTGTAGCGGCCATGCAGGAAGTGATCGGAGGCGAGCAGCATCAGGGCGCTCACTTCCCCCGCGTCCTGCTTGAGAGCGCTCTCCAGCAGGCGGGTTGCCTCGGGAGTCAGCTGTTGGCCCGCCTGATAGTAGAGCACGGTGGCTTGCGCGGCCTGGGTCGCCGCGCTGGCCCCCCCCTCCAGCAGGGCGATTCGCTGGTAGGCGAGCAGGGCGTTGTCATATTCGCCGCGATAGAGATAGAGCTGGCCGAGCGCCGCCCAGCGGTCGAGATCGGCAGGGTTGGTTTGCAGGCGCTGGTGCAGGGCGCCCAGCTCCTTGTCCTGCAGATCCCGCGGGCTCAATCTCGCCAGCGGATCGGGGCGCGACTGATAAGCCTGCCATGCCTGATAGCGGCCGGTGCTCAGATACACAGCGGCAACAGCCGCGATGGCCATGATGCCAAGCCGCAACAAGGCCCGCCCGTGCCGATGATGGCGGCCGCGATTGTCACGCTGGCTGGCCAGTTGCGCGCGCAGGGCCAGCTCAGCCGCCGGGATAGCGTTGGCCAGGCGGACGGCAACTAGCTCCTTGTAGAGTGGTTGGTCAGGGGAGAGACCTGCCTGCTCCCCGTGCATGATCAGCAAATTCAATTCGCTGCGCGGATCTGCGACGGGTTGGGGGGAGGCCTCAACGATGGCCTTAACGACAGGGATGGGTTGCGCCTTTGTGCGTGTCAGGCGGCGAAACAGGGTCAACAGCGCCAGCCCCAACAGCAGCAGGGGACCGCCCCACAGCAGCGCCGTGCTGCTCTTGAAGGGGGGATCGTAGCGGACGAAATCGCCGAAGCGCTCCGTCATGCGGGCGATCACCTGCTCATCAGACTGCCCCTCGTCCACCCAGCGGTAGACCTCTAACCGCAGATCCCGGGCGATGGGGGAGTTGGACTCCACCAGGTTCTGGTTCTGGCACTGGGGGCAGCGCAGGGCGCGGGCCAGCTCTTGCGCCCGATTTTGCAGCTCGGGATGGCGAAACTGATAGGTATCGACCCCGCTGGAATATGCAGTGGCACTCAGCAGCATGCCGAGGGCCAGCAGGGTGCAGGCAAGAGAACGGCGCATCATGGCTGTGTCTCCCGAGCTGATGTTGCAATAGATGGCGCAATCGCGGGTGCCGTTGTGGCGGCCTTCATTTGCGCGTCAGTTCGCGCCTTGTCGAGCTGGGGGGCAAACTGGCGTTGCCAGATCTCCCTGGTGAGCAGGCCGGTATGACGGGTCAGCAGGGTGCCGTTGCCGGCGAAGAGATAGGTCTCCGGCGTGCCGTAGACGCCGAGCTCCAGCGCCAGTCGGCCGTCGGGGTCGGCCAGTACGGCGCGATAGGGGTTGCCCGCCTGGATAAGCCAGGCGCGGGCCGCATCCCCCTTGTCCCGGTAGTTGAGACCGTAGAGGGGCACTGTGCCCGCGAGCTCGCTGAGCAGCGGATGCTCGGCGCGGCAGTTGGCGCACCAGCTGGCCCAGACGTTAAGCACAAAGGGCTCCCCCTTGAGGCTGGCGGTCTGGATCGGACGTCCGTCCAGCAGATTGTCGCTCTGCCACGCAGGCAGGGTACGGCCGAGCGTCGCCTCATCCTGGCTGTAGGGATTGTTGCCAAGGCCGAGCCAGAGCAGGATGCCGAGGCTCAGGGTCAGCAGCAGTGGAAGAAAGAGGCGCAGGCGGGATCTCATAACGCCTCCTGTTCGAGCCGGGGATGGGAGGCGCTAACCACAACGGGGCGGGAGGCAAGCAAGGGGCGACGGGCGAGCAGGCGCAGGGTGCCGCCAGCCATCATCAACAGGCCACCGAACCAGATCCAGCGCACCAGCGGCTTGTAGTGCAGCCGCATGGCATAGGCATCTGGTCCCATCTTCTCACCCAGCACCACGTAGAGATCGCCGAGCATTCCCCACGCGATGCCCGGCTCGTTCATGTTCATGGTGCGCACGCTGTAGTGGCGCCGCTCCGGCGTCAGCCGCGCCACCTCTTTACCGTGCTTATGCACGCTAAGCGTGATGCGCTCGGCGGTATAGTTGGGGCCGATCACCGGCTCGCGCCTCTCATAACGAAACTCGAACGCGCCGAGTTGGTAGGGTTGGTTGGCACTTAGCACAGTGCCCCCCTCCTGACTGTGGTGACTCACCTGCGCAATGCCAAGGGCGCACACCGCCACCCCGAGGTGGGCCAGCAGACTGCCGAGTCGGTTAAGGGTGAAATCGCGGAATGAAGTCAGTTGCAAGAGCGGGAGCAACAGGCTGGCCATCAGCCAGAGGCTCACCATATTGGCGAGGATGCCAATCCAACTATCGGAAAACGATCCCTGTTCCAGATAGGCAAGGCTAAGCAGCCCGCCGCCAAGCAGCCCAAACAGCGGCGGTAACAGAGCGTTTAGTCGGGAATGTGCCGCAAGCTGCTGCCAGCGCAGGCGCGGCAGCTGGGTCATCAGCGCCATCAGCAGCAGGGCCAGCGGCACGAAGATGGTATTGAAATAGGGGGCGCCCACCGAGAGCGAGCCCAGATGGAGCGACTGGAACACCATGGGGTAGAAGGTGCCGAGTAGCACGCTGGCGCAGGCCACGCAGAGCAGCAGGATAGCGGCGCCGAGCAGCCCCTCTTTTGACAGCAAGCCAAAGCGGGCATAGGGGGTGCGAATGTCTGCGCGCAGGGCAAACAGGGTGAGGGCGCAGGTCAATAGCAAACCGAGCAGCAACAAGAGGGTGAGGCCGCGGCTGGGGTCCACCGCAAAGGCGTGCACCGAGGTGAGCACCCCGGAGCGCACCACAAAGGTGCCGAGCAGGCTCAAGGCGAAGGTGAAGATGGAGAGCAACAGCACGGCGTGGCCGTAAGCGCCGCGCTTCTCGCAGACAATCAGAGCGTGCAGCAGGGCAGTGCCCAGCAGCCAGGGCAAGAGGGACGCATTTTCTACCGGATCCCAGAACCACCAGCCGCCCCAGCCGAGCTCGTAGTAGGCCCACCAGGAGCCCAGCACGATGCCGGCGGTGAGAAAGACCCAGGAGCCGAGCGCCCAGGGGCGACTCCAGTGGGCTACTGCGCCATCGAGCCGGCCCGAGTGCAGCGCCGCCATGGCGAAGGCGAAGTTGACTACAAAGCCGACGTAACCGAGATAGAGCAGGGGTGGGTGGATGATAAGGCCGATATCCTGCAGCATGGGGTTGAGATCGCGCCCCTCCTGCGGCCCCGGAAACTGGCGGTCAAACGGGCTGGAGAAGATCAGGGTATAGAGGCCGAAGAGCCCGACGATCAGCCCCATGATGGCCAATACCCGGGCTGTGATCAGCGGATCGACCCGCTTGGAGCAAAGGGCCACCAGAGCGCCCCACAGCCCCAGCGCAAAGACGAAAAAGAGCATGGAGCCTTCATGGCCGCCCCACACGGCCGCCAGCTTGAAGCCAAGAGGCAGGGCGCTGTTGGCGTGCTGGGCCACATAGCTGACGGTGAAATCATCCTGGCCAAAGCAGCTGGCGAGCAGCAGCAGGGCGGCCCCCAACAGGATGGCATTGATCAGCGCCAGCGGCGTGGCGCAGCGCAGCAGAGTCGGGGAGGCGAGCCGTAATCCCAGCCAGGGCAGTGTGCCCTGCAGCAAGGAGAGTGCCGCCGCCAGCAACAGTGAGAGATAGCCGAGCTCCGCCAGCACACAACCTCCAGTCAATCTTTGATGTCATTCATGTCATGGCACACACGTAGCGTCGTCTCCCTTTGGCGGGGAATATTGCCAAGCAACGGGTGTGGCATCACCAGAAATTCATTGGGCCAGCAACAAACTAGCGCCAGTCACCCGAGGGTGGCTGGTGCTTATCCCCAGCTTTCAATAACCGGTTCACGATCCGTCGTGAGAGGTCGTCAGCAAGGTAAAGAGCAGCGCAGGAACCGCAATGTATGTGAATACATGAGGATTCCGAGCAGCACATGAGCCTTGATCACGGCCTCGCAACAGGAGCGTGAACCGGTTTTTAAACTACCGTCATCTGGCCGGCATAAAGCACGAAGTAGCGCAGCAGCAGGATCCCCACCAGGGTCAGGCTGCAGACCAGCACCAGATGGCCGTTGCGCTCCCGCAGTGGCGCCGGGGTCAGCAGAGCCAGCAGCTGGGGCAGCAGCATGCCGATGCCCACCACGCCGAGCCAGAACACCTGAGCCCAGAAGCCGCTGCCGATGGCGGCCCACATCGCTACCTCTTTCTGGCCGCCACCGAAGTAGAGGCCGGTAAAGAAGCAGACCAGCAGCAACACCTCCACCGCCAGCACCGGCAGCTCGAAGCGATGCACGAAGCTCACTCCCTGGCTGTGGTGGTTCTCCTTGAAGAGCGTCACCGCCAGCAAGATGGTGGAGGCGATACCTGAGCTGATGCCCGAGACCAGAAACAGCACCGGCAGCACCGGGTTGTTCAAGAGCGGATAGGTCTTGAGCGCCGAGAGCAGAAAGCCGGTGTAGGCCCCCAGCAGCACGGCGAGCAGCAGCAACAGCGGCGCCAGCAGCCGTTCGATGCGGGCGAGCCAGCCAATCAGCTCATCCACAAAAGCGAACTTCTCTTGCAGCAGGTGACGACGCAAGGTCTCAATCTCGGCGCGAAACACCACCGCCAGCCAGGCGAACAGCACCGCCATATAGAGCTGAAACAGCATGACCCCCATCGACATCACGGAGTCGAACTGGTAGTGGAACATCAGCTTCCAGAAGGTCCAGGGGCGGGCCAGATGGAAGATAAGGATCAGTAACCCCAGCACCACGCTCACCGGCGCCAGAATGGCGGTCGCCTTGATGATGCCGCTCTCGCTGCCGGCCCCCTTGCGGCGCAGCAGCACCGAGAGGGTGGTAGCCCCGGCGGAGATGCCGAGCAGGAACAGGTAGATGGCGATCGGCCAGTCCCAGACAAGTGAAGGGAAGTGAAATGCGTCATGCAACATGATCCATTCCTCCTTCTGTTACTGCGGTAGATGGCGATCGGACAAATCCCCACACGAGGGAAGGGAAGTGAAATGCCTCTTGCATCGTCATGACTTTATCTCCCCTTTGGGCACGCGGTACATCTTGGGCGAGGTGCCGAGTGCCTGCTTGTAGCGATAGGTGGTCTCTTTCACCAGCCGTTGGGCGATGGGGCTGTCCGGGTCATCCAGATTGCCGAACACCAGCGCCTTGGTGGGGCAGGATTCCACGCACGCCGGCTCCTTGCCCGCCGCCAGGTTGGTCTTGCGGCAAAAGTCGCATTTGTCCGCCACTCGGGTGACCGGGTTGATAAAGCGCACCTGATAGGGGCAGGCGGCGAGGCAATACATGCAGCCGACGCAGAGATCCGCGTCGACATCGACGATGCCATCCTCCTTGCGAATATGGGAGGCGCCGGTCGGGCAGACGTGCACGCAGGGGGCGTTGTCACAGTGCTGGCAGGACTTGCGAAAGAAGTGGTACTCGGCGTCGGGAAATTCCCCGACCGGGCCTGAGCGGATGATCTCGAGGCGCGAGACCCCTTCCGGCACCTTGTTGACCTCCCGGCAGGCGTCCATGCAGGCGGTGCAGCCGATGCAGGCCGTCTCGTCGTGGATCATGCCATAGCGGATCCCGTCGATGGTCTGGCTGTGGGCGAGGGGGGTAGCAAGGGAACGAGTCGGCCCCGTCATCATGATAAGGGCCCCCGCGCCCATGCCCGCCATAAAGTCACGGCGAGAGCAGCTCATGATGCCTCCTTGCCGGTAGCCGGTTTGGACTGCTCCTGCCGGGCCTTGCTGGCCTCATGTTGCTTGCTGTGGCAGTCGACGCAGAGCTTGATGCGGGATTTTTCCGGGATCGCCACCATGGGCTCCTTGACCGGATGCAGCTGGTGGCAGCTGGTGCAGGTGAGCTTGGTGGCGTGCACGTCGTGGGCCCAGAGCGCCTCGCGCAGTGGTTTGGGCTCGTGGCAGCTCATGCAGACTCCGTTCTGCTCAGCGATGGGGTAGCTCTGGGTGCTCTGCTTGTTATTGAAGCTGTCGCTAAAGCGCATCACATCCTTGACCCCTTCCCTGTGCTGGGGAGAGGGCTGGCCGTGGCAGTTGGTGCAGGTGACAGGTGCCAGGTTGTTGGGATTGGTCGCCTGACCATGCTTGCCGTGCATCCCTTCGCTCTGCTCCTTGTGACAGTCGGTGCAGGCCTTGTCGGGATTGCGTAAAAATTCCACCTCATGTGCAGCTGGAACAGGGGCTGCTGTCGGCTCGGCCGCCTGACCCTGCAGGCTGGTGAACAGCATGGCTGCCATCAGCATCAGTCGTAAAAAATCCATCGTTAAATCACCCATAGGAAGCCTCCATCCGCTGCGGGCCTGGTCTGGCCGGGCCCGCAGGCGCCGTTACTGTGCCAGCCGTCCGGCCGCTTTGGCCTCGGCATCCCAGGCGGGGACCGTGGTCTTGAGGAACTGGGCCTTGTCGCTGTTGAACTGCTTCATATCCATGCCAAGGGCGGCTTGCGCTTTCTCCTTGGTGGAGATGTCGGGGATGGCGATCTCGTGGCTGATCCCCTTGCTGGCCAACAGGCGCGCCAGCTTGGTGCGGGCGTCAGCGGCTTTATCCAGCGCGCTGCCAAGTACCTTGAGGGCCACTTCGGGGGCGTGCATCTGCACCCCGTGGGAGGCGATGGCGTAGTCCCAGCGCCACTGGGCGTGACGGATGTCCTGCAGAATATCCTTCATCTCTGCCTCGGTGGCGCCGGCATCCCAGGCCGCCTTGGCTTCAAAGTGGGCGTGTACCAGCTGCTTCTCGACCTTCAGCTTGGTTTCGATCACCGCCTCTTTGCGCTGTTTGACAATCCCTTGCAGCATCTCCTTGCTCTGGGTGTGGCAGTTGCGGCAGGTCTGCTCGAAGCGATCGAAGGGGTTACCCACCTTGTGATCGGTGTAGACCTTGCCCTGCTCGTTCTGCACCTTGGGCATGTGGCAATCGACACAGGCGACGTTGTTCTGGCCGTGAATGCCGGCGCGCCAGGTTTCGTACTCGGGGTGCTGGGCTTTCAGCATGGGGGTTTTGGAGAGGGCATGGGTCCAGTCGGCAAAGCCGATTTCATCGTAATAGGCCTCCATCTGCTCCACAGTGGTGCCCTTGTCCCAGGGGAATTTGACCGCCTTGGTGGGGCCGCTGAAGTAATACTCCACGTGGCACTGGCCGCACACCTGGGACTGCTGATCAAAGCGCCCCTGCTCCTTGAACGGCTTGCCGATGGCGGTCATGGCCCGATCGGCATAGGGACGGGAGAGGTGCAGGGCCGGTTTACCCTCCTTGAACTCCTTCGAGGCGGTGTCGTGGCAGTCGGCGCAGCCGATGGTGTTGACTACTTCCGGCCCACCCTTGGCCCACATCCCTTTGAAGTAGCCATCCTCACCCTGCTCGTCGATGACGCGGGCCACATCCGGGCCTTTGCAGCTCCAGCAGGCCATCGGCAGCGGACCATCTTCGGCGGTCTTGGGGGCGCCGGTGCGCAGGGTTTCCCGCACGTCGGTCAGGGCATAGAAGTGACCGCGTGGCTTGTTGTAATCCTTGGCGAAGGGGTAACCGCCCCACAGCACCACCATGTTGGGATCTTCCGCCAGCGCATCGGTGCGTTCCTTGCTTTCGCTGGTGGCTTGCCAGCTGGTGAACTGATCGGCGTGATCCTTGGCGAACAGCTCGCTGCGCGCCTCGATCTTGCCTTTGGGTTGCGTGTCATCGGCTGCCTGTGCCCAGCCGCTGGTGCCAAGGCTGGTAGTCAGCAGCAGGGCGGCGAGGCCCAGCTTGATCTGTCTGTTGCGTGAACTCACGATCATCACTCCCTAATCGATCTCATTGCCAGACCTGACAGTTCCATCCTGGATGTGGGCATTGGTTCGCCCCCGCCAAGCAGGAGCAGGCAGGCCGCTTCATTGTTATTAGTGAATAAAACCCATGTTTTTATGCGATTGATCGAGTTGGATATTACCAAATGGGTAAAAAGAATGATGATTTATCAGAGGGGGGCTTGCGCTAGATCAATTACCGAGAGCACCAACAGACAGAAATGAGATCCCGGTTAAATTATTAAGAAAGTCAGAACATTGGAAGTGTAATGAGTCTCTGTGGCGGGACGGAGCGACACCTGAGGTATGCCTGTGTTATTTGGCAAGGCATGCAGGGTTATCTGTCATATCAATTATCTATTTATGGGTATAAAAATAATAAATGAATAAATATTCTTTTTTGAGAGGGCTGTCGGTTACAGTCTGTACGGGCCGGGCGTTCCGCCGATGGGCGAGATGGTCGGCAACATCAATGAGAGAAGCCGGCAATGCCGGCTCCTCTCAGGTCTTATCGTGATCAGATACTGTTTGGGTTGCAGCCCCAAAGGCATGGTGGTGAACCAACGAATACCCCGGCTTCGGGGTTTACACCAGCGGATATGGTCACGCTCATCTTATGCCAGAGCCTGGGCCAGCAGATGAATGGGATGCTCGCAGCGGAAGCTGGTGCTCATCTCGATCTGCCATTTGCAGGTCTCGCAATCGGTGATCACCAGATCGGGGGAGAGGCGGTTGATCTGATCAAACAGCCCCTCGCCGATGGTCTGGCTGGTCTGGTAGTTCTCCGACTTGAAGCCGTAGGTGCCGGCGATACCGCAGCACTGGGACTCCAGTACCGTCACCTTGACCCCGGGAATGGCGCGCAGCAATTCGAGGGTGTAGATGACGCCCCCCATTTTTTCCATGTGGCAGGGGGTGTGGTAGGCGATGTGCAGATTGAGCGGCTTCATCGCCGGTTTGTTGCCCTTGTAGAACTCGTTCCACAGGAAGCGGGTCACCAGCGAGATGCGATCCCGCACCTTATGGTTGTCCTGCTCCAGCAGGTGGGGATATTCATCGCGCAGGGTAAAGCCGCAGGTGGAGGAGGTAGCCAGCAGTGGCATCTCGTTACCCAGCAGGGAGTTCTCCATCTGCTTGATGTTGAAGGCCGCCTGTTGCTTGGCCTTGTCCATGAAGCCGTTGGCAATCAGCGGCACGCCGCAGCACTTCTCTCGCTCCAGCAGCTGCACACCGATGTTCATGGCGTTGAGCACCTGCACCAGCTCCTTGCCAAGCTGCGGGTGGTTGTAGTTGACGTAGCAGCCGTGGAAGTAGGCGATCTGCCGCGCAAAGCGGGACTGAGATTCTTTTTGCTTCTTGTACCAGCCGCGG
Source organism: Aeromonas sp. 600886 (assembly GCF_049174935.1). Taxonomy (NCBI): domain Bacteria; kingdom Pseudomonadati; phylum Pseudomonadota; class Gammaproteobacteria; order Aeromonadales; family Aeromonadaceae; genus Aeromonas; species Aeromonas sp. 600886. The sequence continues at coordinate 17,496 of NZ_JAAKUB010000013.1, read as the reverse complement.
AAGGTGCCCTGGGAGTATTTGGGCAGGTCGCGGTGGGAGGAGACCCCCAGCGCCTTGTCCAGCACCAGCTTCATCGGCTTGAGGCCGGTGGTGAAGTTGACCACCGGGGCCATCAGGGTAGACATGCTGCCCATCAGATCGGTGTGAGAGAGCACGAACTCGCGGATCCCCGGTTTGAAACCGCTGTACTGGTGTTTGGCCTTGGCGATGATGTCGCCGATGCGCACCCCGCTCGGGCAGGCTACTTCGCAGCGTTTGCAGTTGGTGCAGTGCTTGAGGGCGCTGTCAAACAGCTCGGGGCTCTTGATGCGCAGCCGCTCGCCATCCGGGCCCGCCTGTTTCGGGCCGGGGTAGGCGGGGTTGGCCTTGGCCACCGGGCAGTAGGCGGTACAGACGGTGCATTTGATGCACTGATCGAAAGTTTGGTTGGCGTGATCCAGTAGCATGTCAGTTCTCCTCCCGGCGATGATGAAGACACGGGATATGGGACGTAGTAATCATTGGGCCGCGCCCAGAATATGGCCGGCAGCCTGCCAGCCGGTGGCAACGGCAACGCCGGAGCCGGAACCTTCACGAATTGGGTCGTAATGGGCCAAGACACTGCCCGCGCCATAGAGGTTGGTGAGCGGCTTGCCGCCACGCAGCACTCTGAGTTTGTCGTCGGTCTTGACCCCGAAGCCCATGAAAGGGTGGTGGTCGAACAGCCGACGACCGGCCCAGGCATCACGTTCCTCCAGACTCAACACATCGGCATCGAAGATGGGTTCGCGAATGCCACGCAGACGGGATTCCAGCCCACGGCTGAAGAAGCTGCCGGAGGCAAGCACGAAGTTGTCCGCTTCAAACAGCTGATCATCGCCATTCTGGGTATGTACGCCGACCACCCGGTCACCGTCGTAACGGGCGCCCAGCACCCGCTCGCTGGTGAGGAAGGTGCCACCAAGGGCCATAAAGCGGCGCTTGAGCGCCTCCTGCATCCGCATCCCGATCAGTGATGGCGGCATGGTGGCCACCTCCTTGATGGTGCAGCCGGTACGCTGCTCCAGCTCCGTCAGACGCGGGCCTACCAGCCCCAGCGAAAGACAGGCGGGCAGCACGATATGGCGGCAACCGGGTACACCGCTCTCCTGCACCATGCGGCTGATCTCGCGGGCCAGATCGGCCACCAGATGGTGCTTGTCACACAGGCGCGCGATATCGGCTGAGCGAAACTCGTGGGGATTGCGGCTGAATTCCGCCAGCTGGGGCGGGCGGATTTCGCCGGTCAGAATGCGGCAGTGGGCAAAACGCGGATGGGTCGCCAGATTGGCGGCAGCCAGTGCCGGATGAAAGTCGCGAAAGCCCTCGAGGGTGGCCAGCAGTAGCACGTCCGGGATCGGTGCATCGGTGACACAGGCGCAGGTATCGGGGGAGAGCCAGGTGCGCTTGAGGGTACCGATGGGGGTCAGACGCTGGTGATTGGTCTCGTGGCGAACCAGCGGCAATCCCTGTTCGGCGCAGTGGCGCTGCAGATCGGCCAGACTTGCCTCGATATTTTGCATTCCGACTTTGCTGTAGGGGTGATCCGGATGGGCAGCCATAAAGGCGGGCAGGGCGGCGCGGGGATCTCCCTCGCTTTCGAGCAGATCGACCGAGCCGGAGGAGAAGTGCAGGGCACTCTGGCCGGAGGCCATCAGCAGGGTCTTCTGGCCCGCCTCTACCAGCCGCAGGGCGGCCGAGAGTCCCGCCATGCCACCGCCGATAACGATATTGTCAAACTTCATGACGGCTCTCCTTGTGAGTGGTCTCGCTGGTTGGGTCGCGTGGGGTATCGGCGACCAGCTGTGGCGCCGTCCATTCCCCCAGGCCAAACAGCCCTTCGTAGATCCAGTAGGTGAACTCGGCCTCGCGCAGGGCATCGCCCCACAGAACGGGGCGGGTTCCCTTGTAACGCTCCTCAAGGAACTGGCGCAGCATGACGCAGGCCTGACGGCCATCGGCCTTGCCGTACTCCTGCATCAGACCGGCGGCGCGGTAGGCGCAGAGCTCGCCCTGACAGGGGCCCATGCCCAGACGGGTGCGGCGGCGCAGATCGATGAGGTTGTCCACATCCAGCTCGCGCAGGGCGTATTCGATTTCACCTGCGGTGACCATTTCGCACTCGCAGATCAGGGCGTTGGCCTTGGGATTGTCACGGAAGAAGGCGATGACCCGCTCGCCGTGGCGGTATTGGGCGGAGCCTTCGACCGGCACCGAGAGACCGGGAGCGGAGACCTTCTCCGGATCCCGCGAGCCGGGCAGGCTCAGCTCGGCGGTCTGGCAGGGTTTGTTGTTACCGAGTTTCTTGGCCAGCAGATCGGTGGCCCACTCCGCCATCAGGCGGTAGGTCATCAGCTTGCCGCCGGTGATGGTGTTGAAGCCCTTGAGGCCATCGCGCTCGGCGTGATCCAGCAGCACGATACCGCGGCTGATGTTGCGGCCGGTGTCGTCACCGTCCACCGCCACCAGCGGGCGCACCCCGGCGTAGGCGCGCAGCAGACGGGTGCGCGCCATGATGGGGGCGAGCTTGATCCCCTCGCGCAGCAGCACTTCGACCTCTTCGGGTTCGACGGTGAGCTGGTCAATCTTGTTGTAATCGATGCGACTGGAGGTGGTACCGATGAGGGAGATGGTATCGCCCGGCACCAGAATGTCCGCATCCGCCGGTTTGCGGGCGCGGTTGAGCACCAGCTGGTTGATGCGGTAATCCATGATGAGCAGGGAGCCCTTGGCCGGGAACATGCGGATGCCGAGATCGGCGTATTCGCAAATTTGCTGGCCCCAGATGCCAGCGGCGTTGATCACCTCCTGACACTCCACCTCGAACGCTTCGCCGGTGCGGGTGTTGATGGCCTTGACCCCGTGCACCCGATCTTGCGTGCGCAAGAGTCCCAGTACCTTGCTGTGGGTGAAAATGCGGGCGCCATGCTCTTTGGCGTCCAGCACGTTGGCGGCGGCGAGGCGGAACGGGTCGACCGTACCGTCCGGTACATGGATGGCGCCGATCATCGCCGGGTTGGCGTTGGGCTCCATGCGCAGGGCTTCACCGGGATCGAGCTGGCGGGTTTCGATACCGGCCAGGGCGCAGGCATCCATAAAGGTGGTTTGGAAATTGATGTCATCTTCCGGCAGGGTGAGGAAGAGGCCGCCCGTGTCCTCGACACAGTGGCTGGCAATCCGCTTGAGGATGCGGTTTTCCTGGATGCATTCGCGGGCGGACTCCTGATCCGTCACCGCGTAGCGGGCACCGGAGTGGAGCAGGCCGTGGTTGCGGCCGGTGGTGCCGGCGGCGATATCATCGCGCTCGAGCAGGATGCAGTCGATGCCGCGCAGTGCGCAATCGCGCATGATACCGGCCCCTGTGGCACCGCCGCCTATGATGACGACTTGTGTAGTTATTCTTTTCATTGTTGCCCGTCTCATCTCTTCCAGATGAGGCCAGTGTGGCCTACTTCTGAGTGGAAATGTTTGATATGGGCCAAATTTGCGCTCGCAAACGCTCATTTGCTCGCGCGTTAATGAGCATTATGTGACATTTGTCACGCTTGTTATCGCATCGGTTGATGGGCTGGTGGCGAATGGCAGACACAAAAAAGGGGCATCGGATGCCCCTTGTCACTGTTTGACGAGTCTGGAGGGTGTGTGATGCGTCAGCCGCAGCACTTCTTGTGCTTTTTGCCGCTGCCACAGGGGCAGGGATCGTTGCGCCCCGCCTTGAGGGGCGCCGGATCCTGCTCTCCCTCGGTGTAGACCCAGCGTCCCTGATAACGCACGAAGCGGGAGCGCTCATGGAGGCAGTGACGCTCATCCCCTTCCAGAAACCAGGCTTTGAACTCCACCATTCCGGTTTCATCCTCCGGGCCGCCCTGGCTGGCGATGATCTCGAGACCGTCCCAGCGGGTGTCGATGCGAGAGAGCTCTTTGGCGGTGAGGCCGCCAAGGTGGGCCGGGTGCCAGCTATGGACCAGATACTCCCCCAGACCAAGCACAAAAGCACTGTAGCGCGAGCGCATCAGCTGCTCCGGGGTGTCAGCCACCGCGCCACTGTGACGTAAGCCACAGCACAATTCGAGAGAAAGGGTTGAGCCGCAAGGACAAAGATTCATGATTTTCACGTTCTGGCCGATTTGTTTAAGGGAATTGTAACGAAAGCTGGGCTCGCCCTGCCAGCACCTATACTGATGGGTAAGCAAGGAATTCCAATAAAAACAGCTGCAAGGATGTGAAAGATGACGCTAAAACAGAAAATCCTGTTATTGGGTGCAGTACCCGTGCTGCTGATGGCCCTGGTGGTCAATCTCAGTAACTATATGGTCTCCAAGAGCGACCTGGAGTCTGAGCTGGTGGTGGCGAGGGAGAATGCCATCAAGGAGCGTAAAGCGCTGCTCAGCAGTTACATCATGATGGCCAAAACCGCCGTCGATGCCGTTTATGCACAGCCGGATTCTCCGGAAAATCGTCAGAAGGTCAAAGAGCTGCTCAGGCCGTTGCGTTACGGCAGCGATGGCTATTTCTTTGTCTATGACTTCGAGGGCAACACTATATTGCTGCCTACCCGTGCCGAGCTGGAGGGAAAAAATCGCTGGAACGACAAGGATGCCAAGGGCAAGTTGCTGATCCAGGACATTATCAAGGTGGCCCGTCAGGGGGATGGCTTTGCCGAGTACTGGACGGCCAAACCTTCCATTGGTCGTGATGCTCCCAAGCTCGCCTACAACATTGCGCTCGACAAATACCAGTGGGTTATCGGTACCGGTTTCTATATCGATGACATCGACAACGAGCTGGCGGCCCTGCGCGCCGAGCGCGAAAGCAATATGCACGAGTCGCTGCAGAGCAGTGTGCTGGTGATCTTGCTGATCCTCGGTATTACCCTGGCGGCGACTGTGATCGTGGGGAATCGTGTCACCAAGCCGCTGGCAGATGCCGTGTTGGCATTGAACGATATTGCCAATGGAGACGGGGATCTGACCCAGCGGCTCAAGGTGCAGAGTGACGATGAGATCGGGCAACTGGCTAGCGCCTTCAACCGCTTTGTCGAGCGGATCCAGTCGGTAGTGAGTCAGGTTGGCGAGACCAGTAACCATCTCTTCACCGCCGTTGACAAGCTGCACCATCTGAGTGAGCACTACGACAAGCAGATGCATGGTCATAGCCGGGAGACCGATCAGGTGGTGACTGCGGTGACCGAGATGAGCTCCACCGCCCAGGAGGTGGCTGCCAGTGCCTCCAACGCGGCGACGGCAACCAGTGATGCAGCCCGTGAATCGGACGCCGCTCGTGGTGTGGTCAGCACGGCTATCAACAGCATCAACCGACTGGTGGGGGAGGTGCATACCGCGGCTGGCGTCATCGCACAGTTGGCCCAAGAGACCGCCAAGATTGGTTCTGTGGTCGAGGTTATTCGCGGCATTGCCGAACAGACCAACCTGTTGGCGCTGAATGCGGCGATCGAGGCTGCTCGGGCGGGCGAGCAGGGCCGCGGTTTTGCGGTGGTGGCGGACGAGGTGCGTTCGCTGGCCGGTCGTACCCAGCAGAGCACCAAGGAGATCAATGAGATGCTCCAGCGCTTGCAAGGGGGGGTGAAGCAGGCGGTGGATGTGATGCAGGCGAGCGAGGATCGCAGTCAGGAGACGGTGCAGGAGGCGAGCCATATTGCCAGCTCCCTCGACAGCATGGTGATGGCGGTCAGTACCATCAACGACATGAATATTCAGATCGCTACCGCTGCCGAAGAGCAGCACGCGGTGTCGGAGGAGATCAACAAGAACCTGGTAGCCATTCAGCAGATAGTCAGCGAGCTGACCGATGCAGCCATGGAGTCCAATAGCACCACCCGCGATCTGGCCAATACCGGTGACAAATTGCGCAAACTGGTCTCCCAGTTCCGTTATTGAGCCCGACCATCTCGATGATATTCACTCAACAATGCGGTCTGAACCCCGGTTCAGACCGCGCTTTATTTGGGGATCGAGCAATAATGTGTGAAAATCGGTGGCCCCAGTTTCAGCCCTTAATCCATACCCTATGAATGAGATCGTGAAAGGCAGTATCGATTTGATCCGTCAGCTCAACTATGGCCTGGTCTATGCCAGTCTGGAGGAGCACAAGGAGCTGTCGCGCACCGATCTCTCCCGCCTGACCGGCCTCTCGCCAGCCAGTATCACCAAGATCACCAGGGAACTGCTCGATGGGGGTCTGGTGGTGACCTGTGGTGAAAGTTCGGTGGGGCGCGGCCGTCGTCAGACCCTGCTGCGTATTAACGAGCGCCGCTTCCAGTTTCTCTCCATGCGTCTTGGTCGTGGTTACGTGGATATGGCGCTGTTCGACTTTTCAGGCCGCTCCCTGGCCCGCCATCGCCATCTCTTTACCGAGCTTGAGCGTAACGACCTGCTGGGCAGCTTAGTACATGCGATCCAGGGGTTCTTGCCGAGAAAGTCCCTCAATCTGGCCTGTATCGCTCTCTGTCTACCCGGACAGGTAGAGCGTCACTCCGGTATGGTCAAACATTTCCCCTTCTATGATCTGCGCAACTGGCCGCTTGGGCCGACCTTGCAGGAGGTGTTCTCGGTACCTGTGCTGGTGAGTGGTGATGTGCGCACCTGGATCCAGGCAGAGCGGGAGTGGGGGGCCGCCAAAAATTGCGCCGATGCGGTGCTGGTGTTTGTCCACAACGACATCGGGGTTGGCATGGTGGTCAATGGCCAGCTTATCGAGAGCGAGAATGCGCTGCTCGGTGATCTCAGCCACCTGCAGCTCGAGCCCTATGGCCAGCGCTGCTACTGCGGCGGCTTTGGCTGCGCCTGTACCCTGGTGACCAATCAGGCGCTGGAGGCGCAATACCGGGATCTGCGCGAGCGGATGCAGGAGCACGACTTGCCCGAGAGCGTTACCATCCGCGAGCTGTGCGAGCTGGCGCTGGCGGGCAACAGCCTCTGTCAGGATATTCTCCATCAGGCGGCGGGCCGCCTCTCCAAGGTGCTATCCAACCTCATCTGCCTGCTTAATCCGGGCAAGCTGCTGCTGGGGGGCGAGATCACCCGTGCCGATCGGCTGCTGTTCCCCATGCTGCACCAGTCGCTGGCCAGCCAGTTGCCCGCCGAATATCTGGTTCGGCTGCAGATTGAATCCACCCACTTCTACGAAGATCCCACCAAGCCCACCTCGGTGCAGGTGCACAAGGCGCTGCGCGATGGCAGCCTGTTGCTGGAGCTGCTGCGCAGCTGTCAGGAGTCGTAAGACAAGAGGAGTTGGCGCAGTGTCTGGCGAAAAGGGCAGGGATTGCTGTTCCGCCAGCGCGTAACTCGGTACAATCTTGCGCTTTTCCGGCAGTCCCCCTGTTATCGCGCCCTGTGGCGCCGTGACATGTTGGCACCGCTGCCGTTCCTGTTTTGACTCCAGTTGTGAACCTAGATGAAGCCTGTTCCTGATCACGCCGTCAACCGCCTGCGGGCCTGGCGCAAGAGTATCTCTACCCGACCGTTTCTTGCCCGTGGCGGCACTCTGGCCCGCTGTCCGGCCTGTCAGCTGCGCGAGGATTGGTGTGCCTGCGAGTGGCGCCCCGAACTCAAAGCAGAGGCAGGTTTCTGCCTGCTGATGTATGACAGTGAGCCGATGAAACCCTCCAACACCGGTCGCCTCATTGCCGATGTGTTGCCGGATACCACCTGGGCGTTTCTCTGGTCACGTACCCAGCCCCATCCCGAGCTGCTGGCCCTGCTGGCCGATCCAGCCTGGCAGCCCTATGTGGTCTTTCCCGCTTGCGAGAAGGAGCCTGCCCGCCTGACCGGCGAGGTGACGCTGGCACCGGGTAAAAAACCGCTCTTTATCCTGCTCGATGGCACCTGGCCGGAGGCGCGCAAGATGTTCAACAAGAGCCCCTATCTCGACGGATTTCCGGTGCTCGCCATCAAGCCCGATGCGCTCTCGACCTATGGGATGCGGGTGGCCAACTGCGACGAGCACCTCTGCACCGCCGAAGTGGCGGCCTGCGTGCTGGAAGTGGCGGGGGAGCTCAAGGCGGGGCAGGCATTGCAGCACTGGTTCAATCTGTTCAGCAGACGCTACATGGCCGGTCGGGTCAGCCGTTTCCCCGGTGCCGATGAGGATCATCTATGTGAGGCGCTGGCGGCCATCAAGGAAGCGGAAGTCCCGTCACCCGCGCTGTAACGGGCCCTCTGAGGGTTGGGGCAGGGGCGTGGCCGCTCAAATTAATGAAAATCAGGAATCAATTGGCTGCCACTGTTTCGTTAGATTCATGGTCAGTGGCCCGCTAGGATAGCGAACAGCCTGTGCCCCCGCACAACGTCGTTTTGGTGTTCTCCGGTTGCCCGCCCCCTTCGGGCAACCCACTCTCGTGAGGTCTATGGATGGAATTGGAACTGGTTACCCTGTTTGCCCTGTTCGGTGTGGCGCTTGTCGCCGGCTTTATCGATGCCATCGCCGGTGGCGGCGGTCTGCTGACGGTGCCGGCTTTGCTGGCCACCGGCATGCCGCCCGCGCTGGTGCTCGGTACCAACAAGCTGCAGAGCAGTTTTGGCTCCTTCTCCGCCACCTGGTTCTATGCTCGCAAGGGGCTGCTGGAGTGGGTGATGATCTGGCCTGCGGTGATCTGCACCTTTATCGGTGCGGCCATCGGCACGCTGGCGGTGCAGACCATAGATGCCGCCATTCTCGAGCGCCTGCTCCCTTTCCTGCTGATGGCCTTTGCCTGCTACTTCTACTTCTCGCCGCGGGTAAGCGATGCCGAGAGCTCCCGCCGTCTGACTCCCATGCTGTTTGCGCTGCTGGTGGGGGGCGGTGTCGGCTTTTATGACGGCTTCTTCGGGCCGGGCACAGGTTCGTTTTTTGCCATTGGTTTCGTGGCGCTGGCGGGCTTTGGCATGGCGCGCGCCACCGCCCATACCAAGCTGCTCAACTTCACCTCGAATATCGCCTCCCTGCTGTTCTTTGCGCTCGGTGGCAAGGTGGTGTGGAGTGTCGGTTTTTGCATGGCGCTGGGGCAGTTTATCGGCGCCCGTTTTGGCTCCAAAATGGTGCTGAAAAAAGGGGTGAAGCTGATCAAGCCGTTGCTGGTGACCGTCTCCTTGCTGATGTCTGCCAAGCTGGTGTGGAGCCAGTATCCGGAGCTGTTTGCCTGGATCTGATGTGCGCCTTGCTTGCCGCATCGCAATTGTTAACGGGGCCCTCGGGCCCCGTTGTCACATCTGCTGGGTTGAGCAGTTAGCTCGGCGTGACGCTGCGGTGGCGAAAGTGTTGGTGCAGGGCGTTCACCAGCCGTGCGATCCGCTCGCGCTTTAGGCTGTTTGGTCGGTAGACCAGATGAAGGGGGCGGCCCAGCCCGGGCAGTGGGCGTGCCATCTCCCCCTGTTCTCCCACCAGCCCCAGCAGGCCAGCGGGGAGCAGCACAGGGCCAATGCCTGCCTTGGCGAGTTCGATGAGCGCAAGATAGGAGTCGAGCTCCATGGCGGGCTCCAGCCCCAAATCAGCCAACGGTTCGCGCAGGTAGCGATTGGAGGGGTTCTCCAGATCCATGGTGAGGATCTTGCGCCTGCTTTCTGAGCTGGCTGGCGGCAGGCTCTGCTGCGCCTCGCCAACCAGATAGAAGGGCTCCTCAAGCAGCAGATCGGCGCCGAGGCCATGGCCGGGCGGGAGCCGACCGGCGCAGATGCCGAGCAGGGCATCGCCGCTGCGCACCCGCGCCAGAATGACCGGCGTGTGGTGGGTAGAGAGGGCAAGGTGGGGATCGCGCTCCAGATAGTCGCGCATAAAGTGGGCGAGGTAGCCCGCCAGCAGGGTTTCGGAGCAGGCGATGGGGAGGGGGCTCTGGTCCGCCAGATCCTGACTATCGGCCAGCACCCCCTTCATTTCGGCCAGACTCGGGGCCACTCGCTCCAATAGCTCCTGCGCCTGCGGAGTGAGGCGGATCTGGCGCCCCTCCGGCTCGATCAACTTCTTGCCAAGGCGTTGCTCCAGCTGGGCAATCCGCTTGCTCACCGCCGACTGGCTGATATAGAGGCGACTGGCCACCTTGGCCATGGTTCCTTCACTTGCCAGCAGGCTCAGCGTCTCCAGCCCTTCCAGTAACATCTCGCCCCCTTGTTTATCGCCATCAGGATCGTCACAGATTGAGCGTTACCTTAGGGGCTGACTGGTTCAGGAGCAAGGGTCGTTTGCTGCCTTGGCCGGTCGAATGCGCCATTCGCTCAAGGGCGGCGCGAAGATCACCAGATTGCCGATCAGGCTCACCACCACCCCGGCCACCGAGACCGCCTGCCAGACAAAGCCTTCGTAGAAGGTGGAGAGGGTAAGCGCCACCAGAGGAAAGAGCACGGTGGCGTAGGAGGCCTTGCTGGCACCGATGCGCCCAACCAGGGTCAGGTAGGCGGTAAAGGCGATCACCGAGCCAAACAGGGCGAGGTAGACCATGGCCGCCAGATAGTGGCTGTCGGTCGGCACCACCAGTTGCTGCCCGAGCAATGTGACCCAGCCCAGCAACAGCACCACGCCGTAAACCATGCCCCAGGGCACCATCTGCAACACATGGTAGCCGTGGCGCTGGCCGCGGGCCGAGACCAGATTGCCCAGCGAAAAACAGAGGGTGCCGCCACAGGCGAACAGCAATCCCTTCCAGCCGTTTGCACCCAGTTGCGCATCTGCCAGCACCGGCCAGAACAGCAGCAGGGTGCCAAAGAGCCCCAGTAACGACCCTTGCAGCCAGCGCATGCTCGGACGTTTGCCCTCGAACAGCCAGAGGTTGAGGCCGTTGAAGATGCTGGCACTGGCGAAGATCACCGCCGACATGCCGCTCGGGATGTAACGGGTGGCGTGGTAGAAGCAGAGAAAGTTGGTGGAAAAGAGCAGGGCTCCGAGCAACGCGGCGTAACGCTGGCCGTGCCAGGGGAGGCGTGGAAAGCGGCCGCTGGCGGTGAGCAGGGCAAACAGTGCCACCGCTGCCAGCAGGAAGCGGTAGAGCACCGATACCTCGATGGGAATGGGGCCAAGTTGCCAGGCGATGGCAATCCAGGTGCTGCCCCAGATAAGCACGGTGGCAAGATAGAGCATCAGGTTCATCACAGTTCCGGTGAGTCAGGGAGAGATGACCCACTATGGGGCAAGCCCTGATGGCTGGATTGCACCATCTTGCGGTTTTTCATCGCCCTGCGCTGTCATCTGCGGGCGCGGTCGGTAAGATGGATGGCAGCGGAATAACCCGTACACATAACCAGAACAGTTGGCAGGGACTAATGAAAACAGCAAGGGTATTCGATGCACTGGTCAGCACCGGCGCCCGGCTGGAGGACGCCTGCTGGCTCGAACCCGGGCTTGGCGTCGCCAGTTGGCGCAACTGCTATGACCAGACCCGCTATCACAAGCCGGGCCACCACACCCTGAGCGTCTATCTGCAAGGAGGCGAGCAGACCGAGCGACTCGATGGGCCGGGTGGCCACGGCGGCACCGGCAAGGTGTGCATCATGCCGGATCACCACAGATCCGAGTGGCTGGTGCGCGAAGAGTTTCGCTTCTTTCATCTCTACTTCACCCCGACTCACCTCACCCGTATCGCCGAGGAGGTGTGTGACAAGGAGGGGCGCCACCTGCAACTGGTGGACAAGACTTTCATCGATGATCCGCAGGCGGCCGGACTGGTGCAGCGCCAGTTGATGCAACTTCAGTGGCAGCACGGGGTCGATCGGCTGGCGCTTTCCCACGGCGCCTGGATGTTGATCCTCCACGCCTACCGCCACCATACCGAGGAGGCCCCAGGTTTGCCGCCTCTGCGCGGCGGGCTGGCGCCCGTGGTGATCAAACGGGTGCAGGAGTATCTGCAGGCCCATCTGGCCGACTCGGTCACGCTGGCAGAGCTGGCGCAGCAGGCTGGGTTGAGCGAGTACCACTTCGCCCGCATGTTCGGCCAGAGTATCGGCTGCCCGCCCCACCGCTATCTGCTGGGGCTGCGGCTCAAACGGGCCAAGCAGCTGTTGGCTGGCCCCGAGCCGCTGGCCAGCATCGCCAGTCAGTGTGGCTTCTCTTCCCAGGCCCATTTTGGTAATCGTTTTCGCAAGGCGTTTGGTTTGACGCCGGGGCAGTGGCGGGCACAATTGTCATCTTCCCGTCACAGATAACCCTGAGACTTTGGGCAAAAGAGGTGTACTCTCTACCACTATCCATTGAAAGGAATGCCCATTGAATTATCGCAAACGTCAAATCCGTACCCGTCACCTTTGGTTCAGCCACTGGAATGCCCCGCAAGATCGCACCGCTGTCGTCACCCCTCCCGAACCTGCAGTGCCTCACAGTTCACGTTGAAAAAGCCCGGCTGCCGATAGGATTTTCCAGTTAACTTTGCCACTATTGCTCAATCTGAGTGACGTGGACATTGCTGGATGTTTCTGGAACGTATTGAAGTCAAAGGTTTTCGCGGTATAAATCGTCTTTCGCTCGGGTTGGATCACACCACAGTGCTGATTGGCGAGAATACCTGGGGCAAGTCGAGCCTGTTGCGCGCGCTCTGGTGTCTGCTGGGGCAGAATGCCGAGCCCTATCAGTTCACCGCCGAGGATTTTCACCAACCGGAAGATCCCGAGCTGGCCCCTTCGCGTCATCTGCAACTGGTGCTCACCTTCAGTGAGCACAGGCCACAAATGTGCCAGCATTCTCGCCGTCTGGCTCGTCTTGGCGCCTCCTGGGTGCTGCACAAGGACAAGTTTCATCGCATCCACTATCGTGCCAGTGCCGAGCTGCAAGCTGATGGCTCTGTGCTCACCATTCACGACTTTCTCGACGGGGTGGGCAAGAGCCTGCCTATTGCCAATACTAACGAACTGGTTAGCCTGCTGATCACCATGAACCCGGTGTTCCGGCTGCGGGACGCTCGCAGTGCCCGCAACGGGGTGGAAACCCTGCAGTGGGGAGATCTCTCGGAGCACAGACTCAGTGAACTGGCCGACAAGCTGATCGATGAGCCCCAGCGCATCGGGGAGCCGGAGTTGAAGGAGGCGCTGCAAGCAGTGCGCCAGCTGATGGATCACTATTTCAACGCTCTGGCCCCCATCAAGAACAAACCGCGCAGCCAGCGTGACATCATCAATCGTCCCATGACGTTGCGCAATCCTGGCAACCTGCACACCCTGCTGCGCCATGCCGATAACCGCACCCTGCAACTGGCGATGGCCGGGATGGCGGCGACCCTGCTGCAGGCGCGAGGCAATCGCGAGCTGGAGGAGGGGGCCCGTCCCATCATGATCCTGGAGGATCCTGAGAGCCGGCTGCACCCGACCATGCTGGCGCTGGCGTGGGGGCTGCTGGAACAACTGCCGGGCCAGAAGCTGCTCACCACCAACTCGGGAGATCTGCTCTCTTCCCTGCCGCTCAATCAGGTGCGACGACTGGTGCGCCGTCAGCAGGATATCCTCTGTCACCAGCTGGGGGGCGAGCGTTACAGCAGCGACGATCTGCGCAAGATCGCCTTCCACGTGCGGATCAACCGCCCCATGTCGCTGTTTGCCCGTTGCTGGCTGCTGGTGGAGGGGGAGACCGAGATCTGGCTGCTCTCCGAGCTGGCCCAGATCTGTGGTTACAGTTTGCGGGCCGAAGGGGTGCGGATTATCGAGTTTGCCCAGTGCGGCCAGTCACCGCTGATCAAGGTGGCGCGGGATTTTGGTATCGAGTGGCACCTGTTGACCGATGGCGACGAGGCGGGGCTCAAGTATGCTGCTTCGGCCCGGGGCCAACTCAAAGGGGAGCGGGAACGGGATCGGTTGACTCAGTTGCCAGCCTCTGACATTGAACATTACCTCTATCACAATGGTTTTGAAGCCGTGTTCCGGCGGGAAGCAGGGGTGGGCGGACGAGCCATGTGGAGTGCCAGTCATATCATCAATAAGGCGATTCATCACCGCAGCAAGCCGGGGATGGCACTGGCGGTGGTGGAAGAAGCCGAGCGGCTTGGTGCCGAGCATATTCCTCCCGTGCTGCGTCAGATGTTTGCGCGGGTAGTGGCACTGGCTCGCGGTCAGGTGTGAAGTCGGTGTGATAATGGGCCTGTCGGCTGCATCATGACCTTCGGGGCATCTGCTCATTTTTTGCCGGTCTGTTTGTCGTGATTGGGGATAGCCGCAGGTTTGGGTATACTCGCCCACTCTTCTCTGGCGCCCCGGTGGCGCTCCCGAATTCTTGCTGCTGGAGGCGTCATGTTCGTCCAACTCCCACTTTGGCTCTTTCCCCTTACCGGCTTGATGGCGCTTGGTGCCCTCATTGCCCTCGGTATCGTGTTATGGCGCGGTGATATCTGCCCCGGCCAGCGCTCACGCATCACTCAGCAGCTCTTCTCCATCTGGGTCATTACCGCGCTCTCCTTGATGCTGGCGGTAGAGGCCAAGGCGGCCAGTTGGCTGATCTGGAGTGGTGGTGCCGCACTGGTGCTCGGGGTCGGCTTGTCGCTGGCCCAGTCACGGCTGGAGGGCAAGCGTGCAGTCCCCTCAACGCTGCTCTGGCTACCGGCGTTGCCACTCGCTGTTTATGGCTTCGGGCTGCTGCAGCTGCAGGGCTGGGTGAGCGGTTTATTGCAGATGGTGATGCTGGGAGCGGCCTTTGCTCACCTGATGCTGTTGCGAGCCCGTCACCGCCTCAAGGCGTTTAATACTCTTCTGCCGCTGGCTGCGCTGGCGGGCGCCATGGCCAGCCTTATCTGGCTGGCCGTGCTGGTGGGCTGGCAAGGGGCTGAAGCCAATCTCGATGATCTGATCCCGGCGGTGGTGACACAGGCTGCCTTGTTGGTGGCTTCCCTGCTGCTCTGGTTCAGCCCGCTCTACTTGCAGCGTGATACCGCGCCTGTGGTGGTTTCCACTTCCCTGTGTGGCCTGCTTATCGCCCAGATCGCCGCTACCAGCGTGCTGTACCAGCTGATCTGACACTGGTACTGAAAAGAGCAAGCCCCGAGCCAAGGCCCGGGGCTTTTTCATATCTGACTCTCGAGAATCAATAGAAGTCATCGGCCCCGCAGATAAACAGGCAACTGCTGCGTGGCTGGGCCAGATACTCTCTGGTCAACCCTTCCAGTGGCATGCCGAAAGTGCAGATATCTTGCGGTGAGGGGAGGGCGGTATCGAGGATCCGCCGCCAGTAGCCGCCAACTCCCTTGGGCGGGCTGGGCAGGTTGAAGGTGAGGGGCTCCCAGTAGGCGTTAAACAGTACGTAAAGGGCCAGTCGGGTTTCGCTTGACAGGGCCGACATGGCGATTGCATGGGAGTGGGGACTGAAGTCTGGCTGCATGGCATTGACTCCGTGCCAGCAGATCTCGCTGTGCCGCAGGATTTCGGTGAGCGACAGTGGCATGCTCTCCTGCTCCGGGCGCTGGAACAGATGTTTGCGATATTGGATCAGCTCCTTCATGAAGCGGAACATCTCCTGGCTGCGGGGAGTTGGTTGCCAATCCATCCAGCAGGTCGCGTTGTCCTGACAGTAACCGTTGTTGTTGCCGTGCTGGGTGCGCAGCAGTTCATCCCCCATCAACAGCATCGGGGATCCCACCGATAACAGGGTTGCCACCATCATGTTCTTGGCTTGGCGCGTGCGCAGGGCATTGATCTGGGGATCGTCCGTTACCCCTTCATGGCCGTGGTTCCAGCTGAAGTTGTGATCACAGCCATCACGGTTCTGCTCGCCATTGGCCTCGTTATGCTTGTTGTTGTAGCTGGCCCAGTCCCACAGGGTAAAGCCGTCGTGGCAGGTGACGAAATTGATGCTCTTCTCGGGATCTGCATGGTGATAGTGATAGATATCGGGGCTACCGCACAACCGTTCGACAAAGGCGGTGACGCTGTTGTCATCCCCGCGCAGAAACCGGCGTACGTCGTCCCTGAACTGGCCGTTCCACTCACGCCAGCGGGCGCCGGCCAGTGATCCCACCTGATAGAGCCCCCCTGCATCCCAGGCCTCGGCGATCAGCTTGATATCGGCGATCTTGGGATCGGTATCTATGGTGCGCAGGGTCGGGGCATTGGCCTGTGGCTGGCCCGATTCATCCCGCGACAAAATGGCAGCCAGATCAAACCGGAAGCCATCGACGTGCATCTCCTGGCGCCAGAAGTGCAGGCTGTCCATGATCATCCGCAGTACCACCGGGTGTGCGCCGTTGAAGGTGTTGCCACAGCCCGAGTAGTTGGTGTCCTTCTGGTTGTTGTCGAGGATGTAGTAGGCCTCGTTGTCGATGCCGCGAAACGAGAAGGTGGGGCCATCATCTCCCCCCTCGGCGGTGTGGTTGTAGACCACATCCAGGATCACCTCGATATTGGCCCTGTGCAGCGCCTTGACCATATCGCGAAATTCGGTCAGCGGATCATCGCCACAGGCGTACTGGGCATGGGGGGCGAAAAAGGACATGGGGCTGTATCCCCAGTAGTTGGATAGCCCCTTGGGAGCATCCTGAGGATCGAACTGAAACACCGGCAGCAGTTCAACGGCGGTGACTCCGAGAGATTGCAGATAGGGGATCTTCTCAATCAATCCAAGATAGGTGCCCCGCAATGCAGGATCAACCCCGGAGCTCGGGGAGTTGGTAAACCCCCCCAGATGGAGTTCGTAAATCACCGAGCGGGAGAGAGAGTGAGCAGGCAGTTTGTCTCCTTCCCAGTTGTAGTGGCGGGTATCGACTACCCGATTTTTGGCGCAGCAAGCCATATTGCTGCCGGGGCGTGCAGCCGCCCATCGGTCATAGTTGGGGCCCAGTTCAATACTGCGCCCATAGGGATCGAGCAGAACCTTGTCACCATCAAAGCGGGTGCCACAATAGGGACGCCATGGTCCCTGGATACGGTAAGCGTAGCGTTGCCCGATGGGGAGTCCTTCAATATGGATATGCCAGTAGTAGGCAGTTCGGTTGAAACGGGGGGAGAGGGGAATTACCTCGGGACTATCATCTTCGGCTCTGGAGAAAAGCAGCAGCTCTACCCGGCTGGCCAAGCGGGCCCAGATGGCGAAGTTGACGCCGCGGTTGTCGGGTGTCGCCCCCAACTGACGGCAGTGACCGGCGGAGATGCGCATATCATACCTACCCAAAATGAGGAGTGTTCATCTCACTGAGTGTAGTGCCTGGTATGTGGCTTTGACTCTATTGCCTGAAAAAACAGCATGATGCTGCTAATGTCCTCACTCTCTGTCTGATTAATCTACGAATAAACTTTTTTTGAGATATTTACTTGCAATCTGTGCGCTGGCGCCTATTATTGGCGACCTCAGACGCGGGGTGGAGCAGCTCGGTAGCTCGTCGGGCTCATAACCCGAAGGTCGTCGGTTCAAATCCGGCCCCCGCAACCAACTTTTCGTCAGCCTGCGATTGTGTCAACAGTCGAAAGCAGACAAACGCCATCAAGCTACTGCTCGGCTTGAGGGTGACAATTCGGACGCGGGGTGGAGCAGCTCGGTAGCTCGTCGGGCTCATAACCCGAAGGTCGTCGGTTCAAATCCGGCCCCCGCAAC
>NZ_JAAKUB010000012.1:0-129983 GCF_049174935.1 Aeromonas sp. 600886 | reverse complement strand
GGCGCCCACTTCACTAGGAAGCTGGCTCATCAGTTTGGCGTGTTCCGCCGTGCTGGTAGGGGCGCATTATAGGGAGCCGCGCCGGGATGACAAGGGCTTTTTGCAAAAATGCGTTCGTTTGCTGAAAAAGCGAACTGAACGCCCCAAAACAACCCCTTGGCATCTCTTTTACGCCGCTTTTTTGCTCAATTCTTCGCTTTGTGCCCGGATATAGTTGACCCAGCTGGTTGCCCTCTGCTGCCAGTTATCCTGTTGCTGCAGCTCACGGGCCAGTTCCAGCGCCTGGGCATACTGCTCCTTATTAAGGTGTGCCTGCACCAGCAACGCTTTGGCACGATTGCCTTGCTCGCCCTTCACCGACTTGATGGCGGCGAGCTGGGTCATGGCAGCATCTGTCTTGCCCTGTTGCAGCAGCAGTTCGGCGGCGCGCATGGCCGCTTTGGGCTGACCATGCTGGTTGGCCAGCTGTTGCCAGCTATCAACCGCTTGTGACCACTCCCGGGCACCTTCCCACAATTGGGCAAGCAGTTGGCGGTTTTCAGCACTTTGCTTCATCTGTCCCTTGGCCATGGCCGCTTCCAGCAGACGGGCACCACGATAAGGCAGCCCTTGCCAGGCATAGAGGCGGATCAGCTGATTGCGGGCTGACGCATCATCCATCAGTTTTCTGTCGATAGCTGTTTGCAACAGAGCCAATGCCTGATCGCCGCGTTTGGCGGAGAGGTTTAGCGATACCGCCTGCTGCCACCATTTGCTCTCTGTCGGCTCGTGACGGATCAGCTCGGCCGCCTGATCGGCAGCCACGCCATAACGTTGCTGAGCGGTGAGGGCGGAGAGACGAATAATGGCGGCCTGCTTCTGCCAACCCTTCTTTAACAACTGTTCGCTCTGGCTGGCGGCGTCACCGTACTGCTTGTTGTGGTAATAGAGGCCGGCCAGACGCAGGCGCAGTGCATCGTCTTGCTTGAGTGCCAGTGCCGCCTTGTAGCTGGCGATGGCACCAGACCAGTTGGATTGCTGGGCCTGAATATCGCCGCGCAGTCGCAACAGCTGGAGCTGTTGCTGCTCGGGCCACTCTTTATAGGCAAGGGCCTGTTCGACGTAGCGGCTCGCCTGGGCGGTCTGTTGCAGGTTGGCCGCCAGTGAGGCTTGCAACTGCGCCAGCCAGGCACGCTCGGCATCGCTATTTGGCTTGAGGCCGGATGCCTTGCTCTGGGCTTGTTGCCACTGACCGGACTGATAGAGCTTCATCACGGGTTCAAGCTGACGGGAGAAGTGGGGGCTGACCTCCATCGCCAGACAGGCTTGGCCGACCAGGGCAAGCAGACAGATCCAGATCCGCAACATAGTTATGACTCCAGTTTGAATTTGAGCGTGATGACTTGCACCAGCTTGTCGGTGGCGCCCGGTCTCGGCTGATAGCGCCACTTGTTGATCGCCTGAATGGCCGCTCGCTCGAACTGACGCTTGGGCTTGGCCTCGACCACTTCCACATCCTGCACGCCACCTTCCGCATTCACGCTAAAGCGCAGAGTGACGAAACCTTCGATCCCTGACTGTTGGGCACGATAGGGGTAGACCGGCTCAATCCGTTGCAACGGCATCAGCATGTCACCTGCGCCGATACCCGCTCCCTGCTGCTGGCCGTGGTAGTTGCCACTCAATACCGGTGCGGTACTGGTCGCCACACCGGGGGCATATACCTGCACCGCGCTGAGGCTGGAGACCAGATCCAGACTCGGCTCAACGGCCGCCAAGGGGGCCGCGGCAGGCATCGGCAACGGTGTCGATGCCAATGCCGCGGGAGGCTCTGGCAGAGGCTCGGGCTCCTGCGGCACCGGACGCTCGCGCACCTGCACCTCGGTCACCTCGTTCTGCATATTGATGACGATGGGCTTCTGTTCGCTCGCCACCTTCTCGCCCCGGGGCGGTTCAACCAGCGTGGCCATAAACAGCAGGATGCCCAGACTGAGGGCGACCCCCAGCCCCAGGCTCATCAGCTTGTATTTCATTTCGGCGCCACCGCCACGGCGATATTGGCGATACCCGCCGCCTTGGCCTCATCCATCACCCGCACCACCTTGCCGTGGGGCACCCGCTCGTCGGCCTGGATCACCAGGCTGGCATCGGGCTGCTCCGCCAGCAGACGGGCGATGGTGGCCTGTACCCGCTCCACATCGATCTGCTTGCGGTCGAGGAAGATCTGACCCTGAGCCCCGATCGCCAGCATGATGCTGGAAGATTTCTGCGCCTTGGCCTGACTGGCCTGGGGTCTGTGTACCTCGAGCCCGGCTTCGCGCACGAAGGAGGTGGTGACAATAAAGAAGATCAGCATGATGAACACGATATCCAGCATGGGGGTCATGTCGATCTGCACTTCGTCACGCTGGCGTTTGGATTGCCGTCTCATTGCATTACCTTCTCTTCTCGCAGGCCGTCCCGGGTCTTGGCCAGCGCACGCTTGGCCTGACTCTCGAGCCGACTGAGTAACAACACGCCGGAGAGCGCCACCACCATGCCTGCCATGGTGGGGATGGTGGCGCGGGAGATCCCGCCCGCCATGCTCTCCGGGTTAAAGCGGTTGGCCGCGGCCAACGCATCGAATACGCCGATCATGCCGGTCACAGTGCCCAGCAACCCCAGCATGGGGCAGAGCACCACCAGGGTGCGGATGAAGATCAGATGACGGTTCAGTTCCAGCTCCGCCTGCGCCAGCCAGCGACTGCGGATCGCCCGGGCGTGCCAGCTGTGGCGCTCGCTGCGAGCCTGCCAGCGGCCGAGCAGTTGTTGCTGCAACGGGCCGAAGCCCAGATTGAGGTAGAGCAGCCGCTCGATCATCAAAATCCACATCAGCACCAGCAGGGTCAGAATGACCCAGAGCACCGGGCCGCCACGGCCCATGAAACTCTGCAGCTGTTGCCAGATGTCGAGCATCATGCTGCTCGCTCCATCCCGCCGTTATTACTCTCGGCGCGCTCGGCCAGAATGCCGGCTACCTGCTGCTCCAGTACATTGGAGAGCTCGGTGAAGCGCGATTGCAGCAGGCTGTGGGCCAGGATCAGCGGAATGGCCGCCACCAGACCCTGTACCGTGGTGACCAGTGCCATGGAGATACCGCCCGCCATGATCTTGGGATCGCCGGTACCAAACTGGGTGATGGCCTGGAAGGTGCCGATCATCCCGGTCACGGTACCGAGCAGACCCAGCATGGGGGCGATGGCCGCGATCACCTTGACCATACCGATGCCGCGCTCCATGCGAGGAGTCTCCTGCAGGATCGCCTCATCAAGACGCAGCTCGAGGGTCTCCATGCTCAGCTCGGGGTGTTTGTCTGCCACCGTCAGCACCCGGCCGAGGGCGTTGTCGGCGTGATACTCGCCGCTCTTGAGCTGGCGGCGCACCCGACCCAGTTCGCGGGAGAGGCTCCACAGCCGTACCGCAGCGATACCCAAACCGATGGCGGCCAACAGCACGATTATGGCGCCGACCTGACCACCTTGTTGTACCTGCTGCCAGAAGGTGGGCGCCTGTGCCAGCATCGCCAGCAGAGTGCCATGCGAAGGATCCAGCGGCAGCGCTTCCTCTTCCTGACCCTGATAAGCCGCAACGGCAGAGAGCACGCTACCGGGCAGACCCAGTACCGGGCTCAAGCCTTCGGCGGTCGGTTGCAGGAAGCCTTCGCTCCCCAGCAGGGCAAAACTGCCAACCCGGGTCAGCGACTGCTCGCTGGCAGCCCCCTGGGCATCGAGCACCTTGCCGTTGAACTGGGCAATCCGGCCAGATTCGCGGATCTCCTGCAGCAGCGTGGCGGGCAGCAGGGCGAGAGCGGCGCGATCCGGCACCTGTTTATCCTGTGCCATGGCTTTCAGCGGGGCGAGACGCTCCGGGTACTGGCCCTCGACGGCGGATTCGCTCAGCAGCTTGACCGCATCGCTGGCGCCCTGACGGGTGACCGCGAAGATCTCGTTCATGTCGCCGGAGGCTTGCTCCCACTGGGCGTTAAGCTCGACCAGCTGCTTCTCGTTGCTGGCGAACTTGCCGGCCAGCGCCTTGCTCAAGCGCTGGGCCTCGGCCAGTCTGGCGCGGGCAGTGCCGAGCTCCTTGGCAACGGTCGCCAGATCTTGTTGAGCCTGCTGTTCGCGAGCCTGTTCCTGCTGCTGCCACTCATCGGCGACAGCGGCGTTGGCACCGCAGGAGAGGGCAATAAGGAGGGGGAACCACTTCATGGTGACTCTCATGATTGGGCCTCCTGACTGCGGCTGACAGAGAGGGGGACATTGAGCAACTGGGGAACTTTCTTGTCGGCGGCCACATCCATCGCCTCGGCGATGGGGGAGAGCCACTGGCTATCGAGGGCTTGCCACTGCTTCGCCTCGGCAGACCAGCGCCATGCCTGACTGCGATCGGCCGTCATCGCCAGCAGGGAAACCCGACCCAGCGCCAGCACATCAACCCGACGCGGTGCACCATCCAGCTCCAGCTCGGCGGAATAGCTGTCCATCCGGCTGCCGTACTCGGCTTCAATCTGATAGGCCTGCAGCAGCTGACGGAATTTCTCTGCCTCGCTCACGTCTGCGCGAGCCAGGGTCGCTTTCAACTGTTCAACCCGCGCCAGACGATCTTCCTTGCGCAGCGGGATGTCGTTTTGCACCAGCTGTTCCAGATCTGCCTGCATCTGCAGCATCAGCGGGATCAAGCCCTGACGGGTCTCTTGCACCGCTTCAAGCTGCTGGCTCAATTTACCCAGCTCATTTTGCTGATCGGCCACCAGAGATTGCATGTAGCGGTTGTAGGCTTCGAGGTCACGCAGTTGCAGCTGGGCGTTTTGCAGCTCCAGTCGTGCGGCAACGGCGGCATCGGCGGCTTTTTCCACTCGCTGCTGGGAGGCTTTCCCGGCAGCTATGCTGTTCTTGAGGGCGGGAGCAACCAGCTCATCCCCGATGGCAGCAAAGTGGACTGACAGTGGCAGCAGGGCCACACCCCATAATTTGTTCATTGAAATACATCTTACTAATGATAACTATTATCATTATCTCAAATGCGGGGCGGACTGGCAACGAGAGGATTTTCTTGGCCTTTATGCACAAAAACAGGATAATTTTTAGACACGCACGGAATAAGTGGCGCCAATAGCCACCGCACAAATATAAATAACGAGAAAAAATCTTTTCGATCAGTGTGATAGAGATCGAAAAAGGAGAAAGTCATGCTCAACGATGCGATCTGGGAACATATCGACAAGTTCACCAAGGCAACAAAAACCAGCGATATCCAGCAACAACTGGAACGCTTCAGTCATCAAATGGGCTTTGATTACTTCCGGCTGTTGATTATTTTCCCCATCAGCATGCAGAAATCCCACGTGGCACTATTCAACAACTGTCCGACCAGCTGGTTTGACGCCTACAGCGAAAACCAGTATCTGACCCAGGATCCGGTGGTCTATCTGGGGCTGAAACAGACCCAGCCTATCTTCTGGAACAAACTCGACTGCGACTCGCCCTGGCTGCCCAGCGCCAGCCGCGATGTGATGAATCTGGCTGCCGATTTCGGGGTGCGCAACGGCGTATCCTTCCCGCTCCACACCCCGCAGGGGGAGCACGGTATCCTCTCATTCATCACCAAGGAGAAGTCCAACTCTGATCTGATGTTTGAAAACGTTCCCTTGCTGTCATTCTGCGCCAGCTACATCTTCAACTCCGCGCTGCAACTGATAAAAAGCCGGCCTGACCTGATGAAGTACCTGACCGAACTGTCGGATCGGGAGAAGGAGTGCCTGTTCTGGGCCAGCGAGGGCAAGACCTCCTGGGAGATCGCCACCATCCTCGGCATCAGTGAGCGGACGGTTAACTTCCATCTGACCCAGGTGACCAACAAAACCGACTCGAAGAACCGCAGTCAGGCCATCGCCAAAGGGATCACCAGCGGCATCATAGTGCCCTCCCTCGACGAGGTCACCATTACCAACCTGCGGCTGTCGTAACCCTCTGCAGCAACAAAAAGAGCCGCAATTGCGGCTCTTTTTCATTTCAGAAAGTGACTGATCAGAGAGTGACTTACTCGACGGTCACCGATTTTGCCAGGTTGCGCGGCTGGTCGACGTCAGTGCCCTTGATCAGGGCGACGTGGTAGGAGAGCAGCTGCAGCGGCACGGTATAGACGATGGGGGCGATCACCTCTTCCACATGGTTGAGGTTCATGACCCGCATGGTCTCGTCGCTCTTGAAGCCGGTGTCGGCATCGGCGAACACGTAGAGGATACCGCCACGGGCACGCACCTCTTCCACGTTGGACTTGAGCTTCTCCAACAGATCGTTGTTCGGCGCCACCACTATGATGGGCATCTCGGCATCGATCAGCGCCAGCGGGCCATGCTTCAGCTCGCCAGCGGCGTAGGCTTCGGCGTGGATGTAGGAGATCTCTTTGAGCTTGAGCGCCCCCTCCATGGCGATGGGGTACTGGCTGCCACGACCGAGGAACAGGCTGTGCTGCTTGTCGGCAAACTCTTCGGCCAGGGTTTCGATATCCTTGGCCAGCGCCAGGCTCTCTTTAATACGCAGCGGCAAGGCTTGCAGCGCCTTGACCAGTTCGGCCTCGGCGGACGCGCTAAGGTGGCCACGGCAGTGACCGACCGAGGCCACCAGCATCAGCAGGCCAGCCAACTGGGTGGTGAACGCCTTGGTGGAGGCCACACCAATCTCTGCCCCCGCGCGGGTCATAAAGGCCAGATCCGATTCACGCACCAGCGAGGAGCCCGGCACGTTGCAGATAGCCAGCGAGCTCATGTAGCCGGATTCCTTGGCCAGACGCAGCGCCGCCAGGGTATCGGCGGTCTCGCCACTCTGGGAGAGGGTCACCAGCAGGCTGTTGGGACGCACCACGGATTTGCGGTAGCGGAATTCGGAGGCGATCTCCACGTCGCAGGAGACGCCGGCGATCTCTTCAAACCAGTAACGGGCAACCATGCCGGAGTGGTAGGAGGTGCCGCAAGCGACGATCTGTACGTGCTCCACCTTTTCGAAGATGGCGCGCGCGCCGTTGCCGAACGATTCGACCACCACGTGATCGCTGCCCAGACGCCCTTCCAGGGTGTTGGTGATCGCTTTGGGTTGCTCGTGGATCTCTTTGAGCATGTAGTGACGGTATTCACCCTTGTCACCGGCATCGTGGGAGAGTTCGGACTCCTGCTCTTCACGCACCACGGCGTTGCCGTTGGTATCGAAGATATGCACGTCACGGCGGGTCACTTCGGCCACATCACCCTCTTCCAGGAAGATGAAACGACGGGTCACCGGCAGCAGCGCCATCTGGTCGGAGGCGATAAAGTTCTCGCCGATACCGCGGCCGATCACCAGCGGTGAACCGGAGCGGGCAACCACCACTCGGCTGTCGTCGCGGCTGTCCATCACCACGGTACCGTAGGCACCGCGCAGCTGCTTCACCGCAGTCTGCATGGCGGCCAGCAGGCTGCCGGCGCTCTTCAGCTCGTGATGGACCAGATGGGCAATCACTTCGGTGTCAGTGTCGGAGCTGAACACATAGCCCAGCGCCTTCAACTCTTCCCGCAGCTCTTCGTGGTTCTCGATGATGCCGTTGTGCACCACCACGATATGCTCGGAAACGTGAGGGTGAGCGTTGCGCTCGGAGGGCTCGCCGTGAGTGGCCCAGCGGGTATGGGCAATACCGGTACCGCCGTGGACGGACTGCTCGTCGAGCGCCTTGGCCAGCTCAGCCACCTTGCCCAGACGGCGAACCCGCTGCAACGGCTGGTTGGCGCTGAACACGGCCACACCGGCTGAGTCATAACCGCGGTACTCCAGACGGCGCAGGCCCTCTACCAGAATTTCAGCCACATCACGTTGGGCGACAGCCCCGACGATGCCACACATACACTTCTCCTTGAGATGCAAATCGTAAAGTCAGTTCGATGGTTCAGAGCTCGATGTCAGCAAGTGACCGGGGCGCAGATAAGCGTCACCCCCTGGGCTTGAATCTGTTCTCTGGCCTCGCTGGCCAGCCCCTCGTCGGTCACCAGGGTATGGATGCTCGACCAAGGAAGTTCGAGATTGGGGATCTTGCGGCCGATCTTTTCCGATTCGACCATCACAATGACCTCCCGCGATACCTCGGCCATGACCCGCGACAGGCCCACCAGCTCGTTGAAGGTGGTGGTGCCACGTTCCGGGTCGATACCGTCGGCACCGATAAAGAGCTGGTCGAAGTCGTAGGAGCGCAGCACCTGTTCCGCCACCTGCCCCTGGAAGGATTCGGAGTGAGGGTCCCAAGTGCCACCGGTCATTAACAGGGTAGGCTCATTTTCCAGCTCGCGCAGGGCTCCGGCCACATTGAGGGAATTGGTCATCACGATGAGGCCGCGCTTGTTGCCCAGCATGGGGATCATGGCGCTGGTGGTGCTGCCGCTGTCGATGATGACGCGGTTGTGATCACGCAGCCGCTCGGCCGCCGCACGGGCAATGGCTAACTTTCGGTTCGAAACTTGTTCAGGGTTGACCTCGACCACCATCTCGCTCGGCAAAGGGACAGCACCACCGTAACGGCGCAGCAGCAGACCGCCGGTCTCCAGTACCGCCAGATCTTTACGGATGGTCACTTCGGAGGTAGAAAAGTGTTTGGCGAGGGCGTCGACGCTCACTTCACCCTGCTCTTGTACCAGGGTCACTATGGTGTGTCGGCGTTGTTGAGTATTACGTTTGGTCATCTTTAAGTTTCGATTCGAAAGAACATCGAAATATTAGCCCCTTTTTCGGAAAAATAAAACAGCAAATAGGATCCGATTTGGTTCGATGCCAGAATGGGGTGCCAATTTGCGACGAGGATGCCATGCAAAAGAGAGTCATCTGGCTGGTGGAGGATGAGGCCAGCATCGCCGACACCCTGATTTACGCCCTGCAGACCGACGGGTTCGAGGTGGAGTGGTTCATGCTGGGCCAGCAGTTGCTGACACGACTGGAACAGACGCGACCCGACTTCCTGATCCTCGATGTGGGGCTGCCCGACATCAGCGGCTTCGAACTCTGCAAGCAGGTGAGGGCGCTGACCGATATCCCCCTGATGTTCCTCACCGCCCGCAGCGAGGAGATAGACCGCCTGATCGGGCTGGAGATAGGGGCCGACGACTATGTGGCCAAACCCTTCTCGCCACGGGAAGTATGTGCCCGGGTGCGGGTCATCCTGCGCCGCAGCCAGCCCGTCGCCCCCCAGCCCAGCGCCCTGCTGGTACTGGATGAGGAGCGGGCCCGCATCCATTTTCGCGGCCAACCGCTGGCCCTCACTCGCTACGAATATCTGCTGCTCAAGACCCTGATGCTGGCGCCGGGCCGGGTCTACTCCCGCCAACAGCTGATGGATCTGGTGTGGCAGGATGCGGAGGAGAGTCTGGATCGCACCGTCGATACCCATATCAAGACTATCCGCGCCAAGCTGCGCGAACATGATCCCGAGGCCAACCTGATCCTCACCCACCGCGGGCTGGGCTACAGCCTGGAGCTTGCATGAGACTCGGGTTGCAACTGCTGTGCGGCCTGCTGCTGATCTTCGCGCTGGCCGCCTGGTTCGTGCTGGAGATCTTCGTCGAGGAGATAAAACCCGGGGTGCGCAGCGCCACCGAGGATACTCTGGTAGACATGACCCAGCTGCTGGCGCCGCTCGCCCTCGATGATCTGAAAGAGGGCAATATGATGAACGGGCGGTTGGCCAGCGCCTTCGCCCGCCTCAACCAGAATCCCATCAATGCGATGATCGATGGCCACCTCAAGCAGCAGGCGGAGTACCGCATCTATGTCACTGACCAGAAGGGTATGGTGATTTACGACTCCGACGGCACGGATCTGGGCAAGGATTATTCCCGCTGGAACGATGTCTACCGCACCCTGCGCGGCCAATATGGCGCCCGCAGCACCCGCACCGATCCCGACGATGCCGCCAGCTCGACCATGTATGTGGCGGCGCCGCTGCGGGAAGGGGCCGAGATCATCGGCTCTCTCACCGTCGCCAAACCCAATCGCACCCTGATGCCAGCCATCGAGCGCGGGGAACAGGAGCTGCTGCGGGCCGGCGGCCAGATGCTGCTCATCTCGCTGCTGATCGGCAGCCTGCTGGTGTGGTGGCTAAACCGCGCCATCGGCAAGCTGGTGCACTACGCCGACTCGGTCAGCAAGGGGGAGGCGGCACCGCTGCCACGGCTGCACACCGTCGAGCTGGATCGGCTCGGCCGCTCGCTGGAGACCATGCGCCACCAGCTCGATGGCAAAAGCTACATCGAAGCCTATGTGCACAGCCTGACCCACGAGCTGAAGAGCCCTCTGGCCGCCATTCGCGGGGCAGGGGAGATTTTGGCCGAAACGCCGCCCCCCGAAGTTGCCAAACGCTTTATCGGCAACATCAATTTGGAAACCGCCCGCATGCAGCAGCTGATCGAGCGAATGCTGCAACTGGCGCGGCTGGAGTCGGGGCAGGGGCTGGATCGCCAGTCGGTGGAGCCAGCGAAACTGGGCAAGCGCACCCTCGACGCCCGCCAGATCATCGCCCAGCGCCGTCAGGTCGAGTTGGTGGCCGAGCTGGCCAGCGCGCCGAAACAGAAGTGGGATCCGCTGCTGGTGGAGCAGGCCATCGGCAACCTGCTGGATAACGCTATCGACTTCTCTCCCGCCAACGGGCAGGTCACCCTGAGCGGCAGCCAGCAGGAGGAGGGCTACTGTTTTCGGGTTACCGACTGCGGCCCCGGCATTCCCGACTACGCATTGCCGCGCATTTTCGAGCGCTTCTACTCCCTGCCACGACCGGACAAGGGCAAGAGCAGTGGTCTGGGGCTCAGCTTCACCCATGAGGTAGCCCACCAGCATGGCGGCCGTCTGACCCTGAGCAACCGGCCGGAAGGAGGCGCGCTGGCGGAACTCTGGCTGCCATTCGCCTAGTCCCCCCGCAACTTCACATTCCCCACACAAAGCGGCATTAGACTGCCGCTTTCTCTCATCCATTTGCTCAAGGAAATGCTATGTCCCGCCTGCTTCTCTCCAGCCTGCTGGCTGCCGGTCTGCTCGCAGCCCTGCCTGCCTCCGCCGCCAGCGGCTGCTTTCTCTATGCCGACGGCAACGGCCAGACCCTCTCCAGCGAAGGGGACTGCTCCAGCCAGCTGCCGCCCGCGTCCACCTTCAAGATCCCGCTGGCGCTGATGGGTTACGACAGTGGCTATCTGGTGGATGAAGAGCATCCGGCGCTGCCTTACAAACCGAGCTATGACGGCTGGCTGCCCGCCTGGCGTGAAACCACCACCCCGCGCCGCTGGGAAACCTACTCGGTGGTCTGGTTTTCCCAGCAGCTCACCGAATGGCTGGGGATGGAGCGCTTCCAGCAATATGTCGACCGCTTCGACTACGGCAATCGGGATCTCTCCGGTAATCCGGGCAAACATGACGGCCTGACCCAGGCCTGGCTCAGCTCCAGCCTCGCCATCAGTCCGGAGAAGCAGGCCCGCTTCCTAGGCAAGATGCTGAGCGGCAAGCTTCCGGTCTCGGCGCAGACCCTGCAGTACACCGCCAATATCCTCAAGGTGAGCGAGATCGACGGCTGGCAGATCCACGGCAAGACCGGCATGGGCTACCCGAAGAAGCTGGATGGCAGCCTCAACCGCGATCAGCAGATCGGCTGGTTCGTCGGCTGGGCCAGCAAACCGGGCAAACAGCTGATCTTTGTCCATACCGTGGTGCAAAAGCCCGGCAAGCAGTTCGCCTCCCTCAAGGCGAAAGAAGAGGTGCTGGCCGCATTGCCCGGGAAGCTGAAGACCCTGTAATTCCTCCAGAAACCGGCGCAATGCCGGTTTTTTTATCCCCCTTCACCACCACTTCACACAGACCCATCACCACTTCACACCGGACTGACAGACTCACTCCATCCAACAAGGAGACGTGTCATGGTCAAACAGATATTCACCCACAAGATCTTTCTGCTGCTGTTGCTCAGCCTGCTGCTGATGGTACCGGTGCAATCCATCATGGAGCTGAACCGGGAGCGTCAGGCTTACCGCAGTCAGGCCATTCACAGCATCATGGCCAGCAGCAGCGGCCCGCAGCGACTGATGGGGCCCATTATCGTACAGCCCTATACCCGTTCGGTGACGGTCGAGCAGGAGGGCAAGCGCTTCGTCCGTCAGGAGCAGATCTACCGCTACCTGCTGCCGGAGCAACTGGATATCAGGGCCAACATGGAGGTGACCCCGCGCAAGCTGGGCATCTATCAGGCGCAGGTCTACCAGACCCGCCTCACCCTATCCGGCCGCCTGCCCACCCGGCAGAGTTTGCTGAATGACGCGACCTCACCGCTCGGTGAAACGGCCGAGCTGGTGGCGGGCAAACCCTACCTGAGCCTGGTGCTCTCCGATGCCCGCGGTATCAACAGCGTCCCCGAACTGCAACTCGGCACACAGCGGATCCCGTTTGCCCCCGGTGCCCGCCTCGGTGATGCGCTCGCGGGTATCCATGCCCCGATCGACAGCCTGCCGCAGCAGGATGGCACCTTCCATCTGGAGCTCAATCTACAGGGGATGAACGCCCTCGACATAGTCCCGCTGGGCAAGGAGAGCACCCTGCAGCTGGCGGGCAGCTGGCCCCACCCCAACTTTATCGGTGACTTTCTGCCGAGCAGTCGCACCCTGAGCCCACAAGGGTTTGAGGCCAACTGGCAAACCAGCTGGTTCGCCAGCGACATGGAGACCCGCTTCAACCGGATGATGAACGGGGGTGATAGCCATCTCTCCACCTTCAGCGTCAGTCTGGTGCAGCCGGTGGATCATTATCAGCTCAACGAGCGGGCGGCCAAATATGCCCTGCTCTTCATCGGTCTCACCTTTATCAGCTTCTTCATGTTCGAACTGCTCAAGGGGCTGCGGGTCCACCCGATCCAGTACGCGCTGGTGGGCATGGGGCTGGCCATCTTTTATCTGGTGCTACTGGCCCTGACTGAACACCTCGGCTTTGGCTGGGCCTATCTGGTGGCCGCGCTGGCCAGCGTGCTGCTCAACGGCTTCTACCTCAGCCATGTGCTGGGCGGCCCGAAGCAGGGGATCGGCTTTGCTGCGCTGCTCGGGCTGGTCTATGCCACTCTCTACAGCCTGCTGCAGGCCGAAGAGATCGCTCTGCTGCTAGGCGCCCTGCTGCTGTTCGCCACCCTGGCGCTGATCATGCTGCTGACCCGAAAGCTCGACTGGTATCAGGTGATGGGGCAACAGAGTGTCGAGTCCCGCCCAGCCGGACATGACAATGACGACTGAGGGCACAACCTCCGTCAATCTCTGACCTAGACAACAAAGGCTTCAGTCGGTTCTTCTCGAAAACAGCGGAACCGGCTGGGCCTTTGTCCGCCAATTTCCTAGCATGCAACCATGTTCCACAGGCGGACGATCACATGAAAATGCATCCGGGCAGGAACCTGCTCTATTCCGGCTTGCTATGGGCTCAGGGAACTCTGGCCGGTACCCTCACCATTCATCCCGAACCGGTCGACGACCTCTTGCACAATCCCGGCGTCGGTATCGAAGAGTTTCACAACAGCTGGGGTCATCCCCTCTCTCTGGCCGAACACCCGGTCAGTACGGTCGACTACTTCCGTTTCTACTGGAGCGAGCTGGAACCACGGGAGGGCGAATACAACTTTGCCCTGATCGACAGGGCCATCGATCAGGCACAGCACGCCACCCCGAAACAGTCGATCGCCCTCAGGGTCATGACCCTTGATGAGCCCTTCTCGGGCAGCAAGATCCCGGAGTGGCTCATCAACAAGGGGATTCGGGGAGAGTGGGTGAACAACCACCAGACCTTTGTGCCCGACTACAGCGACCCGCAGTTCCTCGCCCGTGCCACCCGGCTGTTTCAGGCGCTGGGTGCCCATTACGATGGCAACCCGGCGCTGAGTCATGTCGACATCGGCATGATAGGTTCATGGGGAGAGTGGCACATGAGCAACTTCCCTGGCCCGACGCTGGAACAGCGCTACAGCAGCGAGCAGCTCAAACCCTATGTTGACCTGCAGATGGCCGCTTTTCCGCGAACCCCCAAGCTGATGCTCATCAACAACCTGCCCATGTTTGAGTATGCCGTGGGCAAGGGAGCTGGCTGGCGGGCAGACTGCCTCGGCGACTGGCACCACTTCTCCCAAAATTGGAGCCACATGCGCAACGCCTACCCGGAACGACTGGCGAGCGCCCGCACCGATGTGGCGAACTTCGACTCCAGCTGGCAGCGGGCGCCGGTCAGTTTCGAGGTGTGCGGCAAGCTGAGCGAGTGGCCAGGCCAGCAGCAGTACACCATGGAGGAGGTCAAGGCCACCTTTGACTGGGCGCTGGCCCAACACGCCTCCACCATCAATCTCAAGTCGGATCCGGTTCCCCCCCAATATCGACCCATCGTCGACAATGCCCTGCGCAAGCTGGGCTATCGCATCGTGCTGGACCAGCTGACCCTAAAGGGAACCATGAAGCCGGGGGCTACCCTTACCCTCAACGGCGACTGGCACAACGACGGGGTAGCGCCGGCCTATCGCAACTGGCCGCTCACTTACCGGCTGGTCAACGAGGAAGGCCAGGTCGGCGCCATGCTGGTGACCCGCAACGACATGACCCGCTGGATCCCGGGCAGCAAGGCTACCACTCGCGACAGCCTGACCCTGCCGGGCCGGATGGCACGCGGTCACTACTATCTCGAGCTGGCCTTCATCGGTCAGGACAAGCAGCCCGCCCTGCAGCTCGGCATTGCCGGTCTGGAAGAGAGTGGCTGGTATCGTCTGGCCGAGATAGACATCCAGTAACGCAAGAGGGCTCCCGCAGGAGCCCTCTTTCATTACATCAGCACGCTCTTTTTAAACAGATCCCACACCCCGAACGAGAAGTGCTTGAAGATGTCGATGCCAAGGGCCGACTTCACCAGATAGAGCAGCAGCACCATGCCGCAGATCCCCAGCAGTAACAGCAGGGTGGTCAGCAGCACCTTTAGGTGAAAGCGAAAGCCGCTCTCCCGCCCGCGATGACGGCGATCCCGTCCCATCAACACCACCAGATAGCAGCGCCAGCGACCGATGCCGAAGGCGCTGTTGACGTTGATGGCGTGCGACTTGCCATCACTCATCAGCCGCAGCGCCTGCTCGATACCGTCGCGCTGGGTTTCACTCAGGCTCTCGCCCACCTCGGGGGAGAGAGCACGGTAGAAGCGGTCGATCGCCCCCTGCGTTTTCTGCGGTAATTGGCTCATTGGTTTTCTCCTGCGGGCAAGCCCAAAGCCTTGCGGTAGACCTCCATGGTCTGACCGGCGATCCGCTGCCAGTCATACCGTTGCAGATAGTCGCTGTAATCGACCTTGCCGCGAGTCAACTGGGCGTTGAGCCGCTCAGCCAGTGCACTCACATCGCCGACCGGGAAATAGCACTCCTGTTGCAGCGCCACCGCCAGATTGGCGGGAATGTCGCTCACCACCACCGGCAGGGAGAAGGAGAGCGCCTCCAGCAGGGCTATCGGCAACCCCTCGTGATAAGAGGGCATGGCAAACAGGGCCGCCTGTGAAAAGACGCTGATCAGCGCCTCGCCATTGAGGAAACCGGTACGGATCACCCCCGGTGTTTCATCCGCTATTCGCTGCAAGCGCTCGCTATAGGGGGTAGGGTGATCCGTATCCCCCACCAGCACCAGCGGCAGCTCGGTATCAAGCTGGCGATAGGCTGCAATGAGATCGTGCAGCCCCTTCTCCTCGACGAAGCGGCCCACCGCCACCAGATAGCTGCCAGCGGTCAGTCCGAAACGGGCCAGCGTCAGTTCCCTCTTGTCCGCTGCCGGTAGCTCGACCCGTTTCACCCCGTTGTAGATGAGGTGGGCATCCTGGCGATCGTACTGGCGGCGGATCACCTCGTTGATCACTTCGGAGATGACGATCACCTCGCTGGCATAACGTACCGCCCAGCGCTCGCCAAGGCGTAATACCCACTTGGCCAGCGTCCCCCACTTCTGGCGGTCATAGTCGGGGCCGTGATGGGTAAAGACCACCCGTTTGCCAAGCAACCTCAGCAGCGGCACCACCAGACCCGGTCCGATGGCATGGACATGCACCAGATCGCAGGCATGGCTGCGGCAGTAAAAAGCCGCGAGCAGAGAGTGGAGGATTGCCTCCAGCGACTTCTTTTTGGGGGCAGGCAACGCCTTCAGTGCCACCCCTTCAAACTCGCCGCGTCGGTAATCCACATAGGGGGCGCGAGCCAGCACGGTCGCGGCCACTTCGAACTGGCGGTGCAACTCCGGATAGAGGGATTGACAATGGGTTTCGACACCGCCCAGTACATGGGGGATCCCCCGGGTACCTAGCACGGTCACACTAATCTGCTTCATGATCTTCTCGAATGATTCTGGCGGGATTGCCCGCAACAACGGCGCGAGCCGGGACGGAACGAGTAACGACGGCGCCGGCACCGACACAGGCATGATCACCAATGGCGATGGCCCCGATAACGATGGCGCCGGTGCCGAACTCGACCCCGTCCCCCACGGTGGGCGAGAGGAGCTGGCCGCTCTGACGATCTGGCTTGTTGCCCAGGGTGCAGTTGTGGCGCAGGGTGCAGTCACGCCCCATCTGCACGCCGTCACCGATGACGATATTCTGCGGGTGATAGAGGCGCAGACCCCAACCCAGCCGGGCTCTTGGCGAGATATCGAGGCCGCACAGCAGCTTGAATCCCTTGAGCAGCAGCAAGCCGGGCAACCTCATAAAGCGGCCTCCCTGTGCCAGCCGGTAGCAGAGCAGGAACAGGCGCGCCGTCTTGCTCGGATTGAGTGCCAGTTCGGCTTTCAACTCGTGCCAGAAACTCATCTCCGTTTCTCCTCCAGCAACGACTGGTAGAGCGCCAGTAGAGCTTGCTGGTGGCTGGCGAGGGAGTAGTTGTCGATCAGCCGCTGACGGGCCGAACGCCCCATGGCCGCCGTCTGCTCCGGCTCGGCCACCAGCCTGTCCATGCAGCGGGCCAGCTCGTCGGCATTGCCCGCCTCGAACAGCAGGCCATCGAGACCGTCGCGGATCTGCTCCGGAATCCCGCCAATTCGAGCCCCGATCACCGGTTTGCCATAGGCCATCGCCTCCAGTACCGACATGGAGCAGTTCTCGTACCACTCGGACGGCACCACCACGGCCTTGGCGTGGCGCAGCAGATCGAGCAACTCTTCCCCCTGCCTGAACCCCAGCAATTCGGCATTGGGATAATGCTGCCCGAGGTGCGCCAGCAGCGGGCCACCGCCCACAATTTTGAGGCCCGCCGGCCGCGTCATCCGCTGATGGGCACGGGCAAGCGTCTCGACCCCTTTCTCGACCATCAGGCGGCCGAGGAACAGAAAGTACCCCCGATCCTCTCCGCTTTCGCGGCTCGACTCGACATCTATGCCATTGAGGATCACCTCGATGCGGGAAGCGGGCAGCCGGGTGCGAAGCATCCCGGCCATGAAGGCGCTCGGCGCCACCAATGCATCGACCTGCTCATAGTTGCGGCGCCACTGCTGCCAGGCTGCCTCGGCAGAGAGCAGCAGGCTCTTGCCCCACGACCCCTCCTGCCACTGATGGCGAAACAGCTTGAGCCAGGAACCCTCGATCCGGGTCAGATCGAACGGCTCGCCATCGACCAGCATGCTGTAGTTGGGACAGGCCACCTTGTAGTCGTGGGCTGTCAGCACCGTCTTGCAGCCCAGGGATTTGGCCACCCGGATGATTGCCGGGGTGAGTTGGTGGTAGATGTTGTGAAAGTGAACGATATCGGGCCGCTCGGCACGGATAAGCTCCGCCAGCCGATCACAGGCCTCCTGATTGTGAATGAAGCGAGCGGCGATCTTCAGCCGATCGAAGAGCCCGTGCCGCTGGTGATAATCGACGTTGGCCGGAAAGTAGCCGCTCTGGGGCGAGGGGAGGTTCTCCGGATGCTGCATGGCAAAGTCGATCACCTGATGACCCGCCTGAAGCACCATCTCCCGCTCCTGAAAGAGGACGGTCTCGGCACCTCCCTTCATGAAAAAGAACTTGTTGGCAAAGAGCACCTTCACGGCAATGACTCCTGGATCAGACGATGGGCGGGCGCCTCGCGCGGGGAGCGCTGGGGCAACAGCAGGCCACGCACCAGCCCGGCTGCATAGATGGAGAGGTTCATGACACTGCGCAAGGCATCTTGCAGGGAGCGGTTCTTCAACCACTTGAGAGCGATGAAGCCACCCAGCGGTGCCAGCGCCAGCAGCGGCAACCAGGACGGCAGCCCGGCTACGAAAAGCAGTACGCAGAACAGGAGTGTCAGCAGGTAGAGTCCGAACAGCAGCTCGGAGCGGATCACCGACAGCACCTCGCGAAAATAGGGCTGCCCCCACGCCGAGCGCACCAGCTCGCCGCTGGCAAACAGATACCCCATGCGCCAGCGGTAACGGATCAGGGCAAGGGAGTCCATGGTGTGGGAGGTGTGAAAGAAGAAGGGGACATCGAGCCGCTCCAGCCGATAGCCAGCCTGACGCAGCCGGATACCCAGCTCCGCCTCTTCGTAACCGTGCAGGTTGCGATTGGTGAGATAGCCGATCTGCTCGATGGCGCTGCGTCGAAACAGGCCGCCACCACACAGCCAGCGCGACTCGCCCAGCGGATAGATCTGGTTGATGCGCTGCTTGCGCGACTTGAACTCATAGCTGTGGGCATCATCCATCTCGGCCCGCCCGGCCACGCCACCGCATTCGGGGTGGGAGTGCATGTGCGCAAGGGCGGCCGGCACAAACTCCGGCTCCAGCTTCATGTCGCCATCGAGCAGCAGCAGGAACTCCCCTTCGCTGAAGAGGTAGCCAAGCTGTGGCCCCACGCCGCAACAGCGATCGGCCGGGTTGGTCAGGCTGACGACAGTCACTCCCAGCTGGCAGGCGATCGCCTGGGTGCGGTCAGTCGAGAGACTGTCCGCCACGATAATCTGGTGGGTGTAGTCGGCCAGAGCGCTTCTGATGCTGGCAATGGTGTCGGCAATCCCTGCCTCCTCGTTGTAGGTCTTGATGATGACAGAGATAAGGGGGGATGGAGTCATGACACCTCACAGGAACGGGTGGCCTGCCGAACCGAAGAACGGATCACCAGGGCGGCACCCAGCACGAAATAGAAGAGGAACTGCTGCACCGGGATCAGCATCAGCAGCTGGCTGTAAGGCAAGCTCAGCAGACAGGCGATCCCGAACGCGATGAAAGCGGGTTGGTAGCTGAGCAGACGCACATCTGCCGTGCTCAGCAGCTGGCGATCCAGCAATGGGCGGGGACGGCTGCACCAGAGCAGCAGAACGATTAGCGCGATGAAGATCAGGGTGCCCATCAGTCCCACCTCCCACAGCAACACGCTGAGGGAAGTGGAGTCGAGCAGCACGTTGAACAGGGGGTTGAGAAAACCGGGCAGGGTGCTGCCATGGTTGGTGGTGTTGAGGCCATAACCAAACAGCAGATTGCTGAGACCGTGGTGATCACCGTTGCTGGCCCAGAAAAAGAGCGTCGTCACCCGCCCCAGCTCGCCGGTTTCCGGGTTGATGTGGTTGGGATCGAAGATATAGCCGAGGGAGTCGATAAACAGCGCAATGGCCCCCTGTTGTTCGGCCCCCTCGAACGCGGATGAGTAGGAGGCAGCCAGCACCAGAACGGCCACTGCCACCAGCGCCGTCATCGCCAGCGCAATCAGCAGCAGACGCTTGAGGTCATAGCTCTTCATCCCCCTGACATAGCTGGGTGAGAGCCAGACCCAGGCCAGCAGCAAGGGGGACAACAGAATGACGAACTTCACCTCGGCCAGCACACAGATGGCAAAGGCGGCAAGAATGTGAAAAGCGACCGAACGACGCGAAATGAGGCCGTGGCGAAACTCGGAGAGCTTGATCAGCATCACCAGCAGGCAGAAGAAGCCGAGTGCACCGGTATTGCCGCCACCCATGGGATCCCCCCCGAAGGTACCGACCACCGAGTCCCACTTCTCAAACTCGCCGCGCATTGCCACCCGCTTCGGCACCACCACCAGCACCTGAAACAGCACCACCGGGATCTGCAGGTAGAAGACCCACTCCACCAGCTTCATGATGCGGTAAATCTGTGACTCGCGGCAGAAGCCAAGCAACAGACAGGGTAGCAGCAGAGAGAGCGCCAGCTCGTTCTTGAAACCGATGATAGTCACCATGCCCCCCTGCTGAAGCAGGGTGCCCAGCAGCGCCAGCACCAGCAAGCCACAGTAGAGCAGCAGCAGCACCTTCTCCTGATAGTCGAGCCGCAACGGGCTGTAACGCGTCTGCAGCGGCAGCAACATCAAGGTGGCAATGGCCAGCAGGAAGGGCAGCCAGAGGAAGGCCGTAATACCGGTGACGTACTGGGCCAGGCCGCAGATCACCAGCGACAGCAGCAGATTGGCCTGCATGATGAGGGCACTGTTCACGAGGGCAGCTCCATCCGCCCCTGCAACTCGGCAGCCCGGCGGTTGACCCGCAAAAAGACGAAGCCGTAGCGCACCGCAGTCAGCAGAGAGAAGGCCAGCACGCAGAGCTCGTACTCCTGCTGCAACCAGGGCAACAGCACGAAGGCAATCACCACGACCAGCAGCTGCTCAAGCTGGATCTGCAAAAAGTAGCGGGGCGAGCCGAACACCAGCTCGATTACGGTCAGCGGGCAGATGGCCACCGCAGTAAAGACATAGGGCAACATGTAGCGGGAGGTATCGATGGAGGCGATCCACTCCGCATTGAAGAACCACTTCATCACCAGCGGATAGCAGATGAGGATCCCGAGGGTGGCCGCACTGCCCATCGCCAGCAGCAGCCGCTTCACCTTGCGAAACTCCTCCCCGTTGAAACGGCGCTGGCGAAAATCCTCCGACCATCGCGAGAAGATGGAGTGGCGGATGGCGTTGCCGACAATCACCACGGGCGCCAGACAGAAGCGGTTGACCACGGCAAAGTAGCCCGCCACCAGAGGGGAAAACCAGAAGTTGATCAACACGGTCGGCAGATTGGCCGTCACCATCGCCAGCACCTCGGCACTGCCGACACCAGCCAGATGCGCTTTATGGCGGGAGAAGAAGTGCTGCAAGCGGCGCGGGGCAGCCTCCCTCAGCATGGCACTGTGCCAGGTAAAGGCAGACCACAACCAGCCCCCGATCACCACCAGCAGCAGACAGGCCCATAACTGATAGAAGTGCGCCATGTCAGGGGCCAACAGCAGACAGAGCAGCACCACGGCAGAGGCCGAGATACGCTGCAGACCGAGCCGCTGGTAGTGGCCGGCCCGCAGAGCCAGATTCTCGGCGATGAGGATCAACCCGTGGGTCACGGTCAGCAGGTAGAGCGGCCAGAGCGGCAGCGAGAAAAAGCAGACCACCACCAGCACATAGGGGATGGGGAGCAGCCAGACCTGCAACAGGGAAAAGATCAGGTTGCCGGGCAGCTCGGCCTCCTCCAGCTTGGGCAACAGCAGTTGCGAGGCAAAGGTGGCAAGCTGGGCACCGATCAGCACCAGACTGTAGCTGAGGGCATAGAGCCCGACCGCAACCATGTCGAACTTGTGCGACAGTGACCAGACCGAGAACGCCCCGATCAGCTGGGATAGCACGGAAGCACCACCTATGGTGGTGATGCTGCGCAGCAGTTTCATAGCGCGCCCCGGGTGGGTGCACCACAGAATCTCAGGTTCTCCGCCCCTTCCAGATCCCGCTCGACGACCTGGGTCAGCACTGTCCCCAACACCGCCACTCTGGCATCCCGCAGCTGTGCCAGCACGCTCAGCACCCGACTGGCCGGCAGCTGGCCGGACTGGATCACATGAATGGCACCATCCAGCGGCTGCCCCAGCAGCAGGGCATCCTTGCCGACCTCCAGCGCAGGGGTGTCCACTATGATGCGGTCAAACTGCCCGGCCAGAGTTGCCAGCAGTTCGCTCCAGCGTGGCGAGCCAAGCAGTGCCAGCGGGGAGGAGACCGGCTGGCCAGCCGGCAGCAGGGTCAATCCCTCTTTTGGCACCAGACAGGCAGCCAAATCGGCTTCGCCTGCGAGCAGCTCGGCCAACCCCGGTCTGGCTGCCTGCCCCAGCAACTGGCGACCAAGGGAGCCCCGGCGCAGATCCCCATCCACCAGCAGCACCCGCTCATGGCGGGCAAAGCTGGCGGCACAGAGAGCCGCCAACGTCGACTTGCCCTCACCAGCACGGGTCGAGGTGATCATGATGCGCTGCAGCTGACCCGGCTCCAGCCGCATGATGGCGTAGAGGTCATCGGCACTGGCACCTACTCTGGGATTGACCGCCCCCACCCGCAGCAGGGCACTCTGATCCTGCAGGGCCGCCAGCCGCGGGATTTCACCAAGCACCCGCCCACCGAGCTGGGAAACCAGCTGGCTCAGACGATCCAGGGTATTGCGCAGCGCTCCGGCAGTGATGACGGCCAGCACGGCAACCATGCCCGCCATGATCACCACCATCAGCAGAAAGAGCATCTTGTTTGGCTTGGCTGGCAACAAGGGCACCGATGCCGCATCGTAGAGGATGGCATTCGACTCGTGCAGCTGAGCGTTCAGGCGGGTCTCTTCCTGACGGCGGAACAGCTCGTTATAAAGCTGACGGGTCTTGTCGATATTGTTCTTCAGGTTGTTGTACTCATCCTTCTTGACTGCCAGCGAGGAGAACTCCCGCTTCTTCTCGTCAAGCTGGGCGAGGTATTCCTGCTCCTTGCGCTGGCTGCTCTGGTAGCGATCCTCGATACCGTCGGCAATCTCCCGCATCAGCTGGTTTGACTGGGTATTGAGCGCCTTGATGCGTGCTTCGGCCTGCAGAATACGGTCATGCTTAGGGCCATAACGCTTGGCCAGCTCGGAGAGCTCCTGCTGGGCCTTGATGAGGGCGATGCGCAGATCCTGCATCTGGGGGTGGTTGGAGACCTCGGGCAGGGAAGCCAGCGCCGCCGGATTGCGGCCGTACTCCTGAATGGACTGGAATTCGGCCTGCGCCGCCAGCCGCCGCTCGCGGGCATCCGCGTACTTGTTGGTGATGATACCGAGCTCTTCGGTTTGCAGACCATCTACGCCGCGAAACGTCAGCAGATCATTGCGGGCAAGAAAATCGCCGAGCTGCTTCTCCTGCTTCTCCAGACTGGCCTTTATCTCCACCAGCCGGCTCTGGTTCCAGTGCGATGCCGTGGTGTTGGCATCGACCCGCTCCTCCACATTGAGATCGATGTAAGTCTGGGCCACCTCATTGGCGACGCTGGCGGCCAGCTCGGGAGAGCGGGATTCGAACCCTATGCTGACCAGCTGGGTATCGCGCACCGGCGAGACGGTCAGGTGTCTGGCCAGATACTCCAGCGCATGCTGGTGGCGTGAGGAGGCATCCTCCTGATGTGCGGCACTCCAGAGCCCCTTGATGCGGCTCAGCCAGCTGTCGGGATTGGGCTGTCCGTTGAATTCCGGCAACTCGGCCAAACCCAGATGAGTAACCACCTTCTCGGCTACCCGGCGTGACTTGAGCAGCTCGAACTGGGTGTTGTAGTACTCGCGGCGGCTGGTATCGACCCGGTAGACGGGCTCGATAGGGGAAGCGCTGTTGGCATCTGCCTTCAGCAGCAGGGTCGCACTGGATTGATAATAGGGCGGCATGCTGAGGATAAAGGGGGCTGCCGCCAAGGTCACCACGGCGGCAAACAATACCACCTTCCACCAGTTTGCCTTGAGCACCCGCCAGGGGCCGCTGAAATCGAGGCGACTCTCTAGCGCACGGCCATTTTCAACCAACAATGAAGTCATGAAGAGCGTCCTGGATTAGAAGAAACTTTGTTCGATGATGATGATGTCGCCGGGATTGAGCTGCCGTTGCAGGCTCACCTCTTCCAGCAACTGATCGCAGCCATTGAGGCGCAGGCTGATATCCCGTCTGGCGGCGCGATCGGTGAAACCACCCGCCAGCGCGACGGCCTTCTCCACCGTCAGGCCGGGCTGGTATTCGTAGCCCCCCGGGTGAGCCACCTCGCCAGCAACAAACACCTGGCGGAAAGTGGTCACGTTGACCGTCACCATGGGATCGAGCAGCACGCCGTGCTTGAGCCCTCTGGTCAGCAGCTCGGCCACCTCAGCGGTGGTATGGCCCATCAGCAACACCTGACCCAGATAGGGGTAATTGACGTGGCCACTGGTATCGACCTTGAACTTCATCGACAGATCCGGCTCGCCATACACCCGGATTTCGACCTCGTCCCCCGGCGCCAGCCGGTAGGCGGAATCGTTGCCTTGCGGGCTCTGGCCAGCCCAGACCGACAGGCTGAACAACCAGCCAAGCAGAAGCACCATCACGCTTTTGTTCATGTTAAATGGCTACCTTGAGTGAAAGAGAAAGCTGTTGTTTGTCGTAACCGAGGGCACGGCCATAGCAATTGCCGCCGATGTCGATGGGCTGCCCGGCAAAGCTGGAGCCGGAGTCGGCCTGCAGGTAGTGGAGCCCCAGATTGACGGAGGGACGAATGTCGTAGCTGATGCCCATGCCCCAGCGATGGATGTCGTCCTGACGGTGGCGGTTGTCGTTACCACAGACCACCGACTGGTGATAATCATCCCGGATATCGTGATAAGAGAGCGTGGTCGCCACTCCGGGTGACCAGTGGTGCTGCCACTCGGCGCCATATAGCTGGCTGCTGACATAGCCGCCGTCACCACCCGGATCACGAATGGTCCGGCTGGAGAGCAGCGCGAGCTTGCTGTAATCGAGCGGTTGCCACTCCAGACGTAGATCCCAGTTCAGCCCTTTGAAACTCTCTGCCTGCGGATCGTTGACGAAACGCTTGTAGATCCCGCCGATATTGGCATCGATCCGGGTCTTGCCGGTCAGCTGGCTCATCACCCCGGTGATGAGGAAAAATTCGTCGGAATCCTTGCGCGGATTGGCCGGATAGCGTCGCAGATTGGTCTGCAGGGTGTAACGAAAACGGCTGACATGGCTCACCTGATCGAACAGCTCGACAATGGCGGTGTTCTCCTGCCACTCCTGCTCGGCCACATAGCGTTCAAAGTCATGCTGGTAGAGGTGCTTGTCGAGATAGCCCAGATCCTTGTGGGAGAGCGCCAGCTCCAGCTTGCCTCTGGCATCGGGTGCACCGTAACTGTAGCGGCCACCCACTTCGCTGCGTTTGAAGCGCAACGGCTCATTTATCTGAAATCTGCCGAATGTGGCATCACCACAGAGCGCACGACCTTTCTTATCAGCGTCGCTGGGACAAGGAGAGGCATCTCCCTGCAACATAAAGCCTTCGGTCAGCCCCTCGCCACGCGCCTCATGGCCCAGCCGATACTGGTACATCAGTTTGAAGGCGTTGCGCAGGGAGAAGCGCCAGCTGCCGTCAAACTGGAACTGGTGATCGGCATAGTCATCCGCATGGCTGCTGCCATAGCGACGATAATCACCCAGATAGCTGAACTGATAGCGATCCAGGCCGCGTTTGCCCACCATGCGAAATTCCGGGGTGATTCCGATGAAATCGGAGCCAATCGCCTGACCACTGTCACGCAGCCACAGCAGGTTGCTGTCGTGACCATAACGACTCTCCATCTCGGTCTGGACCTCCAGACCCAGCGGCCCCTGATGGGATACGGGAGTGACCTCGGCACGGACTGAAAGAGAGGGGGAGAGCAGCAGTCCGACGCAAACGAGGCTAGTAAGCGGATGCACCGACAAACCCCTTGAATACAGTCAGGAAAATGACTTTGAAATCCAGTCCGAGCGACCAGTACTGGATGTACTTGAGATCGAACTTGACCCGCATCTCCATCTTGTCGAGGGTGTCGGTTTCACCACGAAATCCATTTATCTGGGCCAGCCCGGTAATCCCCGGTTTGACCTTGTGGCGCAGCATGTACCGCTCCACCAGTGAGCGGTACTGCTCGTTGTGCGCCACGGCATGGGGACGTGGCCCCACGATCGACATGGTGCCCTGAATCACATTGAAAAACTGCGGCAGCTCATCCAGCGAGGTGCGACGCAAAAACGCACCGAATGGCGTCACTCTGGGATCGCCTCTGGTTGCCTGAGTCACCACGGCATCATTCTCCATGACGCGCATGGAGCGGAATTTCCAGACCTGGATCCGTTTCCCCCCCAGGCCGTAGCGATCCTGCTTGAAGAGCACGGGTCCAGGGGAAGAGAGACGCACCCCGAGAGCCACCAGCGCCATAACCGGAGAGATGAGCAGCAGGATGAGTGAACCCAGCACCAGATCTTCAATGCGTTTGAGCAGGGCGGCGCCACCTTCAAACGGGGAATCGAAAAAGCTGAAGGTATAGATATCGCCCACCCGATCGATGTGGGATACGGTCAGGCCGTACTCATAGAAATCGGGAACCAGATAGGTATTAACCGTGGTGTCGGAGAGTTCGTAGAGGTAGTGATTGATACGCTCCCGGGCGGTCAGAGGCAGCGCCAGATAGATTTCGTCGACCAGCCCTTTGCGTGCCAGCTCGAGCAGCTCGTCGACATCACCCAACAGAGGACTGCGAGTCGGGTAACCGAAGCGCTCTTCGCTACGGGCATCGAAAAATCCGAGCATCTGAATATCGTGACGCGGGCTCTCCCACAGGGATTTTTCCAGCGCCAGTCCGGCCGGAGTTACGCCAATGATGGCCACACGCCGACAGCAGGAGGCATCGCTGAACCAGAGGGTCACCAGTCGGTACAACACCCGATAGCCGGTGGAAATGAGGCAGGCCATGGCAAGCCAGAGCACCGCCAGCTCCAGCGGGAAGGGGTGGTAGGGTTTAAAGATGGGAACCAGATAGACCAGCAGGTAGAGCAGGGTAGCAGTTACCAACCAGGAGAAGATGAGGCGCAGCAGAGACTGCGCCAGATGTTTACGAACCCGGCTGCAATAGAGCCCGGTATTCTGGGAGACCAGAAAGAAGACCACCATGCCCAGCGTGACCAGGGACATCTCGTCCAACCCATGAAACAAGCCAAAGTGCCGTGCGAGCAGCACCATTGAGACTGAAATTCCCACCAGATCGACAAAGCGGGAAAACAGACTGTGGCTCGCGTCTGCGAGCTTGATGATTCGCTTGTTCATGGGTCGCCTTCATACTGATATCACTTATCAGTTTTCTTGACCGGACGAGCCCAGTTCTTGATGTGACGCTGGGGTACCCGGGTAATCACGAGTTCATTTTCACCCACGTCCTTGGTAATAGTAGAGCCGGCACCCAGGGTGGCCCCCTTGCCGATGCGAACAGGCGCTACCAGTTGGGTATC
Organism: Aeromonas sp. 600886; assembly: GCF_049174935.1. Taxonomy (NCBI): domain Bacteria; kingdom Pseudomonadati; phylum Pseudomonadota; class Gammaproteobacteria; order Aeromonadales; family Aeromonadaceae; genus Aeromonas; species Aeromonas sp. 600886. The sequence goes on along the minus strand of NZ_JAAKUB010000012.1, from coordinate 102,697 downwards.
AGAACCGACGAACACATCGTCCTCGATGATGGTCTGGAATTTGTTGACCCCGTCGTAGTTGCAGGTGATGGTACCGGCACCGATATTCACCCCGGCTCCGATCTCGGCATCACCCAGATAGGTCAGATGACCGCACTTGGAACCAACCCCAAGACGGGCCTTCTTCATCTCGACGAAGTTGCCAACGTGCGCATCCTGCTCCAGAACCGCCCCCGGACGCAAGCGGGTAAACGGACCCACTGAGCACTGATCTGCCACCTGTGCACCCTCGATAACCGAGTAGGGTTTCACCTCGGTGTGATCGCCAATGACACAATCTTTCAGTACGCAACCGGCTCCGATACGAACGTGATTGCCGAGAGTCACCTTGCCCTCAATGATGACGTTTGCATCAATAACAACCTCTTCACCAATTTCCAAAACCCCACGCAAATCAAAGCGTGCGGGGTCGATCATGGTTGCACCTGCAATCATCAGTTTCTCGGCCTGCATCTGCTGATAGCTGCGCTCAAGCTGAGCCAATTGCACCCGATTGTTGGCCCCTTCCACCTCGGCGGCACGCTCCGGATGAACGGCGGCAATCGGGCAATTATCGCCGTGAGCCATGGCGATCACATCGGTCAGATAGAACTCGCCCTGGGCGTTTTTGTTGTCGAGACGAGACAACCATTGACGCAACTGGCCCCCATTGGCCACCAGCACGCCGGTGTTCACCTCACGAATGGCCAGCTGTTCGGCATTGGCATCCTTCTGCTCGACGATACCGACTACCTGACCATTTTCACGGACGATGCGGCCATAGCCGGTGGGGTTGTCCAGCACCACGGTCAGCAGTGCCATCCCGTTTTCAGCCTTGGCGGCGAGCAAGCGCTGCAGGGTCTCGGGCTGGATCAGCGGGGTATCGCCGTAGAGCACCAGCACATCGTCTTCATCCTTCCAGAACGGGATGGCCTGGGCGACGGCATGACCAGTTCCCAGCTGCTGAGCTTGCAGCACCCAGTTCACATCAGCCGCCACGATCCGCTCTTTCAGCAGCTCGGCACCGTGGCCATAGACCAGATGCAGCTGCTCGGCACCGACATGACGAGCGGTATCGATCACATGGGAAACCATGGGTTTGTTGGCTACCGGGTGCAGTACCTTGGGCAGGGAAGAGCGCATACGGGTACCTTTACCCGCAGCCAGGATCACGACGTTGAGGGACATAAATTGGCCTTTGGAACATGAAAAATACTCGGCGGAGTCTATCCAACGGGTAAAAAAAAAGCGACCCGAAGGTCGCTTTTTACATCACCGTTATTAGCGGTAATTCTTTTTGACGATATCGATGACTCGCAGTTGAGCCATCGCCTTGGCCAGCTCTGTGGCGGCCTGGGCGTAGTCGATATCACCATGGGAGCTGTGGATCCGCTCTTCGGCTGCGCGCTTGGCTTCCTGGGCTTTCGCCTCATCCAAGTCGTCAGCACGAATCGCGGTGTCCGCCAGCACGGTCACGGATTCAGGTTGTACTTCCAGCATACCGCCGGAGATGTACAGCACCTCTTCAGTTCCATTCTGCTTCACCAAGCGGACCAGGCCCGGCTTGATGGCAGTCAGCAACGGAGCATGACCGTGGCGGAGACCCAACTCACCTTCGGAGCCTGATACCTGAGCGGATTGCACGCGACCGGAAAACAGTTTTCCTTCGGCGCTCACCACGTCCAGGTGAAAGGAGATCATCTCTGCCATGGGCCCTCCTGTCGAGGCTTACAGTTTCTTGGATTTCTCGACGACTTCGTCGATACCGCCAACCATGTAGAACGCCTGCTCGGGCAGATCGTCATACTCGCCTTTCAGGATGCCCTGGAAACCACGGATGGTCTCTTTCAGCGGCACGTATTTACCCGGAGAACCGGTAAACACTTCTGCAACGAAGAACGGCTGGGACAGGAAACGCTCGATCTTACGGGCACGGGCTACGGTCAGTTTGTCTTCTTCTGACAGTTCATCCATACCCAGGATGGCGATGATGTCCTTCAGCTCTTTATAGCGCTGCAGTACGGTCTGAACGCCACGAGCGGTCTCGTAGTGCTCCTTGCCAACCACCAGCGGATCCAGCTGACGAGAGGTAGAGTCCAGCGGGTCAACGGCCGGGTAGATACCCAGTGCCGCGATCTGACGGGACAGTACGACGGTCGCATCCAGGTGGGCGAAGGTGGTCGCTGGAGACGGGTCAGTCAAGTCATCCGCAGGAACGTAAACTGCCTGTACGGAGGTGATGGAACCGGTCTTGGTGGAGGTGATACGTTCTTGCAGAACACCCATCTCCTCGGCCAGGGTCGGCTGGTAACCTACTGCGGAAGGCATACGGCCCAGCAGTGCGGATACTTCTGTACCGGCCAGGGTGTAACGGTAGATGTTGTCCACGAAGAACAGCACGTCACGACCTTCGTCACGGAACTTCTCGGCCATGGTCAGGCCGGTCAGCGCTACACGCAGACGGTTTCCGGGCGGCTCGTTCATCTGACCGTAAACCAGAGATACTTTGTCCAGTACGTTGGACTCCATCATCTCGTGGTAGAAGTCGTTACCCTCACGGGTACGCTCACCTACACCGGCGAATACAGAGTAACCACTGTGTTCGATCGCGATGTTACGGATCAGCTCCATCATGTTTACGGTTTTGCCTACACCGGCACCACCGAACAGACCCACTTTACCACCCTTGGCGAACGGACATACCAGGTCGATAACCTTGATGCCGGTCTCCAGCAGCTCGGTGCTGTTGGACTGATCTTCGTAGCTGGGGGCTTCACGGTGGATTGACCAGCTCTCTTCTTCACCGATCGGGCCTTTCTCGTCGATTGGCTCGCCCAGTACGTTCATGATCCGACCCAGTGTCGCAGTACCGACCGGAACCTGGATGGATTTACCGCTATTCATTACTTCCAACCCACGACGCAGACCGTCGGAGGAACCCATGGTGATGCAACGAACGACGCCGCCACCGATCTGTTGCTGAACTTCCAGCACCAGACCCTGGCCTTGACCTTCGCTAACGACCTTCAGTGCATCGTACACCTGGGGCACGGCATTCTGCGGGAACTCGATGTCCACTACAGCGCCGATGATTTGGACGATGAAACCGTTACTCATGTCAAATCCTCTAAACCTTTGATAACCCTTGCCTTACACCGCAGCAGCACCGGATACGATCTCTGTCAGCTCCTGGGTAATACTGGCCTGACGGGCCTTGTTGTATACCAGTTGCAGATCGTTAATCAGGTTACCGGCGTTGTCAGTCGCGGCTTGCATGGCAACCATTCGGGCTGCCTGTTCACTGGCCAAGTTTTCCACTACACCCTGGTAGACCTGAGATTCGACATAGCGAACCAGCAGGGTATCCAGCAGCTTCTTGGGATCCGGCTCATAGAGGTAATCCCAGTGGTGTTTCTTGGCGAGCTTGCTGTCTTCAGTTACGGGCAAAGGCAGCAGTTGATCGACCCGTGGTTGCTGCACCATGGTGTTGACGAACTTGTTGTACACCAGATACAGCTTGTCAATCTCACCGTTGTCGTAAGCCTTCAGCATGACCTTGACTGAACCAATCAGGTCATTGACGCTCGGGTTATCGCCCAGTCCTGCGACATGAGCTTTCACCTTGGCGCCGTGCCGTTCAAAGAAGTTGGAGGCTTTGTTGCCGATCAGAGCCAGGTCAACCTTGGCACCTTTCGCGCTCCATTGCTTCATATCATTGAGGGCAGCCTTGAACAGGTTGATGTTCAGACCACCACACAGGCCACGGTCGGTGGAGACGACGATGTAACCCACTCGCTTGACCTCACGTTCGATGAGGTAGGGGTGTTTGTATTCCAGGTTCCCCTGAGCGATATGGCCGATCACCTTGCGCATGGTTTCAGCGTACGGACGGCTGGCAGACATGCGATCCTGCGCACGGCGCATCTTGCTTGCTGCCACCATTTCCATAGCGCTGGTGATCTTTTGAGTGTTTTTAACACTCCCGATCTTGTTACGTATCTCTTTTGCGCCGGCCATCTCTTCTCTCCATCAGGTGGCAGCTTGCGCTGCCACACTCGCTTACCAGGTCTGGGTTGCCTTGAAGTCATCCAGCAACGCAGTCAGCTTGCCAACGATCGCGTCGTTGTAGTCAGCCTTGGCATTGATTTCAGCCATCAGCTCAGCATGCTGGGTATCGGCGAAAGAGAGCAGAGCGGCTTCGAAGTCGAGGATCTTGCTCAACTCGACATCAGAGAGATAGCCTTTTTCCGCGGCGAACAGCACCAGAGACTGGTGAGCCACGCTCATCGGAGAGTACTGCTTCTGTTTCATCAGCTCGGTCACTTTCTGACCGTGGTCCAGCTGCTTGCGAGTTGCATCGTCCAGGTCGGAAGAGAACTGGGCAAAGGCAGCAAGTTCGCGATACTGGGCCAGCGCGGTACGGATACCACCGGACAGCTTCTTGACGATCTTGGTCTGGGCGGCACCACCCACACGGGATACGGAGATACCCGGATCAACCGCAGGACGAATACCGGCGTTGAAAGACTGGGAAGTCAGGAAGATCTGACCATCGGTGATGGAGATCACGTTGGTCGGAACGAACGCGGATACGTCGCCCGCCTGGGTTTCGATGATCGGCAGCGCGGTCAGAGAACCGGTTTTGCCCTTCACTTCACCCTTGGTGAACTTCTCTACGTACTCGTCGTTGACGCGAGCTGCACGCTCCAGCAGACGGGAGTGCAGATAGAATACGTCGCCCGGGAATGCTTCACGTCCTGGCGGACGGCGCAGCAGCAGGGAGATCTGACGATATGCAACGGCCTGCTTGGACAGGTCATCATAAATGATCAGGGCATCTTCACCGCGGTCACGGAAGTACTCACCCATGGAGCAACCTGAATACGGAGCCAGGTATTGCAGGGCAGCCGCTTCGGAAGCAGAGGCAACAACCACGATGGTGTTGGCCAGAGCACCGTGCTCTTCCAGCTTGCGCACCACGTTGGCGATGGTGGAGGCCTTCTGGCCAATCGCAACGTAGACACACTTAATGCCGGAGTCTTTCTGGTTGATGATGGTGTCGATCGCAATGGCAGTTTTACCTACCTGGCGGTCACCGATGATCAGCTCACGCTGGCCACGACCGATAGGGATCATGGAGTCGATGGCTTTCAGACCGGTCTGGACCGGCTGGTCAACAGACTTACGCTCGATAACGCCCGGGGCAATCACTTCTACCGGAGAGAAGCCATCGTGCTCGACCGGACCTTTACCGTCGATAGGCTGACCCAGGGTGTTGACCACCCGGCCCAGCAGACCACGACCGACCGGCACTTCCAGAATGCGGCCAGTACCTTTTACTTTCATCCCTTCGGCCAGATCGGCATAGGGACCCATCACTACGGCACCAACGGAGTCACGCTCCAGGTTCAATGCCAGAGCGTAGCGGTTGCCCGGCAGCTCGATCATCTCACCCTGCATGGCATCGGCCAGGCCGTGGATACGAATGATACCGTCACTCACGGAGACGATGGTACCTTCGTTACGCGCTTCGCTCTTTACATCAAACTGCGCAATGCGCTGCTTGATCAGCTCGGCGATTTCAGTGGAATTCAGTTGCATGCTCTAATACCCCAATCAAGATTGCAGCGCGTCAGCCATGCGATCCAGCTTGCCGCGGACAGTTCCGTCGATAACCAGATCACCGGCCTTGATGAGCACCCCGGCCATCAAGGACGCGTCGATGCTGCAATTCAGCTTCACTTTGCGCGCGAGACGTTGTTCCAGAGAAGCCTGAATATTGGCTTTCTGCTGGTCGGTCAGTGCAATCGCCGAAATCACGTCAGCCTGAACTTCTTTGTCCAGTTCAGACTTGAACACCACAAATTCGGCAACGACCGCCGGCAGCACACCCAAGCGACCATTCTCTGCCATTACCCGGATCAGGTTCTGGCCATGCTCGTCGAGTTGCTCCCCGCAGATGCTGACAAACAGTTTTGCCAGCTCGTCGGCAGCCACAGAGCCGTTAACCAGGGAGTGGATGGTCTCGTTCTTCACTACTTCCGCAGCGAAGCTGAGCATCCCCAGCCACTGATCAACCGCCTTGTGCTCAACGGCAAACTCGAAAGCAGCCTTGGCGTAGGGGCGAGCGATTGTAGTCAGTTCAGACATAGCCCCGTTCCCGTTACAGTTCAGCTACCAGTTTGTCGACGATGTCGCTGTTGGCAGCCTGGTCGATTTGGCGCGCCAGGATCTTCTCTGCACCCGCAATGGCAAGAGCAGCAACCTGCTTGCGCAGTTCCTCTTTGGCACGATGACGTTCAGCTTCAATCTCGGCACGGCCTTGAGCCAGGATTTTTTCCCGCTCAGCCTGAGCACCGACAGTTGCCTCATCAATGATCTGGGCCTTGCGTTTGTTGGCCTGTTCAATGATTTCAGCAGCCTGCAGCTTGGCTTCTTTCAGCTGATCGACGGCGTTGGCCTTGGCCAAATCCAGATCTTTCTTGGCTCGTTCGGCAGAAGAGAGACCGTCAGCAATAGCTTTCTGACGGGCTTCGATGGCAGCAATCAGCGGCGGCCATACGTACTTCATGCAAAACACTACGAAGAAGAAAAAAGCAATTGCTTGGCCGAGGAGGGTGGCATTGATATTCACAGCCGATGTCCTCTTAAGTTAGTTAATGGGTTATGTCTGGAGAGTCGTAACGACTTAGCCAGCAACCGCAAACATCACGTACAGACCCAGACCAACGGCGATCATCGGGATCGCATCCACCAGACCCATTACGATGAAGAACTGGGTACGCAGAACAGGGATCAGATCCGGTTGACGAGCAGCACCTTCCAGGAACTTGCCACCCAGGATACCGATACCGATGGAAGCGCCGATAGCAGCCAGACCCATCATCATTGCAGCAGCGATGTACAGCAGGTCCATGTTCAAGTTTTCCATGAGGATCTCCAGTTATTTAGATGTAATTGATTGTATAAAAAGGATTATTTGAGTTGCATCAACCATGGTCTTCCTGCGCCATCGACAGATAGACGATGGTCAGAACCATGAAAATGAATGCCTGCAAAGTGATGATCAGGATGTGGAAAATTGCCCAAGGCACGGACAGGATCCACTGTGACCACCAGGGTAACAAACCAGCAATCAGGATAAAGATCAGTTCGCCAGCATACATGTTGCCGAACAGTCGAAGACCCAGAGAAACAGGTTTGGAAATCAGCGTAACAGTTTCCAAGATGAGGTTAACCGGGATGGCCGCCGGGTGATTGAAAGGCTGAAGCGTCAGCTCCTTCACAAACCCGCCGATACCCTTGACCTTGATGCTGTAATACAGGATCAAGAAGAACACGCCCAAAGCCATGGACATGGTGATGTTAACGTCAGCAGAGGGAACCACACGCAGATAGGGAATACCCATCAATTGTGCAGCGTGAGGGATAAAGTCAACGGGGATCAGATCCATGAAGTTCATCAGGAAGATCCACACAAACACCGTCAGCCCCAAAGGTGCGATGACCTTGTTGCGACCGTGAAAGATGTCTTTGACGTTACCATTCACAAACTCGACCAGCATCTCCACAAAGCACTGCAGCTTACCCGGCACCCCGCTGGTAGCGTTAACGGCTACTTTGCGGAACAGCAGGATAAACAGGGCGCCTAGCACGACGGAAAATACCATTGAGTCGATATTGACCGTCCAGAACCCGGACCCGACTTGAAGGTGGGTCAGGTGGTGGGAGATATATCCCTGAGGAGTCAGGACTTCTCCGGTTGCAGACATGAGTTTTCCTAATAGTGGTTGTTAAGCGTGAATGAAACCATCCACTGTACAACGAGGGCGAGGATATAAGTGGCGAAAAACGAGACGGTAACGACCTCGACTCCCGCACCAAACATCAGGGCGAATAGACCTGTTGTAGAAATGAGCTTAATCCCTGCCCCACCATAAAAGTCCCGCAAAACCAGGCCCACACTCTCGGTTGTCACCTTGCGGCGCAGCACCCAGACAGTAAACAAGGCTTGAGGAACCCAGTACATCCCCCCTCCGTAGAGGGCGGAATAACCGGCGCTGGCACCAGTCAGGTAAAACCAGACGGCACTCATCGCCAGGATCAGGATGAGCTGACAAACGAGCATAACCAAGGCCAGTGTCAAACCTTCCAAGGCTATTTTCTGCTTCACCAACCTACCCCTGAACATTACAGAACTGTAAAAAATCGGGATCCGAAGACCCCATGTTAACAGCTCTTAAAGCCGGTCAAATTATACCCTTGAGGGCAGCTATTGCAATATGACAAAAATCCTTAATTTTTGCGGCTTTCCGCGGCAAATCAGGGTTATGGTCATATCAAAAGGAATGGATGTTTTATTACTACAAAAAGCGTAAAAATCACGATTCCGACACGCCAAAATAGCCCAATATACGGTCCAAATCGGACAAATTCTCGTAACTTATTACTAACTTCCCGCTATCCCGCTTGCCAGGCTGAAGTTGCACCTGATTGCCAATTTTTTCTGCCAGTTGGCGCTCCAGGTAGCCGATCTGCGGATCACGGGCCGGTTCGACCCTGGCTTTTGCCGGTTCGAGCGCTTTTTGCACCAGCTTCTCGGTATCGCGTACGGTCAGCCCCTTCTGGGCAACCAGCTTGGCCAGTTCAGACTGGGCCTGGCCGCTCAGTGCCAGCAGGGCACGGGCATGGCCCATATCGAGGTCACCATGCTCGACGAAACGCTTCACGTCATCGTTGAGCTGGTTGAGGCGCAGCAGGTTGGTCACCGTGGTGCGGGACTTGCCCACCGCCTCGGCCACCTGCTGGTGGGTGAGTTCAAATTCGGTCAGCAGTCTTTGTAAAGCGACCGCCTCTTCGATGGCATTGAGGTCTTCCCGCTGAATATTCTCAATCAGCGCGATGGCGACGGCAGCCTCGTCGGGTACATCCTTGACGATGCAGGGCACCACCTCAAGCCGCGCCAGCTGGGACGCGCGCCAGCGCCGTTCACCGGCGATGATTTCGAAGGATTGTTCGCCGAGAGGGCGTACCACGATGGGCTGGATCACCCCCTGGGCGCGGATGGAGTTGGCAAGCTCTTCCAGTGCATCCTGGGACATGTCTTTGCGGGGCTGGTACTTGCCGGACTGCAACCACTCCACCGGCAGCTTGCGCAGCTCGCCCTGATTGGTGGGGGCCATGGCCTCTTCAGTACGTTGATCGCTCATCACCTGTTTCTGGCGGGCAGCCGTGCTGGTACTGAGCAGGGCATCCAGCCCCTTGCCCAGTCCACGTTTTTTCGGAGTCATATGCTCTCTCGGTCTGCGATGGTCGCCTGACGTTCCTGCTCCTGGCGGCGCAGGATCTCGCCAGCCAGAGCCAGGTAGGCCTTGGCGCCCACCGATGATTTGTCATAGTGCATGGCCGGCGCACCGAAACTCGGCGCCTCCGCCAGTCTGACGTTGCGGGGAATGATGGTGCGGTAGACCTTGTCGCCGAAATGCTGTTTTAGCTGATCGGACACATCATTGGCCAGCCGGTTGCGGTGATCGTACATGGTACGCAGCACACCTTCGATCTTGAGATCGGGATTGACCACGGCGGCCAGCTTGCTGATGGTGTCGACCAAGGCGGTGAGCCCCTCCAGCGCATAGTATTCGCACTGCATGGGCACCAGCACGGAGTCGGCGGCGGCCATGGCATTCACGGTCAGCATGTTGAGGGAAGGTGGGCAGTCGATGAAGACGTAGTCGTACTTGTCCCGCACCGAGGCCAGCGCATTGCGCAGACGGATCTCGCGGGCGAAAAACTCCATCAGGCGGATTTCGGCTGCGGTCACGTCGGCGTTGGCGGCGATCAGGTGATAACCACCGGAAGTTTCGGGTATGATCACCTCGCTGATGGGAGCATCTTCGATCAGCAGCTCATAGGCGGTGCGCTCGACTTCGTACTTGTCGACGCCGCTGCCCATGGTGGCATTGCCCTGCGGATCCAGATCGATCACCAGCACCTTGCGCCGGGTGGCGGCCATGGAGGCGGCCAGGTTCACACAGGTGGTGGTTTTACCCACTCCACCCTTCTGGTTGGCTATGGCAATGACTTTTCCCACACTATCCCCTAAATGAAACTGCGACCCTATTCGGGCTGGATATGTTTGAATTCCAGCAGATGACGTTCGCCTTCCAGCTCCGGCACCCGCAGCTCATGACAGGCTACCAGACGGATATTGGCAGGCAACTGGGCCAGCTCCTCTGCGGGATATTGTCCCTTGAGCGCGAGGAAGCTGCCCTGTTCTGACGGCAGGTGGTGACACCAGCTCAGCATGTCCTCTAGCGAAGCGAACGCTCTGCTGAGTACACCATCAAACCCGACTTCGGGTTGATACTCTTCCACCCGGGATTTGATCGGCGTCACATTGGTCAACCCCAGCTCCAGAATGACCTGGCGGATGAAGTTGATCCGTTTGCCCAGACTGTCTAGCAGAACGAACTGCTTGTCCGGATTGATGATCGCCAGCGGCAATCCCGGCAGGCCGGGACCTGTCCCCACGTCGATGAAGCGCTCACCGTGCAAGTGGGGGCTTACCACCAGGCTATCGAGGATATGCTTGACCAGCATGGCGTCCGGATCTCGCACCGAGGTGAGATTGTAAGCCTTGTTCCACTTGTGCAGCAACTCGACCAACTGCACCAGTTGGCTCTTTTGGGTATCGGTGATAACAATTCCGGCCTGCATGAGCAGGCCGTTCAATCTTTCCAGCATATTTTCCAACGGTAAGAATCCTCAGGCGGTTTTACGCAGCAGGCCGTGTTTTTTCAGGTGAACCAGCAGGATGGATATGGCCGCCGGGGTGATACCGGAGATGCGGGAAGCCTGACCAATGGTCTGCGGCTTGGCATCGTTCAGCTTGGCTTTCACCTCGTTGGAGAGGCCGTTCACCTCGCGATAGTCCAGATCCAGCGGCAGCAGGGTGTTCTCGTTGCGCAGCTGCTTCTCCACTTCATCGTGCTGACGCTCGATGTAACCGGCGTACTTGATCTGGATCTCAACCTGTTCGGCCGCAGCAGGATCGGTCACGGAAGGGCCGACACCCTCGATGGCCATCAGCGCATCATAGGTCACCTCGGGACGACGCAGCAGCTCTTCCAGACTCTGTTCGCGGGTCAGCGGGGTGTTGACCAGGGCGTTGACCGCTTCCAGTGACGGATGTTGCGGGTGGATCCAGGTTGAACGCATGCGCTGACGCTCCAGCTCGACCTGTTCCATCTTGGCGTTGAATTTGCCCCAGCGCTCGTCATCTACCAGACCCAGCTCGCGACCGATGGCGGTCAGACGGATATCGGCGTTGTCTTCCCGCAGCAGCAGGCGGTATTCGGCGCGGCTGGTGAACATGCGGTAAGGCTCGCGGGTCCCCAGGGTGGAGAGATCGTCCATCATCACGCCCATGTAGGCCTGATCCCGACGCGGGTTCCAGGGATCCTTGTCCTGGGCACGCAGCGCGGCGTTCAGACCGGCCATCAGGCCTTGTGCCGCCGCCTCTTCATAACCGGTCGTACCGTTGATCTGGCCAGCAAAGAACAAGTTTAGAATGCACTTGCTCTCCATGTTGGCCTTGAGATCCCGCGGATCGAAGAAATCATATTCGATGGCATAGCCGGGGCGGGTGATGTGGGCGTTCTCGAAGCCGCGCACGGAACGGACGATCTGCACCTGCACGTCAAACGGCAGGCTGGTGGATATCCCGTTCGGATAGAGTTCGTGGGTGGTCAGGCCTTCCGGCTCGACGAAGATCTGGTGCGCCGTCTTGTCGGCGAAACGGGTGATCTTGTCTTCGATCGACGGGCAGTAGCGCGGGCCGATCCCCTCGATCACCCCGGCGTACATGGGGCTGCGATCCAGGTTATTGCGGATCACTTCGTGGGTACGCTCGTTGGTGTGGGTGACGTAGCAGGGCACCTGACGGGGATGCTGGCTGGCATTGCCGATAAACGAGAAGACGGGGCGCGGATCGTCGCCGTGCTGCTCCTGCATGACGGAGAAATCGACGCTGCGGGCATCAATGCGCGGCGGGGTGCCCGTCTTGAGGCGATCGATGCGCAGCGGCAGTTCGCGCAGGCGCTGGGCCAAGGCGATCGAGGGAGGATCCCCGGCACGGCCGCCCTTGTAGTTCTCCATCCCTATGTGGATCAAACCATTCAGGAAGGTACCGACCGTCAGCACCACAGTCTTGCCGCTGATGCGGATCCCGCTCTGGGTGACCACACCGGCAACACGATCCCCGTCCATGATCAGATCGTCACAGGCTTGCTGGAAGATCTTCAGGTTCGGGTAGTTCTCCAGCATCTGGCGAACGACGGCCTTGTAGAGCAGGCGATCCGCCTGGGCACGAGTGGCTCGCACTGCCGGGCCCTTGGAGGAGTTGAGGGTGCGGAACTGGATCCCGCCAAGATCGATGGCACGCGCCATGATCCCGCCGAGTGCGTCAACTTCCCTGACCAGGTGTCCCTTGCCGATCCCGCCGATCGCCGGATTACAGGACATGTGTCCCAGCGTATCGATATTGTGGGTCAGCAACAGGGTGTTCATGCCCATACGGGCTGCCGCTGTTGCTGCTTCGGTTCCGGCATGACCGCCACCGACGACGATCACATCAAATTGTTCATGGTATTGCATTGGGATCACCTTGATCTGCACGCCTGAAGATCTTTATTTGCCTGGGCTAAAGGGCGGAACATTCTATCTGTTTCGCGTCCTGAGGGGAACGTCTACTTAACGTTCAGTATGAAGGGAGGATCCACTAATTAGATCTTAAGGATCTTTAGATCGATCTTTTACTGGATCTCTTATTAGGATCCGCCCTTTCTGTTGATAAGCACTTTTTGATCATAAAGATCATTAATTTAAGGACGATCCTAGCTTGTGGAAAAGCTTGGATCCTGGCCCGGTGAACGAGGGGATAACCAGGACTTTTATACACAGAGGTCTGTCGGTCTGGATCTAATACATGGATAACTATAGGTTTTGCAGAGCTTTACACCGTAGTTATACACATTACCCCTGGGCGTTGTGGGTAACCGTGTAGAACAATTCCCCCGGATCAATCTGTTAATAACATGGTGGATAGTCGATCTGGGGATAAGTGGGGAGATCAAGCTTTTTTTCAGGATCTCCCGCACTCTGATCATGCGATCATCGTCATCCAGTCGCGGATCCACACTTCTGCGGCATCTTCGGGGATCTCGTGTTGGGTCACATCGATGTCGAGCCGCTCGCCGATCCGGCTGGCACCGCACTCGGCCAGCAGGCGATCCAGCGTCTTGCCACCCTGGCAAAAGGTGTCATAACTGCTGTCGCCAAGGGCGATCACGCCATATTTCAATGAATTAAGATCCGGATGCTGCTCGGCAAGATCCTTGGCGAAGGGTTGCAGGTTGTCGGGTACATCACCGGCACCGTGGGTCGAGGTGACCACCAGCAGGATGGATCCCGCATCATCCAGTACCTCTGCCAGCTTGGCCGGGTTGTGGATCCGGGTCTGGTGGCCAGCCTGTTCCAGCAGGTTGGCGACGTGGTCTGCGACATATTCGGCGGCGCCCAGCATGGAGCCGACGACGAGATTGAGTTTGGCCATGGAATGGATCCTGATTTCAGACAAAGAAACGGAAAGCCGGATTCTACCGCCAAAGGGTGTGGATAAATATGGATAAAGCTTGGGGATAATGGATCCAGTCAGATAATGCCACCGGATCCATCCTGCCGATCTTTTTTCTGCTTCTTTATATTCCTCTCCATTTTCTTCTCCGCTCATAGCTCTCCTGATGGCTCCCATCTCCCGCGAAATCCTGCCAACGATGCAGCCAGATAACAATGTAGGTGCAAATGATTAGCAATTATTGAATCGATTCGATCACGGCTCCTGTAGTAGGATTGCGCTGCTTTATTCGCCCATGAAACAGGGTGATGTCGTGACAAACGACCACAAATAACAATTAAAACAACATAACTCATTGATAAACGAGACTTTAATATGATTGCGCAAAAATACACTACAGGACCCGGCAAGAAGGGCGCCTTCGGCGTGCTTTCGCTCTCCGGTTTGCTCGTCTCCCTGCCGCTGATGGCCGAACAAACCACCGCTGAGCTGCCCAAAGCCAGCGAAACCATGGTGGTGACAGGTACTGCTATGAAGGTGGAAGTGCCGATGGCCGAGACCCCTCGCGCCGTCTCAGTGGTTAATCGCGAGGAGCTGGATCAGCACGCCGTGTTGCAGCTGGATGAAGCGATTCGCTACCGTTCCGGCGTATTGACCGGCCTCTATGGCTCAGACAACAACACCGACTGGTTCAAGGTGCGTGGCTTCGATGCCGCCTCTTATCTGGATGGCAACCGCTTGTTTGGCACCGGCTACTACGTCTGGACGCCGGAACCGTTCGGTCTGGAGAGTGTGGAAGTGCTGAAGGGGCCAGCCTCGATCCTTTACGGTGAGGCGCCTCCGGGCGGGGTGATCAATGCCATCAGCAAGCGACCGACCGCCACGCCGCAAGGGCAGGTGGATCTGCAGCTTGGCAGCCGTGATCATCGTCAGGTCGGGGTGGACGTCTCTGACGCGCTCTCCGACAACAGCCGTTACCGCATGGTTGCTCTCTATAAAGAGCGTGATGGGGTGCTTACCGGTACTTACAACGATCGGGTTTATCTGGCGCCGAGCGTCACCTTCGATCTTTCGGATCGTACCAGCCTGACCCTGCTGGCCAGCTTCCTGCACGACGAAGGGGTCCCGACCAACGGCTTTTTCCCGGTCTATGGCACCCTGAATACGTCAGGTGGCCAGATTGATCCCTCCACCAACCTGAGCCAGCCGGATTACGATCGCAACCGCAATACCCAGATCTCCACCGGTTACGAGCTGGCCCACCAGCTCAACCAGACCTGGGAGTTCAAGCAGAACGTCCGTTTCAACTATAACGATCTGCTGCTGCGCCAGACCTATATCTTCCCGACCTATGAAGGCACAACCGCCAGTCGTGGCCTGGTTTACCGCGATGGCAATACCAAGAGTGCCACCATGGATAACCAGATGGTGGGCTACTGGAACTCCGACAGCACCGAGCAGACCTTGCTGCTGGGGGTGGATCTGCAGCGTCACGTCAATGAAGGGGTCGAGGCCGACAACTACGGTATGGGCTCCATCAATACCATGAACCCGGATTACAGCGGCTTCCCCGGTTTTGATGAGTCGACTGCTACTCACCAGAAGAGCAGCAAGGGCCAGAGTGGCCTCTATGCCCAGCACCAGGTCCGCTGGGACGATCGCTGGTTGCTGACTGCCGGTGGCCGTTTCGACTATGTGGAGACCCACAATACCAATACCAGCAAGGACGAGCGCCAGTACGATCACGAGCTTTCCCTCTCGGGCAGCCTGATGTATCTGGCTGACAACGGCCTCTCTCCCTACTTTGCCTATGCCGAGTCGTTCGAAGTGCTGCCGGGGATCGATCCCAACACCCGAAACTCCTACAAGCCGCTCAAGGGCAAGCTCTACGAGACCGGCGTGAAGTATGCGCCAGCCTTCCTCGACGGTTACATCAATCTGGCGTTGTTCGATCTGGCCCAGACCAACTCGCTGGTCTCTACCGGTTCCGGCCAGCAGACCCAGGCGGGTGAAGTGACCTCTCAGGGGGTTGAGCTGGAAGGGAGCGTGCAGGTGACCGATGCGCTGCGTCTGACCGCTGCTTATACCTACACCGATGCCAAAACCAACGACACCGGCAGTGGCGATCGCCGTGCCAGCCTGATCCCGCGCCACCAGGCCTCCTTCTGGGGTAACTACAAGGTGCAGCAAGGGGTGGCTTCGGGT
Source organism: Aeromonas sp. 600886 (assembly GCF_049174935.1). Lineage (NCBI taxonomy): Bacteria > Pseudomonadati > Pseudomonadota > Gammaproteobacteria > Aeromonadales > Aeromonadaceae > Aeromonas > Aeromonas sp. 600886. Next base: position 86,841 of record NZ_JAAKUB010000012.1, on the reverse strand, counting down.
CTGGAGCTGGGTACCGGTGTGCGTTATATCGGTTCCAGCGTGGGTATTGGCGCCGTGAATGCGGACTACACCCCCATCTACGGCTCTGCCGAGGTGCCGGCCCATACCGTCTGGGATGCGATGATCGGGTATGACTTTGCCAAGAACTGGCGTGCTCAGCTCAACGTCAACAACCTGCTGGGTGAAACCTACGTGGCCAGTTGTGACTACTACTGCTACTACGGCGAGCCGCGCAGCGTAGTGGGCAGCATCAACTACCGCTGGTAATCGAAGTCGGGCGGGAACCGGGTTCCCGCCCTTCTTTTCACCCGCAGTTGTTCTGATCTCTCTGGAATACCGGTCCGTTATGGAACTATTGTCTCTGGTTTATCGCCAATATCGTTGGCCCTTCATCGCCATCACCCTGCTCAGTCTGCTCAGTGCCGTCAGCGGGATTGGCGTCATTGCTTTTATCAATCAGTCTCTTATCGAATCTATAGGTGATCCGCTGCCGATCCTCGGTCAGCTGGTCGGCCTGATAGTGCTGCTGTTGGTGATCACGCTCGGATCTCAGCTGGCCCTGACCACTCTCGGTCACCATTTTGTCTACCGGTTGCGTGGCCGTCTGCTCAAGCAACTGTTGGATACCGATGTCGCCCGCATCCGCCAGATTGGTCAGGGGCCACTGCTGGCCTCCCTCTCCAGCGATATCGGCCAGATCACCATCGCCTTCGTGCGCCTGCCTGAGCTGGTGCAGGGGCTGGTGCTCACGCTGGGTTCTGCCCTTTACCTTGGCTGGCTCTCTCCTGCATTGCTCGGGGTGACTGCGCTCTGGGTCACCGTCACCATGGTGGTGGGCTGGTTGCTGGTGAACCGTGTTTATCGCCATCTCTCCCACATGCGTCAGGCCGAAGATCGGCTCTATCAGAACTATCAGGCCATCATCGCCGGCAGCAAGGAGCTGGCGCTCAACCGCGAGCGGGCTCACTTCGTTTACCACCAGCTCTATGAGCAGAATGCCCGTGACTACCGCCAGCAGATCATTCGCGCCGACACCTATCACCTGAGCGCGGTGAACTGGTCGAATATCATGATGCTGGGGGCCATCGGTCTGGTCTTCTTTCTGGCCAACGGCCTTGGCTGGGCCAACACCAATGTGGCCGCCACCTTCGCCCTGACCCTGCTGTTCCTGCGCACCCCGCTGTTGCAGGGAATTGGCGCCCTGCCGACCCTGCTTGCCGCTCAGGTGGCGTTCGACAAGATCGCCGCCCTCAATCTGGCCGAGCCGGATGCGGACTTCCCGCTGCCGCCCGCCATCCGACCCTGGCAGCGTATCGAGCTGGAGCAGGTGAGCTTTCACTATCAGGGGGAGGGCGGTTTTGCCGTTGGCCCCATCGATCTGGTCATCGAAAAGGGGGAGCAGATCTTCATCATCGGTGGCAATGGCTCCGGCAAGTCGACCCTGGCCATGCTGCTGACCGGCCTCTATCAACCGGTATCGGGCCGGATCCTGCTGGATGGTGAGCCGATCACCGATCGCAACGGCTATCTGGCGCTCTTCTCCGCCATCTTTACCGACTATCACCTGTTCCAGCACCTGCTGGGGCCGGAACCCAAGGATGAGCTGGTGGCCGAGTGGCTGGAGCGGTTGCAGATGGGCAGCAAGCTCACCATCAAGGATGGCTTTATCGCCGATATCGATCTCTCCCAAGGGCAGCGCAAGCGGGTCGCCCTGCTGCTGGCGCTGGCCGAGCAGCGCGAGGTGATGCTGTTTGACGAGTGGGCTGCGGATCAGGATCCCCAGTTCCGCCGCATCTTCTATCAGGTGCTGTTGCCGCGCCTCAAGGAGATGGGCAAGACAGTGATTGCCATCAGTCACGACGATCACTACTTCCCGCTGGCCGATCGCCTGCTGGAGATGCGCCAGGGCCAGCTCACTGAGCTGACCGGGGCGCGCCGCGCCGAAGTGAGCCGCGATGCGATCGCCCATCTGGATTGCGAGGTGCCGGCTTGATACCGGCACCGATGAGACTGGCGGCAAGCCAGCACAGGAATTGCTTATGTTCGAGATGAAATCAGCCAGCTTCACGGTCAATGACCGCACGCTGCTGCACCCCACCGACCTACGTTTCGAGCAGGGACAGGTCTATGGCCTCATCGGCCACAATGGGTCGGGCAAATCGACCCTGCTCAAGCTGCTGGCACGCCAGCAACCCCTCAGTGACGGCGAGATCATGTTCGATGGCAAGCCGCTGCCCGACTGGGGCAACCGGGAGTTTGCCCGTCAGGTGGCCTATCTGCCCCAGCATCTGCCGAGCGCCGAGAATCTGCTCGGGCGGGAGCTGGTGGAGATGGGCCGCTACCCCTGGCGCGGCCTGCTGGGCCGGATGGGGGCGGAGGATCACCGTCAGGTCGAGCGGGCCATCGCCCTTACCCATACCGAACGCTTTGCCGGTCGGTTGGTGGATACCCTCTCCGGCGGCGAGCGGGGCCGGGTCTGGCTGGCGATGCTGCTGGCCCAGGAGAGCCGCTTCATCCTGCTGGATGAGCCGCTGGCCGCGCTGGACGTGGCCCATCAGGTGGAGGTGCTGACGCTGGTCAAGCAGTTGAGTCGTCAGCTTAACCTTGGGGTCATCATCGTCATTCACGACATCAATATGGCCTCCCGTTTCTGCGATCGGTTGGTGGCGCTCCACTCCGGCCGCCTGCTTACCCACGGTGAACCTGAGGGGCTCATGACCAGCGAGACCCTGCACGCTATCTATGGCATTCCGATGGAGGTCATTCGCCACCCGGCTCATGCTCATCCCATCGCCATCGTCTGACCGGGGGGCTCTCTTGAACCGTTTATTGAAGAAGATGGCACCCTGCCTTATTAGCCTGCTGCTGCCACTAGCGGCGCAGGCCGACACATCCCCGATCGCCTCTGCGCCGCTACCCCGTATTGCCACTGTCGACTGGACCATCGCCGAGACCCTGCTGGCGCTCGGGGTGACGCCGCTGGCCGTTGGGGATGCAGGCCCCTATCAGGCATGGGTCGGCGAGCCACGGCTACCTGCCGGAGTGGTGGATATCGGCCTGCGCACCCAGCCCAACCGTGAGCTGCTGGCGGAGCTCAAACCCGATCGCATCCTCATCTCGCCGCTGGCGGCCCCGCTGGCGCCAACTCTTTCCCGCATCGCGCCGGTGAGCACCATCGCCCTCTATGATGGGCAAACCGATCTGTGGCAGCGGCTGCACGAGGTGACCCTGACCCTCGCCCGCATGGTGGGCAAAACCGCCGAGGGCGAACGGCTGCTGGCCGGGCTGGATCGGGATCTCGCCAGAATGCAGGCCGGATTGTCTGCGGATCTGCCGCCTCTGCTGGTGGTGCAGTTTATCGATGAGCGCCATGTGCGGGTGTTTGGTCGCCACAGCCTGTTCGATGCGGTGATGACGCGGCTCGGGCTGCGTAATGGTTGGCAGGAGCAGACCAATGACTGGGGTTTCTCGGTGGTCAGCATCGAGCAGTTTATGACCTTGCCAACCGCGCGGCTGGTGGTGGTCGATCCCATCCCGGTAGGGGTGAGCGAACGGCTGCAGGAGCCTGGGCTGTGGCAGCATCTGCCGCAGGTACGGCAGGCGCCTGTGCTGCATCTGCCTGCGGTCTGGAGTTTTGGTGGCGTATTGGCCGCCCGCCGTTTCGCCGGTCTGCTCAGCGATGCATTGCTGCAAGATGCCGAGCGTATGGAGGCTAGCCGATGAAGCGACTGCTCACATCGCCGCTGCTGCGGCCGGTCTCGATCCTGCTGGGATTGACCCTCTTGCTCGCGTATTGGGAGCTGGCTCGCCAGCTGCCCGCTGCGCTCTGGTGGCAGAGCCTCTTCGCCCCCAATCTGGATGATGTCAGCCAAGCGGTGGTGCATTTCAGCTGGCTGCCCCGCTTGGTTGTCACCCTGCTGGCTGGGGCGGCGCTCGGGCTGGCAGGCACCCTGATGCAGCAGGTGCTGCGCAACCCGCTCGCGTCACCGACCACCTTGGGGGTGGCCTCCGGCGCCCAACTGGCGTTGATGATGGTGACCCTGTTTGCCCCCTCCTGGTTGCTGTTGGGGCGGGAGTGGATCGCCATGGCCGGTGGCAGCCTCGCGATGGCACTGGTGTTTGCCCTGGCCTGGCGTCGCCAGCTCAATCCGGTGGTCATCGTCTTTGCCGGGCTGGTGATCAACCTCTATCTGGCGGCCATCAGCATGGGACTCTTGCTGTTCTTTCAGGAGGAGCTGAAAGGCTTGCTGGTGTGGGGCAGTGGCTCGCTAGTGCAGAACAGCTGGAGCGGGGTGAGTTACCTGTTACCCCGCTTGCTGGCAGCCGCTGCGCTGGCCGTTGTGCTGGTACGCCCGCTGGCAGTGCTGGAGCTGGATGATGCCAGCGCCCGCAGTCTGGGGGTCTCCCTGCAGCATCTGCGTTTTGCCGGACTGGGGCTGGCGGTGTTTATCACCGCTTGCGTGGTAAGCGTGGTGGGGCTGATCGGCTTTATCGGGCTGGCGGCGCCCGCCATGGTGCGGCTGCTCGGGATCCGCCAGCTTGGCCAGCGGCTGCTGTGGGCACCGATCCTCGGCGCCCTGCTGCTGGCGGCGACCGATCTGCTGCTGCAGAGCCTGAGCCGCTTCTGGCCAGTCTTGATCCCCACCGGCGCAATGACCGCCCTGCTGGGCGCGCCGCTGCTGCTTTGGCTGATCCCGCGCCTTGGCATCAAGTCGGGTACGCCAAAGGCAAACGCCGGCCTGCTGGTGGCCCGCCATCCGGCACCGGCTCGCCTTATCGGCCTGTTGCTGGTCGGGCTGTTGCTGGCCATGGTCGCCTCCCTGCTGTTGGGTCAGGGAATGACGGGCTGGAGCTGGCCGAGCTGGCTCCGCTGGCAGGCTCAACTGGAGTGGCGGTTGCCGCGCACTCTGGCGGCGGGGGCGGCTGGCGTGCTGCTGGCGCTGGCGGGCACCCTGTTGCAGCGGGTCAGCAACAACCCGATGGCGAGCCCGGAGCTGCTGGGGGTGAGCGGTGGCACCTTTATGGGGGTGATTGCCACGGCGCTGCTGCTGCCCGCGTTGCCTTTGCCGCTGATGCTGGCCGGTGGCCTGCTCGGTGCCTTCGGCTGCCTGTTGCTGCTGGTGGTGGTCAATCGCAAGCACGGCTTCCAGCCGGAGCGGATCCTGCTCTCCGGCATCGCCATCACGGCACTGTTTGAGCCGCTGCAGGCCATTGCGCTGGCCAACGGTGACATGCGGGTGCAGCAACTGCTCTCCTGGATGTCCGGCTCCACCTACTACGTCACCCTGCCGGTAGCCTATGGGTTGGTGGGGCTGGCGCTGTTAATGCTGGCCGTCTGCCTGCTGGTGAGCCGCTGGCTCGATCTGCTGCCGATGGGGAGTGCTGTAGCGACCGCGCTTGGCATTCGCCTCAACCGTGCCCAGCTCGCCATCCTGCTGCTGGTGGCCGTGCTCACCGCCAGTGCCACCCTGGTGGTCGGGCCGCTCTCATTCGTCGGTCTTCTGGCGCCACATATGGCCAAGCTGATGGGGCTGGTGCGGGCACGCTGGCACCTGCTTGGGGCCGCCGCTTCCGGCGCCCTGTTGATGGTATCGGCGGACTGGGTCGGCCAGCAGATCCTCTTCCCGCAGGAGGTGCCGGTCGGGCTGGTCTCCACCCTATTAGGGGGCGCTTACTTCATGTGGTGCCTGCGCCGCCTTTAGGTTTGTGGATTGGCTATCGTGTAGTCGGATCAGGGTTGCCAATATGGCAGTAACGATAGGCAGTGTTTTTTGGGGCCAATAACTTGGCCCCCAATATGAGCCGACGTGGCAACTGTTGGGATCATGCTGTCTCTGAATCGTTCTTCAGTTCGCTGAAAAAAAGATCGCATCATAAAAAGGATCAACAAAACCCACGATCTGGCCCGCGCCGAAATCTTCGATTGCATTGAAGCGTTCTACTACAGAGTGCGACGCTAGAGCCACCTTGGATGCGCGTCACACCAGAGGTCTTCGAATAAGTCTCGTCGTGAGAACAGAATATGTCTACCATCGTGGGCTAAGTCCATCTGATCTGGGTATGATCCTGCGCCAGATTGTCTCGACTTCACTTGCTTATTGTCTTATAAATACAAACGTTTAGATATTGCCAACCTAGCGAGGCAAAGGATGAAATTTATTTTCGATCTCGACGGAACTCTTAGCTGCTGTGAAACATTGCCTATCATAGCTAAAAGTTTCAATGTCACTACGCAAATAGAAGAGTTAACTGCCCAGACTATTAATGGTCAGATCCCATTCATGGAAAGTTTCATCAAGCGGGTTGACATACTTGGTCACCTAGATGTGGCTCAAGTTGCTCGCATCGTAGCGGATATTCCCCTTAACCAGTCTCTGCTCGATTTTATCAATAGTAACCGTGATGACTGTATTATTGCCACTGGAAATTATAATGGCTGGATCGCAGAATTAGCCAAAAAAATAGAGTGCGTAATTCGTTCATCAGAAGGGGAAGTTGATGCCAATGGCAAGGTTCGATTAACCAAAATACTAAAGAAAGAAGATATTGTTAAAGAGTATCAAGCGCAAGGTGAGCAAGTCGTTTTCATCGGTGATGGAAATAATGATGCTGAGGCCATGAGGATCGCTGATGTTTCTATTGCTTGCGGCTTGATTCACCAACCGGCAAATACGGTCATGCAAGTTGCAGATTATGCAGTATATGATTCTGTTGCTATGCTCAGGTTACTGCAACAGATAAAATCACCTCAAAATGGAAGGTCAGTGGTAATTAGTGCTGCGGGGGTTGGTTCGCGCCTTGGGCTGGGACAAACAAAGTCGCTTATTAAGCTACAAGGGGTGCCACTTATTCATCTACAGCTAGAACAATTCCGGCATGTAAGTGATCTTAGAATAGTTGTTGGTTTTCAGGCTAGCAGTCTTATTGATGAAGTATGCTCGATCAGAAAAGATATTATTTTTGTTTTCAATCACGATTATTTTCACTCTAAAACTGGCGCTAGTCTCTATCTTGGTGGTAAACATGCTAATGAAATGATTATTGCTTGGGATGGGGATCTATTAGTTCACCCAGATGATATTGCTCAGTGCATTGAAGCAGAGCAAGAATTTATTGGGGTGAGTCAAAAAGTGAGCGAAGACGCAGTTTTTGTGAAGCTTAATGAACAAGAACAAGTTGTTTCATTTTCCAGAGATGATGGTGATTACGAGTGGTCTGGACCTGCTGCCATCCGCAGGGAAAATATAAGATTTACCTCGGGCCATCTTTACAATCTTTTAGAACCATTATTGCCAATGTCTGCGAAGATAATACGAGCGCAAGATATTGACACTTATGAAGACTATAAGAAAGCTGTTGATTTTGTGGACTCGTGGAGTAGTGGTAATCATAAAATAAATAGTTATTATGAAAAACTAGCCAGCAAAATAAAATCACCAATAGAGACTAGAAATAAAGCCCCCGATTTTTCTATTTTTGATATTGAGTTAGTCAAACGTTTCTCAGATAAAAGTAAAACCCTGCTTGATCTTGGTGCTGGTACTGGGCTGCTTGTTAATCACCTTACAGAAGATTTCTCTAAAATAGTCGCTGTAGAAAAATATTCTAACTTTAGCGATTTTATAAAAAGAACGGACAACCTGAAAGTTATTAATGAAGATCTCAATATATTTGATGTGGCAGAGAAATTTGATCTTGTTACCATTTTTGGTGTGATGAATTTCTTCAATAGAACAGAGGCGGAACGGATTTATCAGAAGGCTCGCTCATGGATACGACCTGCTGGTACTTTGATAGTCAAGCATCAGATGGGGTGTACTGAAGATGTCATTGTTGATGGTTACTCCAAAGAGCTAGGAACAGATTACTACTCTGAATATAGATGGCTACAGCATGAGATAGATCTTATACGTCAAGCCGGTTTCAGCATTAAGGAAGTTGTTGATATTTATCCAAAAGAGTACAACCGATGGGATAACACCCATTTCTATGCCCTTGTCTGTATACCTGAAGAGAGCAGTTAGGCAAAACTGTACTGAATAATAATTATTGGATGACGATACCATGAGTCGATTTACGCGTTTTCTCCAATCATTCCTGAGGCGTTCAGGAAAGTGCGATGCTGATCTCATTTTTTCAGAACAGCTGGTTAATCTGAGTCAGGGGATTGAGCAAGGTAACCAGCAACTGTCAGAGGGGCAGCTAACTCTGCGTGATGATATCTCCAGACTTCAGGCTATAACAGAACTTCTGCGCGAGAAAGTCAGTTCATTACCGGTGATGTCATCAGCCAATGTCCACGATGTGATAGTTACAGCGGCTGAGCTTGAAGATGTTTTTGTTGGTATTTCTAAAAATATCAAGAGTTGGCAGCAGTGCAATATAGTTTTTGCATGTCCAGTGCTACATGATGGTGTCTCGTTACTGTTGCAAGATCAGGAAGTTATTTATGTTCGCAATGTTGACGATTTTGTATTGCATTTGAAAGATCGTCATGTAACAAGTATTGGTATCACATCACCTTGGCTGATGCAGGATTTTATTGGTGAGCGACATATCCTAAATCTACTTCTGAGGGCTTGTCAAAGTCATATTTTATATATCGATAATTGCCATTTTGTGGTACATAGTAAGAACACTAGAAAACGTCTTCATAAGGTTGGTTTCTATGAGATAGCACAGCTTTCGGAAAATCAAAAATGTGATTTTGTCTCTATTGGATGTTTGCCTGATGGTTCTTATTCTGTATTTGGTTCTGCACCGGCGATTTATACTGAGTCGCCCAGCTGTGTAACACTTAGGGCGGCTAGACTCCCAATTTGCAATACCGAAAATTTCTATTGGGAGAATTTGATGATAACACCATTTGATTCGACCAAGATTGGTTTTATGGCGCCAGCTGATGGTTTTTCTCTGGCCATTGCTCAGGCAAAAACTGCTGTAGATGATGTGATTAGTATAAAGGCTAAATTTTCGTGGTTGGGGGCTGGGAGTGGACATGCTTCTCTGGTCGCTTGCTATTCAGGCCCGCAAGATAGTCATATGTATGCCTGTATGCTTCAGGCATCCACGGCAGATATGCCTGTTATCACATTATGGGTTAATGATGGTAGTTGGAGGATAATAAGTGAGCCTAAATTTATACCAAGTGAAGAGGTGAATGTTACCGCTGGGCAGTACTCTACTATTATTGCACTCTCTGTCATGTCTACCAAAGTAATGGTTGAGGTTGGCAGCACTCTCATTATTGATGTCATTGACACCAAGTTGACGCGTACACCGCGAGTGGGGATAAGAGCAAGCGATAATCAGTTTGCTGTTTCTCAAATTACCACATAATAAAAGGCCAGACCTCATGAAAATTGTTACCTCAGGCGTAGATTCTGAGTATGTGTTGGTTGATTTATGCAAATACCTTAGGGCGGTTGGTTATGATGTCACAGAGTTGGATTTTGGCCAACTCACAGCGCAGGATGAAGATTTACTTGCCCCCTTTATTGGTGAGGATGTTGTCTACATTACATCAGCACATACTAATTTAACTAGAGATGTTGCAAAGTTTTTGGCGCCAAAATTTAATGAACACTACCCAAATTATTTATCGCCATTAGAAATAATTCAAAAATTAAAACCTAAGAAATCCATATATATTCCACATGATCTTCTTACTCCTTTTGGAGATAAAAATCTCAATGAACTAAGGTTTTTGGATCTTTTTGACTACATACTTACGCCTTTTTCATCCTCTGCACTCCAGGCGACCTTGGGTCGTCATACGAAAGTCATAGAAAGTGGATGGATAAAGCATACAAAAAGTGCTCGTCCTAGCCAGCCAGCCCAAAAAAATAAACCGAGGATTGTACTGTTCATCAGTATGTTTGAACACTTGCGTCTGAGATTTGGTGATTCAGGAATAGTCGATTACTTTGCTCCGCTTATAACGGAAAATGTCAGAGTCAAGTTACCTGCTTGGCGGGACGTGGCGCAGGTAGAGAAATTATTCAATAATCGTTTTCCCGATTGCATCATTCCCGCTGAGGAGTGCTCGATCCGAGCGATTCAGGAGGCTGATGTTGTGTTGTGCAACGGTGCTTCCTCCATACATGCCGAGTCCATTCTAATGGGGCGGCCCACAGTCTGCCTGTTGGATGATGAGGGCTTGCCATCCGATGAGCAGCGCAGCAAGCTGGGACATCTCCAGGCCATTCTGTTTCATGACTATCGACAACGAGCACCATTGGCAGATGAGTTTGTCGAGCAGGCGATGAAATATCACAGCAACTTCCCGTCAGCCCACTTTGATTATGGTGTAGTGGAAAACATCATCAGCAAGTGATGCTGTGGTCATTGTGATGGCGCAGTTGCGTTTGTGCTTGCGGATGCCTGTGGCTGGATCAAGGTAGGAGCCGGCGTAGTAGGTTAAGCGCAGAGCGCGCTTGCCTTCGGCGTCCGGTGCGCAGAATTCGATGCTGATCTTCATGAGTGTCCCCCGAAAGTACCCCGAGAGGTTACTTCGGGGAACTTTCGGGGTAAATTCTCACGAAACAAGATCAGGCAAGAATAGCCAGTAAAAAACAAAATCCAATATTTACAATATCTTATGTTCTCACTGGCTGCTTTTTATTGCTGATTTTTCACCACATTACTTCCCGATGCAGAAGCTGGAGAAGATGCGGCCCAGCAGATCGTCGGAGCTGAATTCGCCGGTGATCTCGGAGAGGGACTCCTGCGCCAGGCGCAACTCTTCGGCCACCAGCTCGCCAGCCACGAACACTTCCAGTTGCTCTTTGGCCACCAGCAGGCGCTCGGCGGCACGCTCCAGCGCATCCAGATGGCGGCGGCGGGCCATAAAGCCCCCTTCGGTGTTGCCCTGGAAGCCCATGCAGGCTTTCAGGTGCTCGCGCAGGGCAGGCAGTCCCAGCTCGGTCTTGGCGGAGATGCGGTAGACGGCGTGGCCCAGCTCCTGACTCGGTGCCAGATCCTCGCCGGTCAGGTCGGCCTTGTTGCGAATGACGGTGAGGCCGATGTTTTTTGGCAACCGATCAACAAATTCCGGCCAGATCTCCCGCGGGTCAACCGCGTCTGTGGTGGTGCCATCCACCATAAACAGCACCCGGTCGGCCTGTTCGATCTCGGCCCAGGCGCGCTCGATACCGATCTGCTCCACCTTGTCCTGAGTGTCGCGCAGACCGGCTGTATCGATGATGTGCAGAGGCATGCCATCGAGATGGATATGCTCGCGCAGCACGTCGCGGGTGGTACCGGCAATCTCGGTGACGATGGCTGACTCGCGCCCAGCCAGGGCATTTAGCAGGCTCGATTTGCCAGCGTTGGGACGACCGGCGATCACCACCTTCATCCCTTCCCGCAGCAGGGCGCCCTGTTTGGCTTCCCCGCGCACGTCGTCCAGCTCGGACATGATGGCGTAGAGGTCGCCCGCCACCTTGCCGTCGGAGAGGAAGTCGATCTCCTCGTCCGGGAAGTCGATGGCCGCTTCCACATAGATGCGCAGCCGGATCAGGCTCTCCACCAGTTGCTGGATTTTGCTGGAGAACTGCCCCTGCAGGGAGTGCATGGCGCTGCGGGCGGCCTGTTCGCTGGAGGCTTCGATAAGGTCAGCGATAGCTTCGGCCTGGGCCAGATCCAGCTTGTCGTTGATGAAGGCGCGCTCGCTGAACTCGCCGGGGCGGGCAGGGCGGATGCCATCGATTTTCAGAATGCGGCGGATCAGCATGTCCATGATGACGGGGCCGCCGTGGCCCTGCAGCTCCAGCACATCCTCGCCGGTGAAGCTGTTGGGAGCTTTGAACAGCAGGGCGATGCCCTGATCCAGTATCTGGCCTTGCTCATCCTTGAACGGCAGATATTCGGCGTAGCGCACCCGCGGGAGCTTGCCGAGCACTATCCCGGCGACCTGTTCGGCGGCGGGGCCGGAGACCCGGACTATGCCGACGCCACCACGGCCTGGCGCGGTGGCCTGGGCCACGATCGTATCTGTTGTCATCTTGCTTGGCTCGTTTGTTCGCTGATAGGAAAACGTAGTGGGAGACATTGTAATAAAAAAGGCGGCCCGAAGGCCGCCTCTTTTGTCATCACGGGAAGATTAGCTGCGTGAATGCAGTCCTTTCTTCTCCAGCTGACGATAGATGATGGTCTGCTGGATGATGGAGATGACGTTGCTCACCAGCCAGTAGAGAGTCAGGCCAGCCGGGAACCAGAGGAACATGAAAGTGAAGATGATCGGCATGAACTGCATCACTTTCTGCTGCATCGGGTCGGTTACGGTGGTCGGGCTCATCTTCTGCAGATACCACATGGAGGCACCCATGAGGATTGGCAGCACGAAGAAGGGGTCCTTCACTGACAGGTCAGTGATCCACAGGGCAAACGGCGCGTGACGCAGTTCGACGGACTCCATCAGTGCCCAGTAGAGGGCGATGAAGATCGGCATCTGAACCAGGATCGGCAGGCAGCCACCCAGCGGGTTGACCTTCTCCTTCTTGTACAGCTCCATCATGCCCTGAGACATCTTCTGGCGGTCGTCGCCGAAGCGCTCGCGCAGTGCCGCAATCTTGGGTTGCAGCATGCGCATCTTGGCCATGGAGGTGTACTGGGCCTTGGTCAGCGGGAACATGATGCCGCGTACCAGCAGGGTCAGCATGATAATGGCCAGACCCCAGTTCTGGACGAAACCGTGGAACACGGTCAGCAGCCAGTGCAGCGGTTGGGCGATGAACCACAGCCAGCCGTAGTCGACGGTCAGGTCGAGATGGTTAGCCACCTTGGCCATCTGGTCTTGCAGCTTGGGGCCAACCCACAGTTTGCTGGTCACTTCGGCCTGTTGACCGGCAGCCACGTCAACCATCGGCGCCTTGTAACCGATGATGGCCTGGCCTTGACCCGGGATCACGCGGCTGTAGAAGCTGTTGGTATCGTCGGCATTCGGAGCCCAGGCAGAGACGAAGTAGTGTTGCAGCATGGCGACCCAACCACCCTTGGTGGTCTTGTTCAGGTCGGTATCCTTCATCTCGTCGAAGGTGTACTTCTTGTAGCGGGTATCTTCAGTGGAGAAGGCACCACCACGGTAAGCGCTGGCTACCATGGCATGACCTTCCTGATCCTTCGGTGTGGCTACGGTCTGCTTCAGCTGACCATAGAACTGCACCTGAACCGGCTCGGCAGATTTGTTGTCGATCTTGTAATCAACGCCAACGGCATAGTCGCCACGCTTGAGGATGAACTCCTTGGTGAAGACCACGCCCTTGCTGTCGGTCCAGGTCATCGGAACGACGACTTGATCCTGACCATCGGCCAGCTGATAGCTGGTCTGGGCGGCTTCATAGGTAGGACGACCTTCGGCCTGACTGTCCGGACCGTTGCGACCCACCAGACCGCTCTGGGCGATATAGAGGTGCTCAGGCTTGCTGGTCAGCAGCACGAACGGTTGGTCCTTGCCCTCTTCCAGTTTGTGAGACAGCAGTTCGGCAGACACGATGTCGCCACCCTGGGTATCCAGGGTCAGCTTGAGCACGTCAGAGGAGACGGTGATCAGCTTGCGTGCGGCAGTCGCATTGGCTTGCTCGGAAACCTGAGGAATATCACCGGTCTGACCGGCTTCAGGTACGAAATGTTCGGTTTGGGCCACGGTAGTCGGGGCCGGCTTCGGAGCCTTGTCGGACTCCCACTGTTGCCAGAGCAGAAAGCTCACGAACAGCAAACCGATCAGGAGTAGATTGCGTTGTGATTCCATAGTTTTCAGTTTCTTCGCTTTGGTTGCGGAACCGGGTCATAACCACCCTCGGATAAGGGATGGCATTTTAATAGACGTTTGCTGGCTAACCAAACGCCTTTTATGAAACCGTGAAGTCGGATGGCTTCTATCGCAAATTGGGAACAAGTCGGGGTAAAACGGCAGCGCGGCCCGAGCAGAGGGCTAATGATTAGCTGATACAGGCGTATCAGTTTGATAGCTACCCATTGCAACGGCGTGACAGGGTGCGCCATAGCTTTTCCAGTAACTTGAACAGTTCCTCGTTATCCATCTCTTTCACACCGGCCTTGGCGATCACCACGATGTCGATAGCGGGCAGCTGATGTTGTTTGAGGCGGAAACTTTCCCGAACCACCCGTTTGACACGATTACGCCAAACGGCACGCTTGAGTGCTTTTTTGGGCACAGCGAGACCAAGACGAGGGTGTTCGAGCGAATTGGGAGAAGCGAGAAGGGTTATCTGCGGAGAGGCGGCCCGGACAGGCTCGGCGAAAACGCGTTTGAAGTGTTCGGGAGTTAACAGACGTAACTCCCGAGAGAAGGTGTGCTGGGTAGGCATTAGACTACCAGGCGGGCACGACCCTTGGCACGACGAGCGGCCAGAACTTTACGACCGTTGGCAGTTGCCATGCGGGCGCGGAAACCGTGAGAGCGCTTGCGCTTCAGGTTGGACGGTTGAAAAGTACGTTTCATGATTCGATTCCGTATTTCTGTACAGTTTTGATTGTCACACTTAGCCGACGCGCCAGCTATAGCGTGTGACGACTAGCAAAAGAGGCCGAATTCTAAACAGAGTTCGGCTTTTAGTCAATCCGCCGTTCCCTCTCATCCTGCCATGGTCTTGAAAAGGCCACTGCCGAGCGTGAGGATCCAGAGGATCAAGGGCTCCGGATTATACTGGCAACCCGGGGTTAAACAAGGGATCCCTCAATAAAAAAGGCGGCCAAGCCGCCAAAGAGAGAGCTATTTAAGGACTTTCCGCAAGAACTCCCGGGTACGGGGATCCTTGGGATCGACCAATATCTGATCCGGCGGGCCCTGCTCGACGATCCGCCCACCTTCCATGAAGATCACCCGATCGGCAACATCACGAGCAAATTCAATCTCATGAGTCACCACCACCATGGTCTGGTGCTGGCGGGCCAACTCTTTCATCAGTCCCAAAACCTCGTCGACCCACTCGGGATCGAGGGCCGAGGTGGGCTCGTCAAACAGGATCACCTTGGAGTGTGCCGCCATGGCGCGGCCAATGCCGACCCGCTGCTGCTGGCCGCCGGAGAGGGAGGCCGGATAGGCATCCTGCTTGTCGGCGAGGCCAATGTCCTTGAGGATGCCGAGCGCTGTGGCGCGGGCCTCCGCTTTTGGCTGCTTCCAGACGGTGATCAGCCCTTCGGCGATGTTGTCGAGCGCCGTCTTGTTGGCAAACAGGGCGTAGTTCTGGAACACGAAGGAGGCCCGCTTGCGCAGCTCGATCGCCTGCTGTTCGCTGGCCTTGGCCAGATTCAGCTTGAGATCGTCGATGGCAAGGGTGCCCGCATCCGGGGTCTCCAGCAGGTTCAGGCAGCGCAACAGGGTCGACTTGCCGGTGCCGGAGGGGCCGATGATGACGACAATTTCCCCCTTTTTGACCTCCAGATCGATACCGTTGAGCACCTGATTGCCGTGATATGCCTTGGAGAGGCCGGTTAGCTTGATCATGAGAGCCCTCCTTTAATAGGCACGGTTGAGACGGACTTCCAGCAGATGCTGCAAGCGGGTAAAGAAGATCACCACCACCCAGTAGATCAGCGCCACCGCCATAAAGCTCTCGAAGAACTTGAAGGAGGAGGAGGCTTCCATCTGCGCCTTGCCCATGATCTCGGCCACTCCCAGAGTGAAAGCCAGCGAGGTGCTCTTGATCATGTCGATGAAGTAGTTCATCAGCGACGGGGTGGCGATACGGGCCGCCTGCGGCAGGATGATCCGCTGCATCGCCTGATAACGGCTCATGCCGATACTGAGCGCCGCTTCCATCTGGCTTTTGTGAATGCCGAGGATGGCTGCGCGGATCGACTCGGCCATGTAGGCGGCGAAGTGCAGGGTCAGACCGACGATGGCGGCGGTAAAGGCATCCATCCCCACGAAGATCGGGAACAGTTGCGGCAGTCCGTAGTAGAGCAGAAACAGCTGAACGAGTAGCGGTGTACCCCGAAAGAACGAGATATAGAGCATCGCCAGCCAGTGAATCGCGGGGACGCGAAACACCCGTACTATCGCCAGGGCCAGCGAGAGTACGAGTGCCAGCACGAATCCCCACAGGGCCATTTCCATCGTGGTGCCCAGGTATTTGAGCAGGATGGGAAACAGCCCCAGCGTGTATTCGAGGTCAAATTCCATCATTTATTTGTCGGTGATGTCGGAAGCGAACCATTTCTCGGAGATCTGACGCAGGGAGCCATCCTTGCGCATGGCGGTCAGGGCCTCGTCGACCTTCTTCAGCAGCGCCTGTTTCTCCGGGGTCTTCAGGAAGGGCAGTGCGTTCTCGATTGTCTCGAACGGTGCGCCAGCCTGTTGCAGCGGCAGCTTGGACTCTTTGATCAGCTGGGCGGTGGAGACGCGGTCCATCACGAAGGCATCGATGCGACCCAGCGCGACATCCTGCTCGAAGGCGGAGTCATAGGTGCGGATATCGATCTTCTTGTTCGGGTCGTTCTTGCGCAGCAGCTCTTCGAAGTTGGAACCCAGGTTCACGGCCACCTTCTTGCCTTCCAGATCCTTGATACCGTGGATGGTGCTGTTGCCCTTGCGGACCACGATCTGGGCGCCGTCATAGACGTAAGGCTGGGAGAAGTCGTACTTCGCCTTGCGCTCGTCGGTGATGGTGATCTGGTTGGAGATGGTGTCGATGCGGCCGGTTTCCAGCATGCCGAACAGGCCGGAGAAGCTGGCGGTCACGAATTCGACCTTGTAGCCGGTGCGCTCGCCGATCTGGTTCCACATATCCACTTCAAAGCCCTGCAGCTTGTCCTGCTTGACGAAGGTGAACGGGAAATATTTGCCAGACATGCCGACCTTGATGGTCTCCTGGGCGATGGCCTGACCGGACAGGGTGGCGAGCAGGATGGCTGCGCCGGAAATCAGTTTGATGGATGTTTTCATGGTGTTTCTCTCTCTCAATGTCTTGTATTTGTAGTTGTAATAACTGGTTTGGCCCTGATGTTATTGGAATAAAATTTAAAAAATAAATGACATTTGGTTATATGAAATAACAGGAGAGAAGCACGGGATCGATCAATCAGGACGGTGGATCAAGCTGTGGGTAACTTTGGGGATGAAATCCGATCCAAAGGCGCTGGATCCTTGAAAGTCAAGGATCTTATTTGCTGGATCCACCGGGCGATGGCTGGAGATCCGGCGGCTAAAAACGTAGAATAGCCGGTCTTTAGTTAATCAATCGACAGGAGTTTAGAGTGACTGCTTCGCTATGGCAGCAGTGCCTTAACCGGCTGCAAGATGAGTTGCCCTCGGCAGAATTCAGCATGTGGATCCGGCCGCTTCAAGCGGAGTTGAGTGACAATACTCTGACCCTGTATGCACCGAATCGCTTTGTTCTGGACTGGGTACGAGACAAGTATCTCATCCGGGTTAACGGCATCATCAACGAACTCTGCGGGGTCGACGGCCCCGCCCTGCGTTTTGATATAGGTAATCGTCCCCATCCTGTTGCTGTCGCCAGAGCGCCGGTACAGGGTGCCGCGCCTGTGAATAACTTGCAGAAGAGCTGGGAAAGCAAGGCTGAAGCCAAGCCCGAGCCGAACCACAAGAGCAACACCAACGTGAACTATACCTTCGAGAATTTCGTCGAGGGTAAGTCCAACCAGTTGGCGCGTGCGGCTGCCCGTCAGGTAGCGGACAATCCGGGGGGTGCTTACAACCCGCTGTTCCTCTATGGCGGCACCGGCCTGGGTAAAACCCACCTGCTGCACGCCGTTGGCAATGCCATCAAGGAGAGTAAAAAAGATGCCAAAGTCATCTATATGCACTCCGAGCGGTTTGTTCAGGACATGGTGAAAGCGCTGCAAAACAACGCCATTGAAGAGTTCAAGCGTTACTACCGCAGCGTCGATGCCCTGCTCATCGATGACATCCAGTTTTTCGCCAACAAGGAGCGCTCCCAGGAGGAGTTCTTCCATACCTTCAATGCCTTGCTGGAAGGTAACCAGCAGATCATCCTGACCTCGGATCGCTATCCGAAGGAGATCAACGGTGTCGAGGATCGCCTCAAGTCCCGCTTCGGCTGGGGCCTGACCGTGGCGATCGAGCCGCCGGAGCTGGAGACCCGCGTCGCGATCCTGATGCGCAAGGCAGACGAGAACCAGATCCATCTGCCGGATGAAGTGGCCTTCTTCATTGCCAAACGTCTGCGATCCAACGTCCGTGAACTGGAAGGTGCCCTCAACCGGGTTATCGCCAACGCCAACTTCACCGGCCGTGCCATCAACATCGATTTTGTGCGCGAAGCGCTGCGCGACCTGTTGGCACTGCAGGAGAAGCTGGTCACCATCGACAATATCCAGAAGACGGTGGCGGAGTACTACAAGATCAAGCTGGCGGATCTGCTCTCCAAGCGTCGTTCCCGCTCTGTTGCTCGTCCGCGCCAACTGGCGATGGCACTGGCCAAGGAGCTGACCAACCACAGTTTGCCGGAGATAGGTGATGCCTTTGGTGGCCGTGACCACACTACCGTTCTTCATGCCTGCCGCAAGATCGAGCAGCTGAAGGAGGAGAGTCACGACATCAAGGAGGACTATTCCAACCTGATCCGTACCCTTTCTTCCTGATAACGGAATCGAGTGGACAGATGCAGCGCGAATATTCCAACCTGATCCGAATCTTTTCCTCCTAATCACAACGGAGAGCACAGATGCAGCTCGAAATTAGCCGTGAGGCCCTGTTACGTCCTCTGCAACTGGTGTCCGGCGCCCTCGGCGGCCGACCGACCCTGCCGATCCTCGGCAACGTGCTGCTTGATGTCAGCAACGGTCTGCTGTCACTGACCGGCACCGATCTCGAAGTAGAGATGATCGGTCAGGTCTATCTGAACGGGGCCAGCGAAGATGGCCGCACCACAGTACCGGCGCGCAAGCTGCTGGATATCTGCCGTGGTCTGCCGGAAAGCGCCGAGATCCGTCTCAATACCGAAGGCGAGCGCCTGATCATCCGGTCCGGTCGTTCCCGCTTCAACCTATCGACCCTGCCGGCGACCGAGTATCCGAACATCGAGGATTGGGAATCCGTGCTCGAGTTCGATATCAGCCAGCTGGAGCTGAAGAAGCTGATCGATGCGACCCAGTTCTCCATGGCCAGCCAGGATGTTCGTTACTACCTGAACGGTATGCTGTTCGAGAGCGAAGGTCACGGTCTGCGCACCGTGGCGACCGACGGTCACCGTCTGGCTACCTGCCGCCGCGAGGTGGTCGGGGAATCGCTGCCCGATCATCAGGTTATCCTGCCGCGCAAAGGGGTACTGGAGCTGGTGCGTCTGCTGGAAGCGGAAGATAAGCCGGTACGTCTGCAGATCGGTCGCAGCAACCTGCGTGCAGCCCTCGACGGCTTCATCTTCACCTCCAAGCTGGTGGATGGCCGCTTCCCGGACTGGCGCCGCGTCATTCCGCGCAACAGCGACAAGGCGCTCATCGCCGGCCGTGAGGATCTGCGTCAGGCGTTTGCCCGCGCCGCCATCCTCTCCAACGAGAAATTCCGTGGGGTGCGTCTCAATCTGCAGGAAAACCTGCTGCGCATCACCGCCAACAACCCGGAACAGGAAGAAGCCGAAGAGCTGCTTGACGTACAATATGCCGCTGGCGAGATGGAGATCGGCTTTAACGTCTCTTATGTGCTCGACGTGCTGAATACGTTAAAATGTGACCAAATCCGGATTAGCCTGAGCGATTCCATCAGCAGTGCCATTATTGAGGATTTTGAACATCAGGATGCTCAGTACGTGGTGATGCCGATGCGGATCTAGTCGTGTCCCTGGTCAAACTCCAGCTCAGCGACTTTCGCAATATCCAGCAAGCCAGTCTCAAGCTGTCGCCCGGCCTCAACATTCTGGTCGGGTGCAATGGCAGCGGCAAGACCAGCGTGCTGGAAGCCATTCACTACCTTGGTCTGGGGCGCTCCTTTCGCACTCATTTGACCGGGCGGGTCATCCGCCAGGGGGAGAGGGCCTTTACCCTGTTTGCCCAGTGTGAACTGGAGGGGCGTCAGGTACCGATCGGTCTTGCCAAAGACAAGAGTGGCGAGACCCAGCTCAAGATTGCCGGGGCGCAGGCCCAGCGGCTGGCCGATCTGGCGGAGCTGTTGCCGGTGCAGTTGATCCATCCCGATGGCTTCAACCTGCTGACGGGCGGGCCTCAGGCTCGCCGCGCCTGGCTCGATTGGGGTGTCTTCCATCAGGAGCCGACCTTCTTTGCCCTCTGGGGGCGAGTGCGGCGGCTGCTGAAACAGCGCAATGCGCTGCTGCGCCAGAGCACCCAGTACCGCCAGCTGGCGTTCTGGGATCAGGAATTGGTGCGGCTGGGGGGTGAGTTGGCCGAGTTTCGCGCCAGTTATTGTCAGGCCATTACGCCCCTGATCAAGGAGATGACGGCGGATTTTCTGCCGGAATTCGATATCAGTCTCGGCTTTTACCGGGGCTGGGAGAAAGATACTCCCCTCGGCGATTTGCTGGAGGCGGGGTTTGAGCGGGATCGGGCGCTGGGCTATACCGGTGTCGGTCCACAGAAAGCCGATGTGCGCCTCAAGGCGAACGGGGTACCCGCTCAGGATATTTTGTCCCGGGGTCAGCTGAAGTTGCTGGTCTGCGCCATGCGACTGGCCCAAGGGCTCTATTTGAATCAACATAGCAGCCGTGGCTGTATTTTTTTAATTGACGATTTTGCCTCTGAACTGGATGTCGACAAGCGCCGCTTGCTGGCCGCAAGGCTGAAGCAGTGTGCGTCCCAGGTGTTTATCACCGCCATCGACACCGGTCAGCTCGCAGACATGATGGATGCGAATGACTGCAAGTTGTTCCACGTGGAACAGGGTAAAATCTCCGAAACGTTAGAGAAGGCAGAGAGTAAGCTATGAGTGAAAATACTTACGACTCCTCGAATATCAAGGTGCTGAAGGGCCTGGATGCGGTCCGCAAGCGCCCGGGGATGTATATCGGCGATACGGATGATGGCTCGGGTCTGCACCACATGGTGTTCGAGGTCGTCGATAACTCCATTGACGAGGCGCTCGCTGGCTACTGCTCCGATATTCAGGTCAAGATCCATTCCGATGGCTCCGTCTCCGTGCGCGATAACGGCCGTGGTATTCCGGTCGATATTCACCCGGAAGAGGGCCGCTCCGCCGCAGAGGTCATCATGACCGTGCTGCACGCTGGCGGTAAGTTCGATGACAACTCCTACAAGGTATCCGGCGGCCTGCATGGCGTGGGTGTCTCCGTCGTTAACGCCCTCTCTGACAAGTTGTTGCTGACTATTCGTCGTAACGGCCACGTCTACGAACAGACCTATCATCTGGGTGAGCCGCAAGCTCCGCTCAAGCAGATTGGCGACAGCACCGGCACCGGTACTGAAGTTCGCTTCTGGCCAAGCCCGACCATCTTCAGCGACACCCTGTTCCACTACGAGATCCTGGCCAAGCGCCTGCGCGAGCTCTCCTTCCTCAACTCCGGTGTTTCCATCCGTCTGATGGATGAGCGTGACGGCCGTGAGGCGCATTTCTGCTACGAGGGTGGCATCAAGGCATTCGTTGAATACCTGAACCAGAACAAGACCCCGATCCACCCGAAGGTGTTCCATTTCACTACCGAGCAGGATGGGATTGGTGTTGAAGTGGCGATGCAGTGGAACGATGCCTATCAGGAAGGGGTCTACTGCTTCACCAACAACATCCCGCAGCGGGATGGTGGTACTCACCTCGTTGGCTTCCGCACCGCGCTGACCCGTACTCTGAACTCCTATATGGACAAAGAGGACTACAGCAAGAAGGCCAAGTCTGCCGCCAGTGGCGACGACGTGCGTGAAGGTCTGATTGCCGTTATCTCCGTCAAGGTGCCGGATCCCAAGTTCTCATCCCAGACCAAAGACAAACTGGTCTCTTCCGAAGTGAAGACCGCCGTTGAACAGGCGATGGGTGAGAAGCTGGCTGACTTCCTGCTGGAAAACCCGGGCGATGCCAAGATCGTGGTCAACAAGATCATCGATGCGGCCCGTGCCCGTGAAGCGGCCCGCAAAGCCCGCGAACTGACCCGCCGCAAAGGCGCGCTGGATATCGCCGGTCTGCCCGGCAAGCTGGCTGACTGTCAGGAAAAAGACCCGGCTCTCTCCGAACTCTACATAGTGGAAGGGGACTCTGCTGGCGGTTCCGCCAAGCAGGGTCGTAACCGGAAGAACCAGGCCATTCTGCCGCTCAAGGGCAAGATCCTGAACGTGGAGAAGGCCCGTTTCGACAAGATGATCTCCTCACAAGAGGTGGGCACCCTGATCACCGCACTGGGCTGCGGTATCGGTCGCGACGAGTACAACCCGGACAAGCTGCGTTATCACAACATCATCATCATGACCGATGCGGACGTCGATGGTGCGCACATCCGAACCCTGCTGCTGACCTTCTTCTATCGTCAGATGCCGGAAATCATCGAACGTGGCTATGTCTACATTGCCCAGCCGCCGCTCTACAAGGTGAAGAAGGGCAAGCAGGAGCAGTATCTGAAAGACGAAGATGCGCTGCTGCAGTACCAGACCGCCATGGCGCTGGATGGTGCGACCCTGCACGTTAACGAATCTGCCCCGGCTATCGGTGGCGAGGCACTGGAGCGTCTGGTCAACCAGCACCGCTCGGTGACTCACCTGATCACCCGCATGTCTCGTCGTGCGCCGGAAGCCGTGCTGACCCAGCTGATCTATCAGCCGGAGTTGAATGAAGCGCTGCTGAACAGCGAGAACGATCTGCTGGCCTGGTGTCAGGGTATGGAAGCCGTGCTCAACGAGAGCAACCACGGTATCCAGTACCAGATCCAGGTTCGTCGTGACGAAGAGCGCAGCCTGTACGTGCCGCACGCCGTGGTACGTCAGCACGGTGTCGACCGCGAATATCCGCTCAGCTACGACTTCCTGCAATCCGGTGAGTACCGTCAGCTGGTTTCGCTGGGCAAGGAGATCGCCAACCTGATCGAGGAGGGTGGTTTCATCAAGCGTGGCGAGAAGGTGAAGCCGGTTGCCAACTTCGTAGAAGCCGTCGAGTGGCTGATGGGCGAAGGCAAACGCGGCATCTACATCCAGCGCTATAAAGGGCTGGGTGAGATGAACCCGGACCAGTTGTGGGAAACCACCATGGATCCGGAAGCCCGCCGCATGCTGCGCGTCACCATCGACGACGCCGTCGGTGCTGACCAGCTCTTCTCCACCCTGATGGGTGATGCCGTTGAGCCCCGTCGTGACTTTATCGAGACCAACGCCCTGCGCGTAGCCAACCTCGACGTCTAATCGATGCAGTCAGACAGATAGTAAAAAGCCGCTCCTTGTGAGCGGCTTTTTTGTTTTTGGGGAATTGAAAGCATGTTCCACGTGAAACGTGGAGCCTGATTATGTTGCCCGACTACCACGAAAAGAGCGTCGCCACTCGCTGGGGGAGATGGCAAAGCGGGCACGGAAGTGATTGCGCAGGGAGGTGGCACTCTTGAAGCCGACCAGCTCAGCGATGCGATCGATGGAATGGCCGCTTACCTCCAGCAGTTCCTGACTGCGCCTGAGCCGCTCCGCCAGCAGCCATTCACCCACCGAGAGGCCGGTAGCCTGATGAAAACGGCGGGTAAAGGTGCGGCGGCTCATCAGGGTGTGGGCCGCCAGAGAATCCAGGGTGTGGGGTTCGGCCAGATGGGCACGCAGGTGATCGAGCAACTGGTTCATCCTGACATCGCGAGTGGAGGCGGGCACCGGCTGTTCGATAAACTGGGCTTGGCCCCCTTCCCGGTGAGGCGGGATCACCAGCCTCCGTGCCACCTTGTTGGCGATGGCCGAGCCGTGGTACTGGCGTACCAGATAGAGGCAGCAGTCCAGCCCGGCGGCAGTGCCTGCCGAGGTGACCAGCCCATCGTCATCCACATAGAGGGCGTTGGTATCGAGTTGCACGCAGGGAAAGCGGTGGCAGAAATCCTGTTCGTACTCCCAGTGGGTCGATGCCTTGCGACCATTGAGCAGCCCGGCGTAGGCGAGCACATAGGTGCCGAGACAGAGCCCGACCAGTCGGGCACCTCTGGCTCTGGCGGCAATCAGGGCATCGAGCAGCGCTGCGGGTGGCCGTGCTGCCGGGTCGTGCCAGAAGGGGATGACAATGATCTCCGCCTCGGCCAGCATCTCCAGCCCATGGGGAGCCTGAATGGTGAAGCCTTGCGCCGAGTGTGAATGAGGGTTGCCATCGCCGCAGCAGATCTTGAGCTCGAACAGCGGCTGGCCCGGCAGGATGTCGCCGAAGATGAGACAGGGGACGGCGCAGTGAAAAGGGCTGAAGTGATCGAAGGTCACCACGGCAACGATCGGGGTGGGCATTATGTTGACTCCTCTCTGCGCGCAGACCACTCATCATAAGCGTTCGGCAGTGAAAGCCGAAGGGCCATCTCTGGCATGGCCCTCCTGCGGGTCACAGTGATATCGCCTCGCCATCTTCTGGCACCCGTACCCGATCCGTCATGCCCCGTTCCGCCAGATAGTCGCGCAGCTCCTGGCGTGACAGCACGGCGTGATTGACCGCCTCCATATGGCTGGCGATCAGCGTGGCTTGCGGTGCGGCCTGATAAACGGCGGCGACATCCTCCTTGCCCATGATGATGGAACCGAGCCCGGGCACCTGTGCATCGCCACAGTTGAGGATGATGACCTCGGGCTGATGCTGTTGCAGGGCTTGCTCGACCGTGGGATGCCAGATGGTATCACCGGCCAGATAGAGGCACTGCTCATCGGGGTGGGAGAAGACCACGCCGCATACCTCTCCCATGCGCTCGCCCAGTACCGCCATCAACTGGCCGCTGCCGTGTTGGCCACCGGTCTGCTGCAGGTGAATGCCGGCAAACTCGGGCTGGTCGCTCAGCAGGCGCACATCCTCAAAGCCACTGGCACGAATGGCATCGGCATCCTTCTGATGTTGCACCAAGAGCGGCAGATGTTTGGGGATTTGCGCTCTGGCGGCATCATCCAAGTGGTCGGGATGGTCGTGGGTGACGATCACGGCGTCCACATCGACCAGCTCATCGATCGGCAGCGGCAGCTCGACCAGCGGATTGCGCAGTTGGCTGTTGGCGGTGCCCTCAAAGCCGGGGAAGGCCCCCTTGGCCGAGAGCATGGGGTCGATCAGAAAGCGGGTGCCGGCATAGTCGAGCAGCAAGGTGGCGTTGCGAACCTGGGTAATCTTCATGGGATGGCTCCATGTTGGCTGGTGGATATGCAACCAATTATGGGGTGCGGAGCGCATTGCCATCAGTGGCCCACGGGTCGATTATCATCACTATCGGGCCAACTGGTTGATGTGCCAAAGGTCGGCGAGGCCATTTAAAAAATTTGAAAAATCCCCTTGAAAGGAAAAAGTGAGCCCCTATATAGGTAACAAGGCCGGAACGCTCGACAGAGGTTTCGACCAGGCGCCCGTCCATAAGGAGGGCAAACAATCCGTTATCGCTCACAAGAGGGTAATACTATGCGTTCTATCGACTTTTCTCCGCTCTATCGTTCTGCCATCGGTTTCGATCGTCTGGCCAATCTCATCGAATCTGCGGCCAGCAATGGCAATGCCGGTTATCCCCCGTACAACATCGAGCAGCTGGGTGACAACGACTACCGCATCAGCATGGCGGTGGCGGGCTTTACCCAGGAAGAGCTGGAGCTGAGCTTCCAGGAAAATCTGCTGACGGTGAAGGGCAACAAGCAGGCCGACACCGGGCGCAACTATCTCTATCAGGGGATTGCCGAACGTGGTTTCGAGCGTCGCTTCCAGCTGGCCGACTATGTGCGGGTGAAAGGGGCCGACCTGAAAAACGGCTTGCTGCACATCGAGCTGGTGCGTGAAGTGCCCGAGGCGATGAAGCCGCGCAAGATAGAGATCAACGGCTGATAGCCTGAATTCACAGAAATTTTAAAATTTCCCGGGTGCCGATGACGGGCCTGTGGAGAGTTGAACCTGTTGCTTATTAGAAGGATAGGATTATGCGTAACCTCGATTTTTCTCATCTCTATTCCAACGCCGTCGGCTTCGAGCGGATGGCCCGTGAGCTGGAAGGTCTGTTCGAGCAGAAGACCGCTGCTTACCCCCCGTACAACATTGAAAAGCGCGATCAGGATGGCTATCGCATCACGGTCGCCGTGGCTGGCTTCGAGCGCGAAGAGCTGGAGCTGGAGACCGAAAACGGCACCCTCAAGGTGAAGGGGCGCAAAGGGGCTGCGGCCGGTGAGCGTCAGTTCCTCCATCAGGGGATTGCCGAGCGTGACTTCGAGCTCGCCTTCAAGCTGAGCCAGCACGTGGAAGTGCAGGGTGCCAAGCTGGAGCATGGTCTGTTGACCATCGATCTGGCCCGTGAGTTGCCGGAGGCGCTCAAGCCCAGAGCCATCCCCATCGGCAAACCCGAGCAGCTGGCGTTGCCCGGCTAAGCAAACCTGATAGCGATAAACGACAAAGGCCTGCATCTGCAGGCCTTTCTGTTTTTGTATCGCTGGATTGGATTAACCAGCGTAGAGGGCGTTGATCTCGTCGGCCAGAATGGCTATGCCGCGACGCACCAGCTCCTCGCTCTGGGAGTAGTTGAGGCGAATGCACTCCTGGCTGTGGCGCCACTCGGGGTCATCGATACCGGGGAAGAAGTAGTGACCCGGCACGATCAGCAGATTCTTCGCCTTCAGTCGCTCGTAAAGCTCCTGACAGTGGATCGGCAAGCCTTCAAACCAGAGCCAGAGGAAGAGGGCGCCTTCCGGCTTGTGGATATGGAAGCGCGGGTCGGGGATCGCTTCGCGCAGCAGCTGCACCGCCAGCTCCGCCTTCTGCTGATAGAAGGGCTTCACCACCTGTTCGCTGAGGGCAATGATATCGCCGCTCTCGATCATCGGGATGGTGATGGCAGGCCCCAGACTGCCCGGTGCCAGATTGATGATGCCGCTCAGGTTGGTGATGGCCTGGATGATCTTCTCGTCGGCAATGACGATGCCGCAGCGGGTGCCTGGCAGGCCGAGCTTGGAGAGGCTCATGCAGAGGATGGTGTTGGCATTCCAGAACGGCTTGGCTTCGCTGAAGATGATGCCCGGGAAGGGGACACCGTAGGCGTTGTCGATCAGCAGCGGAATCCCCTTGTCGCGGGCGATCTGATCGAGATGTTCGATCTCTTCGTCGGTGAGCACATTGCCGGTCGGGTTGGTCGGGCGGGAGACGCAGATCACCCCGATATCGTCACCCACCTGCAGGCTCTCGAAATCCACATGGTACTTGAACTGGCCGTCGGGCAGCTTCTCGATGGTAGGCTTGTAGGCCACGAAGTAGTCGTCGGCCAGCGCCGAGTCGGCATAGCCGATGTATTCGGGGGCGAGCGGGAACAGCACCTTCTTCTTGCGGCCATCGGCAAATTCGCCGGCCAGCAGGTTGAACAGGTAGAAGAAGGCATTCTGACTGCCGTTGGTCAGGGCGATATTGCGGGACGAGATATCCCATCCCAGCTCCTTGCTGAGCAGGGCGGCCAGCGCCTTGGTGAACCTGTCTTTGCCCTGGGGGCCGTCGTAGTTGGCCATCGCTTTGACCAGCTCGCCGTTGTCGAGCAGGCTCTTGGCCTCGGCCTGAAAGCGTTCCAGCATGGCGGGGATGGGGGCCGGATTGCCGCCACCCAGCATGATGGCGTCCGGATTGGTCAGCCCCTGATTGAGGTCATCCATGAGTTGGGTAATACCGGCGTGGCGAGTGAACTTCTCGCCGAACAAGGAAAATTCCATTCGGTGACAGATCCAGATTTGAGTTACGGGGATGTAGCACCATAGCTCAGTTTAAAAGCGGGTGTCGATCAAAAAGATGGGACGTTCCACGTGGAACATGGTGCAAAAATCAAGCGTGGTTAAAAGCACCAACTGTTGGTTTAAAAATGACCGAGCGGGATGCATTTTGCGACTCAATTTGGTATCGAGATATAGTTAATTTAAACAAAATCATGATGTTATGAATTGCGTGAGGATTGGCACAACTATTGGAATAGCTATCTGGTGATCTCAACCATACCGGAGCAAACCAGATGAAAAGCCTGATCGCTACCCTGATTGTGAGTGCCCTGAGCCTGAACGTGATGGCCAACGAAAACCCGCGGCCCGAGCTGGAGAGTGTCCAGCTGGAGCAGGATGTGCAGAGCGAGTTGCAGCAGGCCTCCCATGCGGTGGTAGAGGAGGCGATCCACAACCTCA
This sequence comes from Aeromonas sp. 600886, assembly GCF_049174935.1. Classification (NCBI taxonomy): domain Bacteria; kingdom Pseudomonadati; phylum Pseudomonadota; class Gammaproteobacteria; order Aeromonadales; family Aeromonadaceae; genus Aeromonas; species Aeromonas sp. 600886. The sequence continues at coordinate 58,617 of NZ_JAAKUB010000012.1, read as the reverse complement.
AGCCGCTGGCACTGGAGACCCTGGTGGTGGAGGCGAGCTCGGCCGATGCGACTCACCCCGAGAGTTGAGATAGCGCAGCGGGGTCTGCCCCGTGTGTTGTCTGAAGAAGCTGATGAAGGCGCTGTCACTGGCGAACTCCAGCGCAGCGGCAATCCGGCTGATGGACTCGCTTTCTGCCAGCAGCTCCATGGCGCGCAACAGCCGCCACTGCTGACGCCACGCCTGATAGCTCATGCCGGTCTCCCGCATGAAGATGCGGCCAATGGTCTTGTCACTGGCACCCACCCGTTCGGCCAGCCGGTTGAGCCGATCGGGCAGGACATCCTCCCGCTTCAACTGCTGTAGCCAGTCGCCCAGTCTGGGATCCGTCGGCAGCGGCAACTGCCACGACTCCCGCGGCGCCTGCCCCAACTCCTCCATAAACAGTGTCACCGTCCGTTGCTGCTGCTCTTGCGGTTTGTCCCACGGCCAGAGCGCCATCCGCTCGATCAGTTCGTGCAGCAGCGGATTGACCGCCAGCACCTCCATCGTGCCGGGCAACTCGGGGTGCGGCTGGAAGTAGAGAGAGCGGTAGGCCACCACGCCACGCATCAAGATCCGGTGGGCGGTGCCTGCAGGCAGCCAGGCGGCGCGGGTGGGTGGCAGCAGGCAGACCCGACCTTCCAGCTCCATGGTCATGCAGCCGGATTGGGCGAACAGCAGCTGATGGCGTTGATGTTGATGCAGGCCCGAGTCGTGCCAGCCGAGGGCGGAGGCGATGCCGATCACGCTGCCCGTCAGCTGGTCGGGGTCAAAAGGGTGATCGGGAAGAATAAAGGCCATATGTCCGATTTTTGATGTTTATAGTCCTGCTTATTGTAATCAGACAAGCGGCATCTCTCTAGAATGGCGACCTCTTGTGAAGGAGGTTTGTCATGAACAACAAGTTGCCACCGCTCTGGCTGGTGGTGGGATTGATGATGTTTCCCCAAATTGTGGAGACCATCTACAGCCCGGTCCTGACCCACATCGCTACCCAGTTTCAGGTGAGCGAAGGGCAGGCATCCCAGACCCTGTCGGTCTATTTTCTGGCGTTTGCGGTGGGCGTGGTCTGCTGGGGGCGGCTATGCGATCTGATCGGGCGGCGTCCCGCCATGCTGGCGGGTCTGCTTACCTATGGCGTCGGCACCCTGCTGGCGCTGCTGGCCAACCAGTTTGAAACTCTACTGCTGGCCCGGGTCATCTCGGCCTTTGGCGCCGCCGTGGGCTCCGTGGTGACCCAGACCATGCTGCGCGACAGCTATCAGGGCAGCGATCTGGCGCGGGTCTTCTCGGTGATGGGCATTGCGCTCTCACTCAGTCCGGTGCTGGGGTTGCTCAGTGGTGGTCAGCTGGCGAGCGGGTTTGGCTATCTCGGGGTGTTCAGCGGTCTGCTGGTACTGGCGGTAGGTTTGCTGCTGGTTGCCTGCTGGCAGCTGCCGGAAACCCGTCCGGCCACCAGCCAACGAGTCGCGCTCTGGCCGCTGGCGTGTCGGATGATGAAAGATGGCGGGCTCTGGCGCAGTGCCATGCTGGTGGCCCTGTTCAACACCATGCTGTTTGGCTACTACAGTCTGGCGCCGTTCCTCTTTGCCGGATTGGGATTGAGCACCGGCGAGTTTGGCTATTCGGGGATCTTGCTGGCGCTGGCGACTCTGCTCGGCAGCCTGCTCAACAAGCATCTGCTGGGGAGGGGGTGGCTGCCGTCTTCTCTGAGTAGACTAGCTTGCGCTCTGGCGCTGGTCGCAGGGCTGCTGGTCTGGGCGAGTCAGTCCAGCCTCTGGTTCCTGTTGCCCATGATGGGTGTGGTGGTGGCCTTCGGGCTGGCTATCCCCAATGTGCTGAGTCAGGCGCTGCTGGCCTATCGTGAGGTAGCTGGCAGTGCTGGCGCCCTGTTCGGGCTTGGCTACTACCTGCTGCTCAGTCTGGGGTTGGCGGTAGCGGCCGGATTGCAGGATCTCGGCATGTTGCTGAGTGGCTGCGGTCTGTTGGCGCTGATTTGCTGCGGGCGTCGTTCCACGTGAAACGTCAGTTGCCGATAAAGCGGTAGCCAATACCGGATTCGGTCTCGATAAGCGTCGGTTGCTGGGGGTTATCCCCCAGCTTTTTGCGCAGACTGGCGATGACGATGCGCAGGTAGTGGGTGTCCTCCTTGTGGCTCGGCCCCCAGATGTCGTTGAGCAGCTGGGTCTGCATCACCAGCTTACCAGGGTGGCACACCAGCGCCTGTAACAGGGCGAACTCCTTGCGGGAGAGAGGGATCTCCTCGTCTTTCATGGTCACCTTGTGGCTGCTGACATCCAGCGTCAGGCCGCATTGGGGGAAGTGGCGCCGCTCGCCGCTGCTGACGCCAGCCCGCTGGCGCAAGAGCACACGGATGCGGGCCATCATCTCGCCGATGCCGAACGGCTTGCTCATGTAGTCGTTGGCGCCGGCATCCAGCAGCCGCACCTTCTCCAGCTCCGAATCGCGGGCCGACAGCACCAGCACCGGATTGGGGTGGTGTTCGCGAATGGCCTGCAACACCTGAATGCCATCGCCATCCGGCAGACCGAGATCGAGGATCACCAGATCGGGGTTGAGGTGGCGATACTGCTCCAGCCCTTCATTGACCCCCACCGCCTCACTCACCTGATGCCCCTCGGCAATCAGGCTGATCCGCAGAAAGCGACGGATCGCCGCTTCATCATCTATGACCAGAATGTGCGCCATCAAACCTCCGGTGAATTGAGGGCGAGCGGCAGGGATATGCGCATGCAGGTTCCGTTGCCATTGGGGCCGGAGAAGGCCCAAATCTTGCCGCCGTGGGCCTCTATCATAGCGCGGGAAATGGCGAGGCCAAGCCCGGTGCCACGGCTGCCGCAATCGCCCACCGGCTGGGTGTAGAAGAGATTGAAGATCTTCTCCCGATCCGACTCGGCGATACCGACCCCGATATCGATGATGTCGATGATAAGGTCGGGTTCGGCCACCATCACCTTGAACTCGATGGGGGTGCCTGCCGGCGAGTAGCGGGAGGCGTTGTCGAGGATGTTGACCAGCACCTGCTCGATCAGGGCGCCGTGCACATAGAGCTGGGGCACATGTTGATCGAAATGGACCAGCAGCTTGTGCTGGCGCCAGGAGGAGTCGAGCCGCTTGCGGGCGCTCTCCACCAGATCTGCCAGATCGACCCAGTCCCGTTTCAGCTGGAAGTCGGGGGAGCCGATGCGGGTCATATCCAGCAGATTCTGCACATAGCTGTGCAGGCGGCGTGCCTCCTCCTGCACCGAGTGGAGCAGTTCGTCACGGTCTTCGGCGGGGATCCGGTCACCATATTCCAGCAGGGTGCTGCCGGCACCCATGATAGTGGCCAGCGGCGTCTTCAAGTCGTGGGAGACTGAGGAGAGCAAGGCGGCTCGCATCCGGTCGGTCTCCGCCTGTAGCTGGCTGTCGGCCAGCCGCTCGTTGAGGTCGATCCGCGCCAGTGCGGCGCGAATATCGGTGAGCAGCGCCTGCAGCTGATGCTCGGCAGAGGAGGAGAGCGGATTGGCCAGCGTTATACCGATCACCAGATCGTCGCTGAGATGATGATACTGGGCCTCGGCGGCATTGAGGGTGGCGGTGTGGGCCCCGGCGCTCTGCTTCTGGGCCAGACACCAGTCGATGGCCGCCTTGTCGGTCTGGCCGGGCCTGTGTTTCTCGTTGCCGAGCCGATCGTTGAACTCCTTGTCGATCACCACGGTCGGCTGGCCGAGCGCCAGCGAAATGGCTTGGGCACCTTGTCTCAAAACCTCCTCCGGGCTGCTGGCGGTGGCCAGCCCCTGACTGAGGGAGAGCAGGGCATTGCCCAGCTGCTGGGTCTCTCGCAGACCGATCAACTGCTGGCGCTGACGGGAGGCGAGCCGTCCCGCCGTCATGCCGACGATAAGCAGCACAAACAGGGTGAGCAGGTCGCTGTGGTTGGCGACGCTCAGGGAGAAGTAGGGGGCGGTGAAGAGCAGATTGTGGGCGATAAAGCCCAGCACCGCCGCCAGTGTGGCGGGCACCAGACTGGTGGTGAGGGCCGTCGCCAGCACCCCCAGTACAAAGATGAGCGGCAACGCTGCTGGTGGCAGCCAGTAGGAGAGCCCCCAGGCGGCGGCCGAGGTGATCCCCATGATGGTCACCGCCAGCAGGCTGTGGTGAATATCCTTCGGGGTCGGGACGCGCATCCCCACTTCGGGCTTCTGCTTCTCGGTATCGACCAGCGTGATTTCGAGCCCCTGCGCCTGCTTGAGCAGGTGCTGCACCAGCGAGCGACGCCACGGCGCCTTGTGGGGTTTGCCGAGCAGCAGTTGGGAGACCTGCTGCTGTTCGGCGGTCTCCAGCAGGGTGTTGGCGACCGCCGGGCTGGATAGCGTCAGCACCTTGGCACCGAGGTGGGAGGCGAGCGCCAGCGCCTGCTCCACATCGGCCGAGCGGCGGCCATTGCTGTCGACATGCACTACCAGCCAAGGGAGTTGGCGGCGCTGGGCAAAGCGGTGGCCGTAGCGCACCAGCGCCGAGCCGTGCAGGTCGCCGAGGCAAACCATCAACTTGCCCCGCAGCGGCAAGGTGCTCTTGCCCGCCGCCTGCCACTGCAGTTGCAGATCGCCCTCCACATGGCTGGCGGCAGTCTGCATCGCCAGCTCCCGCAATGCGGTGAGGTTGTTGAGGGAGAAGAAGGATTGCAGTGCCGCCTTGGCCTGATGGGGCACATAGACCTTGCCCTCCTTGAGGCGGCCGAGCAGCTCCTTGGGGGGCAGGTCGATCAGCACCAGACTGTCGGCTTCCAGCAGCACCTGATCGGGCAGGGTCTCTTTCACCCTGACCCCGGTCAGCTGCCACACCAGATCGTTGAGGCTCTCCAGATGCTGCACGTTGAGGGTGGTGTAGACGTCAATCCCGGCGTTCAGCAGCTCCTCCACATCCTGCCAGCGCTTCTCGTGGCGGCTGCCGGGGGCGTTGCTGTGGGCCAGCTCGTCCACCACGGCGATGGCCGGTTTGCGGGCGAGCAGGCCGTCGAGATCCATCTCTTCCAGTCGCTGCTGGCGGTGCATGTGGATCTTGCGCGGCATGATGGCGAGCTTGTCGAGCAGGGCCAGGGTCTCCTGCCGGCCATGGGTCTCCACCACGCCGATCAGGATGTCGACCCCCTCTTTGGCCTGTTCCCGCACCGCCTGCAGCATGGCGTAGGTCTTGCCCACGCCGGGAGCGGCCCCGAGAAACACCTTCAGCTTGCCCTTGTGCTCCTGTTCCAGGCTCGCCAGCAGGGCGTCGGCCCTTACCTCATCACGCATCCCCATGCTCCTGCATCAGATTCGCCAGCAGGGCGTCGGCGCTTGCTACATCAGCCATTGTTATCCCTATCGAGCCAACCGCCCGTTTCGAAAATCGAGGTCATCACCAAACCGGAATGGGCGCCATCAGGCGCCCTTTTTATGATCCAGTTGCAGATTCAGCTGGAGAATGTTGACCACCTGCGGGCCAAGGATACCAGCTTGTGTGGCCGACTTGACCTGCTCCGTCAGTTGGGCGGGATCCAGTCCACGTTCTTTGGCGACGCGGTCGACCTGAGCCAGCACCGCATCCAGTGGCAGGTGGGGATCGAGGCCAGAGGCGGAGCGGGTCAGCATGGCGGGGGAGCTGGTTCCCGGCTGTGCCTTGGCGGCCTGTTCGGCAAACTCAGCCCGCAGCGGTGAGCTCATCCCCAGATTGCTGGCGCTGCCGCCTATGGTGTTGAAGTCGCTGGCGGAGGGACGGGGATGGAAATAGTCAGCCCGCTCGAATTTCTGCCCCAGCAGGGCGCTGCCGATGAGCTGTTGTTTGCTGTCGGTCAGCTGGCTGCCGTTGGCCTGCCAGGGGAACAGCAGTTGGGCCAGCCCGGTCACCGCCAGCGGATAACCCACTCCCAGCAGCAGGGTCAGGGTCAACAGGGTTCTGATTGCTATCATGATTCTCTTGCTCCAAATGGATGGCAGGGGATGCGGGTCTGACCCGCATCCCGATTATGTCGTTACACCAGACCCAGGCCGGTAATGACCAGATCGATCAGCTTGATGCCGATAAACGGCACCAGCAGGCCACCGACACCGTAGATCAGCAGGTTGCGGCGCAGCAGGCTGGCGGCCGAGCCTTTCAGGTCGACACCACGCAGTGCCAGCGGCACCAGCGCCACAATGATCAGGGCGTTGAAGATGATGGCCGACAGGATGGCGCTCTGCGGGCTGCCCAGCTGCATCAGGTTCAGTGCCCCCAGTTGCGGGTAGGCGGCGATGAACAGGGCTGGCAGGATGGCGAAGTACTTGGCCACGTCGTTGGCGATGGAGAAGGTGGTCAGGGCGCCACGGGTCACCAGCAACTGTTTGCCGACCAGCACCACATCCAGCAGCTTGGTGGGGTTGGAGTCGAGATCCACCAGATTGCCCGCCTCCTTGGCGGCCTGGGTGCCCTCGTTCATGGCCAGACCCACGTCAGCCTGCGCCAGTGCGGGCGCATCGTTGGCGCCGTCACCGCACATGGCGACCAGACGGCCATCGGCCTGCTCCTGCCGGATGTAGGCGAGCTTCTTCTCCGGCGTCGCTTCGGCGATGAAGTCATCCACCCCGGCTTCGGCGGCGATGGCGGCGGCGGTTTTCGGGTTGTCGCCGGTGATCATCACGGTGCGGATCCCCATGTGGCGCAGGATCTGGAAGCGAGCCTTGATACCGGGCTTGATGATGTCCTTGAGGTAGACCACCCCCAGCAGTTTCTCCTGAGTGCAGACCAGCAGCGGAGTCCCACCCTGACGGGCGATGCTGTCGACTGACTTGAGCACCAGCTCAGGTACCGCCTTGCGGTCGAGGCTGAGGTAGTTCAGCACGGCATCTACCGCCCCCTTGCGATATTGATGACCGTTGCGATCCAGTCCGCTCAGCCGGGTTTCGGCGCTGAAGGGGATCACCTTGTCGCTCTCCAGCTGGCTCGGCTTGGCCATGCTCTTGCTGGCCAGAGTCAGGATGGATTTGCCCTCCGGGGTGTTGTCACCCAGCGAGGCCAGCATGGCGGCTTGTGCCAGCAGGGCGGGGTCGACGCCCGGTGCCGGGATCAACTCGTCGGCCATCCGGTTGCCGAAGGTGATGGTGCCGGTCTTGTCCAACAGCAGGGTGCGCACGTCACCGGCCGCTTCCACGGCACGGCCAGACTTGGCGATGACGTTCAGCTTCACCAGTCGATCCATACCGGCAATGCCGATGGCGGAGAGCAGGCCGCCGATGGTGGTCGGGATCAGGGTAATGAAGAGAGCGATCAGGTAGAGGCGCGGTACCTGAGTGCCGTTGTAGTCGAGGAACCAGGGCAGGGTGGCGACCACCAGCAGGAAGATCAGGGTCAGCCCGACCAGCAGGGCATCCAGCGCCATCTCGTTGGGGGTCTTCTGGCGCTTGGCCCCTTCCACCAGTGCGATCATCCGATCCAGCGTGCTCTCGCCCGGATTGTTGCTGACGCGCACCCAGATCTCGTCGGAGACGACCGTCGTGTTGCCGGTCACGCCGCTGCGGTCGGTACCCGACTCGCGGATGACGGGGGCGGATTCGCCGGTGATGGCCGCCTCGTTGACCGAGGCGATACCGGCGATCACTTCGCCGTCGGCCGGGATCATCTCGCCGCTGCGTACCAGCACCAGATCCCCCTTCATCAGGCTGGTGGCGGGTACCCATTCGCCCTGACCATCTTTGGCATTCGCCACCCGACGGGCCTTGAGCTGGCTCATGCCTGCCTTCAGGCTGTCGGCTCGCGCCTTGCCGCGCCCCTCGGCCAGGGTTTCCGCGAAGTTGGCAAACCAGAGGGTCAGCCAGAGCCAGGCGGTCAACTGCCAGGCCAGTGAGGGAGCAACGCCGGAGAAAGGCTGCCCCATCAGGGACTCCACGGTCGCCATGACTGCGGCCAGCCAGAGGGTGAACAGGATGGGACTGCCAAACAGCGCCTTGGGATTGAAGCGATAAAGGGCCTCAACCATTGCCTGGATGATCTGTGATTTCTGTTTGTTGCCCTTCACCAACATGGTGTCGGTGCTCATTGCAGTGGACTTGCTCATTGGAAAGCTCCCAGCATCAGATAGTTGGCCATTGGCATCCGGATGGTGATCGACAGGGTCAGGTTCATCAGAATGCACCTCCGATCAGACTCAGATGTTCAGCCACCGGGCCCAGTGCCAGCACCGGCAGGAAGGAGAGGCCACCTATCAGTAGGACGGTGATGATCAGCAGGGCAACGAACAGCGGGCCGCTGATGGGGAAGTCCCCTTCGCTCGTCTCCTGACGGGGCGCACGGGCCAGCTGACCGGCGATGGCCAGTACCGGAATGATGTAGCCGAAGCGACCGAGCAGCATGGCCAGACCGATGGCGATGCACTGCCAGTTGTCACCGGCGGCAAAACCGGCGAAGGCGGAGCCGTTGTTGCCGGCAGCCGAGGCGTAGGCATAGATGAGGCGTGACAGACCGTGCGGGCCATCATGGCCGATGATGGTGCTGGCATCCGGCATCAGCAGGGTGACACCACCGATCACCAAAACACCCACCGGCATGACCAGCATGCTGGCGACCACCCACTTCATCTCGGTGATACCGAGCCGTTTGCCCAGATAGGTCGGGGTACGTCCCACCATCAGGCCGCACAGGAACACGGTCAGCAGCACGAACAGCATCATGCCGTAGATACCGGAGCCGACCCCGCCGAAGATGACCTCACCCAGCAGCATGTTGATCATGCCCACCATGCCGCCGAGCGGAGTAAAGCTGTCGTGCATGGCGTTGACGGCACCGTTGGAGGCGGCAGTAGTCGCCACTTCCCAGATGCTGGAGAGCACAGGGCCGAAGCGGCTCTCCTTGCCTTCCCAGTTGCCAGTCATGTTGCTGGCGTCAGTGATGAGTTGGGCGAGGGTGTGATCCGGTTTCAGCTCCTGTGAGAGGGAGACGAAGAGCCCCAGCATCAGCATGAGGGTCATGGCACCGAGAATGGCGCGGCTGTGGGCCATGTCCTTCACATAGCGGCCCAGAGTAAAGACCATGGCGGCGGCGATGGTGAGCAGGGCGACCATCTCCAGCCAGTTGGAGAGGGCTGTCGGGTTCTCGAACGGATGTGCCGAGTTGATGCCGAAGAAGCCGCCGCCGTTGGAGCCAAGCTGCTTGATGGCGATCTGCGAGGCCGCCGGGCCGAGGGGCAGCAGCTGCTCCTGACCCTCCACACCGTGGAACGGCAGATAGGCGGAGAGGCTTTGCGGAACACCTTGCCATACCAGCACCAGCGCCATGATCAGCGCGATGGGTAGCAGCACATAGAGGCAGAAACGAACCAGATCCTGCCAGAAGTTGCCAAGGTTGATGGTCTGCTGACGGGCGATACCGCGGAACAGGGCAATGGCGACGGCAGCGCCCGTCCCTGCGGAGACGAAGTTCTGGGTGGTCAGCCCCACCATCTGGCTGAAGTAGGAGAGGCTGGCCTCACCGGAATAGGCTTGCCAGTTGGTGTTGGTCATAAAGCTGACTGCGGTGTTGAAGGCGAGTTGCCAGCTCAGACCCGGCAGTTGTTGCGGGTTGAGGGGCAGCAACCCCTGCGCCATCAGGATCAGGAACAGCAGACCGAAACCGGCGCCGTTGAAGGCCAGCAGGCTGAGGGCGTAGGACTTCCAGTCCTGCTCCCGTCCATCGGTGCCACAGCAAGCCAGCGTGGCGCGCTCGACCGGTGCCAGCCAGCGGATTTTGCCTTCAAATACCCGGTAGATGTAGTTGCCCAGCAGCGGTGCCGGCAGCAGAACCAGCAGCACGAAGGCCACCGGATAGATAATTTCTTGCTGCATATAGGTAGTCCCTCACTCGTGACTGCGCGTGAGTGCGCGCATCAGATAGGCCATCAAGGCGAGGACGAGCAGCAGATATAGCCAATTCATATCGACTCCATTGAGATAATTAGCTGCGAGAGCCGATGTAAGATCATATCGACTCTGTTGGTGTCATTGACGCTGAAAAGGGTATGTAAAACAGGCGTAAAGGCGCCATAAAGCGCCATGTGGCAGGCGTAAAATCGGCGTAAAGAACGACGGATTTGCGAGAGAAATGGCGAGGAGTGATCAAAAAACCCGGCCTGAGCCGGGTTTGGGTGAAGGGGTTACATGGCTGTAGACGCCGGCTGCTCGTGACAGGCCAACTTCATCTGCCCTTAGCGCATAGTGACGAACTCTTCCGCGCTGGTCGGATGGATAGCAACGCAGTTGTCGAAGTCCGCCTTGGTGGCCCCCATCTTCATGGCGACGCCAAAGCCTTGCAGGATCTCGTCCATGGCAAAGCCGATACCATGCAGACCGACCACCTTCTCTTCCGGGCCGACACAGACCAGCTTCATCCGGGTGGGCTGGCGATGCTGGGTCAGTGCCGAGTACATGGCGGTGAACTGGCTGCGGTAGACCTTCACCTGGTCCTCGCCGTATTCGGCGATAGCTTCAGGTTCGGTCATGCCGATGGTGCCGATGGGCGGGTGGCTGAACACCACGGTCGGTACCAGATCGTAGTTGAGGTGCTCGTTCGGCTTGTTGTTGAACAGCCGTTCGGAGAGGCGACGGCCCGCAGCGACGGCCACCGGGGTGAGCTGGATGCGACCCGTGTTGTCACCCACTGCATAGATGTTGGCGACGGCGGTGTTCTGGAACTTGTCGGTCGGGATAAAGCCCTTCTCGTCCAGCGTGATGCCAGCGGCAGCCAGATTGAGGTTGTCGGTAGCCGGTACCCGGCCGATGGCCCAGATCAGGCAGTCGACGGTGAGATGGCGGCCATCTTCCAGTTGCAGGGTCAGGCTGTTGTCAGCGTTCTTGAGCACGGCTTTGGGAATGGCGTGGGTGTGCAGCTTGGGCCCTTCCTGCGCCATGATTTCGACCAGTGTCTCGTGGATCATGGGGTCGAAGTTGCGCAGCGGTGCGTGCTTGCGCACCACCAGATGGGTCTCTGAGCCGAGTGCCTGCATCACCCCGGCGATCTCGACTGCGATGTAGCCAGCTCCAACCACGGCAACCCGCTTGGGCTGGCTTTGCAGGTCAAAGAAACCGGCGGAGTCGATACCCAGCTCGGCACCCGGGATGGCCGGAATTTCCGGGCGGCCACCGGTAGCGATCAGGATATGATCGGCCGTGTAGTGCTCGCCATTAACCTCGATGGTGTTGCTGCTGACGAAGCGGGCGAAGCCCTTGATGACGGTGATCTGGTTCTTGCCCAGCACGTTCTGATAGGACTGGTGAATGCGGCCTATGTAGGCCTGGCGGGACTCGACCAGCTTGGCCCAGTTGAAGTGGTTGAGGGTGGTCTCAAAGCCGTAGTCGGCGCCATATTTCAGGGCATCGGCGATCTGGCCTGCATACCACATAGCCTTCTTCGGTACGCAGCCTACGTTGACGCAGGTTCCACCCAACTCTTTGGCTTCAATCAGGGCAACTTTCTTACCGTACATGGCAGCCCGGTTGGCAGAAGCAATACCGCCGCTGCCGCCGCCGATGGCGATATAGTCAAAATGCTGTGCCATTGCGAGGTTCTCCGCTCATTAAGAATGCAATCACAGCATGATGGGGATAAAGCGGCTGGCTCACAAGAGCCAGCACTCAGTTATGTTGGATCGGCAGGCGAATATGGAACTGGGCGCCCTGGCCCGGTTCGCTGGCACAGCTGATACGGCCTTTCAGCAGTTGCACCACCAGGTTGTAGATGATGTGGGTGCCCAGACCGCTGCCACCCTGCCCCCGCTTGGAGGTGACGAAGGGATCGAAGATGCGCGGCAAGATTTCGGGCGGGATGCCGCGGCCATTGTCCGAATAGTCGATAAACAGCTCCTCTCCCTGCTGTTCCACCTTGATGGTGATCTTCTTCGGTTTGTCCCAGTTGTCGAACCCGTGGTTGATGGAGTTGAGGATCAGGTTCGAGTAGATCTGGGTAAAACTGCCCGGGAAGGAGAATATAGACAGCTTGGGATCGCACTGGATATCCACTTCGCACTGGCTCTTCTTCAGTTTGTGGCCAAGCGAGACCACCACCTGATGGAGGTTGTCGGCGAGGCTGAAGTTGTAGCGTGCTTCCGATGACTGGTCGACCGCCACCTGCTTGAAGCTGGCAATCAGCTCGGAGGCGCGCCGCAGGTTGCTCTGCAGCAGCTGCATCGACTCGTCGAGGTTGACGGTGAACTCGTTGAGATAGGAACGCGACAGCTGTTTTGACTCTATATGAGATTTGAAATCGGCAACCCGTTCCTGCAGGTAGGAGGAGGCGGTCACACTGATGCCGATTGGGGTATTGATCTCGTGTGCCACCCCGGCCACCAGCGAGCCGAGGGAGGCCATCTTCTCCGACTCCACCAGGGTTTGCTGGGCTTGTTTCAGGTCGTCGTACGCCTTGCCCAGCTGGTTGTTGGCTTCGCTCAGGCTGCGGGTACGCTCCACCACTTTTCCTTCCAGCTGCTCGTTGAGCTGGATTATCTCCCGCTCGACCTTTTTCAGCTGGGTGATGTCGTAGCCGAAGCCGATCTGGTACTTGAGGTTCGGCCCTTCATAGAAGGGTACGAAGGTCCACTGCAGCACCAGCTCGTGGGCCTGCTGGTCATGCATGATGACCTCTTTGTCCGCCAGTGAACCTTCCGCCGCCAGAATATCGTTCAGCTCTTCCCGTTGCGCCGGGCTGACAAAGAGATCCAGCCAGTTGTGTTGCAACAGCTCCTGCTGGTGGTAGCCGGTCAGCAGTATGGCTGCCGGGTTGATGCTGGCGATGGTCAAGTCTGGTTCCATGCAGCAGATGACCATGTTGGCGGAGTTGATCAGGGTGGCGGAGAAATCCCGCTCCTGTTGCAGCTGTTCCACCGCCTGATGACGAGCGACCAGCTCGTCACGTAGCCGGGTGCGCATCTGGTTGAGGGTGGATACCAGGGTATCCAGTTCGTCGGGTTTCTTGCGCGGCTGCGGGCGGCCTTCCAGCTCCAGCGCCATGTCGAGCCGATCGAGGTTGAACTTCTGGGCGTAGTTGGCGATGCGGTTGATGTGCCTGACCACCAGATAGTAAATGATGATCAGGATACAAAATGAGACCACCAGGGTCTTGATGGTCTGGCTGACCATGATCAGCACTGACTTCTCAATCAGACGCTGGTAAATCTGCTCCAGCGACGCGGCGACAAACAGCTTGCCGACAATTTCCCCCTGATAGGTGAGATTGAACTCCTGGGAGATGTCATAGCTTTCCCGTTCTACTCCCTGGGTCAACAGTGGCACTTCGGAGTTGCCGAGCATCTCCTTGACCATCACAAACTGCATGTTGGGCAGGTTCATGATCCCTTCGATCTGCACTTTGACCTGCTCCTCATCGAGGTTCCACAAGCTGGCGGCAATAGGTTGCAAAAAGGAGGCTTCGATCTGGCCGATGCTGTCTTCGATGACGGCGACATCCTTGCGGTAATCCCAGGCGAGTTGCAGCACCGTAATGATCATCGCCAATACGGTACTACACACCAGAATATAGGAGAGCAGGCGGTATGAGAGTCCGTTGCGGCCTACGGCCTCGGCGGTCTTGGAGATGAGTCCTGACATGGCGTCCTTGCGGTCTGGATGTTGTGTTTTTTAGTTTAACTGCTTCATGGACTTATGTCGTCTTTCCTGCGAACCATAAAAAAGGCCCCGTATCGGGGCCTTGGCAAGTGATTGATGATCAGTGTCCGCCGTTTGCCTTGGGCGGAATGGTTTCATCGAATACCGGCAAGGGTTTGTGCTCGGAAGCCAGATAGGTGTAGATCACCGGCAGTACGAACAGGGTGAACAGGGTACCGATGGCAAGGCCTGCCACGATGACGATACCGATGCTGAATCGTTGTGCTGCACCGGCGCCTGCGGCGTAGAGCAGCGGGATCAGACCGGCAATCATGGCGGCGGTGGTCATCAGGATCGGACGCAGACGCACCTTGGCGGCTTGCATCACGGCTTCCATCCGGTTCATGCCGCGCAGCAGCTGCTCTTCCTTCGCTACTTCACAGATCAGGATGCCGTGCTTGGTAATCAGACCCACCAGGGTGATGAGGCCCACCTGGGAGTAGATGTTCATGGTCGCCAGTCCCCAAGCCAAGGCAATCAAGGCCCCGCTGATGGCGAGCGGTACAGAGACCATGATGACCAGCGGGTCACGCACCGACTCGAACTGGATCGCCAGCACCAGGAAGATGATCGCCAGTGCCAGCGCGAAGGTGGCATAGAGCGCATTGCCTTCGGTGACGAACTGACGGGCTTCACCCATGAAGTCGTAACGATAGCCTTGCGGCAGCTTCTCGTCGGCGGTGGTCTGGAACCAGTTGATCGCATCACCCATGGCCACACCCGGAGCCGGAACGGCACCGATAGTGGCGGAGTTCAGCTGGTTGAAGTGGGGCAGGGCGCGGGGCTCGCCAACCACTTCAATGGTGATCAGGCTGCCGAGCGGGATCGACTTGCCATCTGCGGCCCGCACGTAGTAGCCCTTGATGGACTCCGGATTGAGACGGTATTTGCGCTCGACCTGCGGGATCACCTCGTAGGAGCGGCCATCCAGGTCGATACGGTTGACGTAACCGTCCGCCATCATGGTGCCCATGGTGATACCGATATCCTGCATGGTGATGCCGTAGGCACCCGCCTTGTCCTTGTCGATGCGGATCTTCATGGTGGCGGAGTCGTAGTTCAGATCGAGATCCGAATAGACGAACTGACCGTTACTCTGCGCCGCGGCCAGAATTTCACCGGCCACCAGGAACAGGCTTTCGAAGCTGTTCGGGGTGGTGATGACGAACTGGATCGGCAGACCACTCGATGCTCCCGGCAGTTCCGGGAACTGGAAGGTGGTGATGGCCATACCCGGGATGTCTTTCACCAGATTGGCGACCCGATCCAGCACCTCTTTCTGGCTCGCTTCACGTTGGCTCCAGGGCACCATGGAGGCGATACCGAACGCCTGGTTGGCGTTGAACACCCCTGAGAAGACCTGGGAGAAGGCGATCTCGGGCTGCTCGTCCAGGATCTTGTTCACATCCGCCATGGTGTTTTCGATGTAGTCCAGGTTGGCGTTGGACGGTGCGGTACCCAGCACGGCCATTACCCCCTTGTCCTCTGACGGTGCCAGTTCGCTCGGGATGAACTTGAACAGCAACGGCAGGCTGGCGAACACGATGACGGCGAACACCACGATGACGGGGCGCTTTTTCATCACGGCGTGCAGCATGCTGTCGTAGCGATCGGTCATCCGTTCCAGCAGGTG
The DNA here is from genome assembly GCF_049174935.1 of Aeromonas sp. 600886. Taxonomy (NCBI): domain Bacteria; kingdom Pseudomonadati; phylum Pseudomonadota; class Gammaproteobacteria; order Aeromonadales; family Aeromonadaceae; genus Aeromonas; species Aeromonas sp. 600886. The sequence continues at coordinate 43,320 of NZ_JAAKUB010000012.1, read as the reverse complement.
GTGGACCGTGCTCTCGAATTTGCCCGGTTGCTCGTTGGCCTTGAGCATCTTGGAACACATCATCGGTGACAGGGTCAGGGCGATGATGCCCGAGACGAACACGGCACCTGCCAGGGTCAGGGCAAACTCCTTGAACAGGGAGCCGGTGATACCCCCCATCAGGGCGATAGGTGCGTATACCGCCGCCAGGGTGACCGTCATGGCGATAACCGGCACCGCAATTTCACGGGTACCGATAATGGCGGCCCGGAACGGCTCTTCACCTTCTTTGATATGGCGGTCGACGTTCTCCAGCACCACGATGGCGTCATCCACCACCAGACCGATCGCCAGCACCATCGCCAGCAGGGTCATCAGGTTTATCGAGAAGCCGAACATATCCATCATCATCACCACGCCGATAAGACTGAGCGGAATGGTGATGATCGGGATGATGACCGCGCGGAACGAGCCGAGGAACAGGGTGATGACCACCAGAACGATGGCGGCTGCCTCCAGGATGGTCTTGATAACCTCGTGGATGGACTCGTTGATCGCCACGGTGGAGTCATACATCACGTTGAGACGCATGGTGCTCGGCATATTGCGCTCAAGGCTCGGCAGCAGTGCCAGCACATCGCGGGCGATGTTGATGGGGTTGGCTGTCGGGGCGGCGTTGACCGCCATGACCACGGCTTCGCGACCATTGGCGCTGGCACGATAGACATCGTGACTCTTCTCGAGGGTTACCTTGGCGATGTCCGCCAGACGGATCACCTTGCCGTCGCGGGTAGCCACCACCAGTCGCTTCAGCTCGTCGACATCCTTGACCTGGGTCTCGGCATTGCCATTGAACAGGGTGAAGTAACCGGTCGCCTGACCTGTCGCGGACTGATAGTTGTTGCTGTTGAGCACCGTCATCACGTCGCTGGCAGTCAGGTTGAAGGCCGCCATCTTGGCCGGATCCAGCCATACCCGCAGGGCAAACTCGACACCGCCGTAGAGGTCAACCTTGGAGACCCCGCCGACAGTAAAGAGCTGCGGCTTGATAACCCGCTCCAGATAGTCGGTGATCTGGCTGGAGTTGAGCTCCGGGCTGGTAAAGCCGAGGTAGAGCACCGCCGTGGTTGAACCGGTGGAGGAGGTGACCGAGGGGTCTTCCGCCTCTTTCGGCAACTGAGAGCGCACCGAGTTCACCTTCGCCAGGATGTCGGACAGCGCGGCGTTGGGGTCGGTATTGAGCTTCATGTATGCAGTGATGGTGGAGCTACCCAGCTGGCTGGAGGAGGTCATGAAGTCGATGTTGTCGGCTTGCGCGACCGCCTGTTCCAGCGGCTGGGTGATGAACCCCTGGATCAGATCAGAACTGGCGCCATAGTAGCCAGTGCTGACGGTGATCACCGTGTTGGTCACCTCGGGGTATTCCCGTACCTGCATCTTGAAGATGGCCTGAAAGCCCAGCAAGGCGATCAGGAAGCTGAGCGAGATCGCCAGCACAGGCCGTTTTATAAATATGTCAGTAAATCGCATCGCAGATCTCCGCGCTTACAGCATCGGGGTTTGTGCCGGAACGGCCAGGGCATCGTTCTCGACCACATGCACCTTGGTGTCGTTGCTCAGGCGAACCTGACCCGACAGTACGATCTGGTCACCGGCCTGGATGCCGGAGAGCACATGCACATCGTTGCCACGGCGCTCACCCGCCTTGACCACAACCTGCTTGGCTCGCAGCACTTTCACCTTGTTACCCTCTTTGTCGGTCTCTTCGCCCTCTTTGAGCACATAGACGTTCTGACCGTAAAGGGTGAAGGAGATAGCGGTCTGCGGGATCACGATCTGATCTTTCACCGTCGGCAGAATGATGCTGGCGCGGGCGAACATACCGGAACGGAGCTGACCGTCGTTGTTCGGAATGTCTGCCTGTACCTGGATCAGGCCGCTCTGGAAGTTGACCGCAGGCTCGATGGCGGTGATATGGCCGTCAAACTGGGTTTGCGGATAGGCATCCACATTGATCTTGATGGTCTGGCCCAGCTTGATTTTGGAGATATCGGTCTGGGGCACGGTGAAGCGCAGACGCATCACGCTGGTATCTTCCAAGCGCACGATATCTGTGCCTGGTTGCAGATACTGGCCAAGGAACACATTGCGCAGGCCGACCACGCCGCTAAAGGGCGCGCGCACTTCACGACGGGCAATGGTCGCCTTCAGACTCTCGATATCCGCTTCCAGCGAGCGATAGGCCGCTTCGGCTTCATCCAGCTGCTCTTTGGAGATGGAGCTGGTCTTGTAGAGGTTCTGGAAGCGTTCGAATTTGGCTTTTGCCGCTGGCAGCTTGGCCTGGGAGGCGCGCAGATTGGCCTTCTCCACGGTGGAGTCCAGGCTCAGCAGCAGTTGGTCAGCCTTGACCGGTTTGCCCGACTCAAAGGTGATGGCATCAATGGTGCCAGCCAGTTCGGTGGAGAGGGTCACCCCCTGATTCGGCTCGATGAAGCCGATCGCTTCGATGGTCGGTACCCAATCCTGCGCCTTGGTCACCATGGCGGTGACGGGGAACTCGGGTTCCGGCCGGTTGGCCATGTATTGGGCAATCATCTTCTGTTTGAACAAATTGAAGCCGATGACGCTGCCAAACAAGGCGATCGCTATCAGCAACATAATGGCCATCCACTTTTTCATGAACAGGCTCCTGAGGTGGAAAGATTGGGGGATAAAATGGCATTCCAGCTGGCCCGGATCGCGGTTTCCAACTGCGATTCGGTCAGCGTGATGTTGTGCACCCTGCACTGCAGGGCCAGATGCATGACACTGTCCAGACTCAACACCTGGAGTGCCCGTATCGGTAAATCAATAAACAATCCTTGTTCAACGCCCTGTTCAAAAAATCGGTCCAGAGGCTCCCAGGCGGCCAGAATGACAGGATTGGTCTCCAATTCTGCCCCTAGCGGAGAGCTCTCGTACTGCAATTTGCACCGGATAGCGTTGGGTTCGTTAACAAAAATGGCATGAATATTGAGCCATAATTGGCGAAATTGTTGAAATGAAACTTTATCGATTGCTACATCGGCCATGACCATGGGCACACACTGCAAGATAGTGTGCTGGTGCAGTTGCCGGATCAGATCATCCTTGTCGCCGAAGTAGCGATAGATGGTGCCGGTGGCAACATTGGCCTTCTTGGCGACTTCTGCAATCGACAGACCATGAAAACCCCGTTCACCCAGCACCTCATGGGCCGCGTTGAAGATGCTCTCTTTTTTATCCAGAATCATCAGTGTGACTTTCGATTGAATGAACGTTCATTCATTCTAGATGGGCATCAAATCAAGTCAAGGCAGCAAGGTGATTTGTGACAGCGATCTGCCCCTTTTCGGCTGGCAGCAGGGGAATAGTGGAAGAAAAGTGCGCAATGTGCTTGAAAAAGCAACGAACAGTGTTTCGGTGACAGAAAAGTGTAGACAAACCAGCAACCATCATTAATAATGCGCCCCGTTCGACAGCGTAGCGCCCGTAGCTCAGCTGGATAGAGCGCTGCCCTCCGGAGGCAGAGGTCACAGGTTCGAATCCTGTCGGGCGCACCATCAAAAGTGCGTCGGTTAAACGGGCGTTGTTGTGGAACGAAAACAGCTGTGGTGGCTGTAGCTCAGTTGGTAGAGTCCCGGATTGTGATTCCGGTTGTCGTGGGTTCGAGCCCCATCAGCCACCCCATTTTACAGCTTGTCAGGTACGCGAAGGTGGCGGAATTGGTAGACGCGCTAGCTTCAGGTGTTAGTGCCCCCCGGGTGTGAGGGTTCGAGTCCCTCTCTTCGCACCATACTTGCTGTATGACGAGGATGGCCATCAGGTCGTCTTTGTTTTTTTGAAGTAAACTATTTTGAAAGAAATAGCCTCGGTGATTAGCGCAGTCCGGTAGCGCATCTGGTTTGGGACCAGAGGGTCAAAGGTTCGAATCCTTTATCACCGACCACATTTAGAAAAACCTCGCTTCGGCGGGGTTTTTTGCTTTCCGGCCTCCGCCGTGCCAGTACTCTCTCCCTGTTACGTCTGTTTACACTCTATTTGGGCAGCGCGCCCCGCCTTTCGGTTATGCTTCAGCCTCGAGTCACTGACAACCGGATGTCATCGGCCCATTTCAGGCATTTTTCCATGAATAACAAAATTTCCTTTGCTTGCTCTCCTGCCCTGCTGGCTGCCTTGCTGCTGGGGGGGTGTACCATCAAGCCGCTATCAACCGATGAAATTATGGACTCAATCGCTTCGAGACCGTCGGAAGATCGGGTGATCTCTCCCTTGCTGACCAGCGGCGGCTTTTGTGTCGCAGTATCCCGACAGAAGGTGTTGGCACAACCTTGCAGCGGAAAAGACGATCAACTGTTCGAGTGGGATCTGGGTGAGTTGCGCCTGCAGGATCTCTGTTTGCAAGCTAAAAACGACAGCGAAGTGATGCTGGCCCCCTGTGACGGTCAGGCGCAGTGGGAGTGGCAGAAAGACAAGCTGTTCAATAGCAAGGTCTCCCGCTGCCTCGATGTGGCCGGGCGACGCCATACCCCCGGCACGCCGCTGCGGCTGGCCGAATGTTACGGTGGCGCAAACCAGAGCTTCAGCTGGCAGCGGCCCAATCCCTGGCTGGAAACCCTGAAAAAACAAAGCCTCACATGGTGAGGCTTTGTTGAATCGAATGTCGGGATGAAGAGGATCAGGCGGCGCTGACGCTCTCCAGCTCGAACAGCTTCTCCAGATAGACGGCGACGCCATCTTCGTCGGAGGTGAGGGTCTGCTCATACTCCGGCAGCGCCATTTTCAGGCGGTCATGGGCGTTGCCCATCACGATACCGCGTCCCACCATGGTCAACATCTCGAAGTCGTTCATGCCATCCCCGAAGGCGATCGCCTCGGACATATCGAACCCGTTCTGCTCCAGCACGGCACGCACAGCATTGCCCTTATGCACCCCGGCGTGCATCACTTCGAGGCAGTCCGGCAGGGAGAAAGTGACGTTGAGCTGATCGCCATAGCGCTGGTTGAGGTGCGCCTCGATTTTCAGCAGCTTCTCGTGGTCGCCGATGTAGAACACCTTGTTGATCTGCTCTTTCGGTTCCTGTTTCAGGTCATCGACCAGACGGTAGGTGAACCCTGACTCGTCGTGGAACTGCAGCAGCCAGGGCAGCTCCTCTTCCACCACCCAGTCATCACCCTGATAGACATTTAGGTGGATAGAGGGGTCGCGCTCCAGCGCAATCAGTTCGGCGGCGATCTCGGTCGGCAGCGGCTGGTTGAAAATCAGCTGATCCTGTTTGTCATGGACCACGGCGCCATTGGAGGTAATGAGGTAGATGTCCATCCCCAGCGCATCGCGGAAGCTGCGTACGTCAACGTGATGACGGCCGGTGGCGACCACGAATTTCACACCTTGTTCTACCAGGCGGTGCAGGGTATCCCGGGTACGGGGAGAGATCTGGTGCTGCTTGTTGAGCAGAGTGCCATCGAGATCGGATACAACTACCTTGAACATCATTACCTCGGCATCGATTGAAAACAGGGGCAGTTTACCTTAGCCCGCACTGTCACCCCATTTATTTAGGGTTACAAAAAATAGCCAGCTCAGAAGCGGGCGAAAAAGTCGACCATCGCGGTCAGGGCTGGCTGGCGCTTGTCATCGGATTCGATAAACAGCTCGTGCCAGGCACCCTCGATGCGCAGTGGTTTGCCCCCTTCGCACTTGGCTATGGTGCAGAAGCGATCCTGCGCGGCATTGTCCACCACGCTGTCGTTGCCAGCCTGCAGTACCAGCAGCGGGGTTTTGATGGCGCCCGCATCGGCGATGGCGGCATCGGCACCTGTGATCCCCTGATAAATCCAGTGGGCGGTGGCGCCACCCAGCTTGATCTGCGGGTGCTGCTCGTAGATTTGGCGGAACGCCTGATAGCGGGACTGACTGTGAGTCAGCTCGTTGTCGGCAAAGCCGTGATCCTGATAGGTGCTCTGACCCGGCCCATAGGGTGGTTCGCCAAACCAACCGCCGACCGTGCCTATGGTGCTCGCCAATCCCTTGGCCAGCCACTTGGGCAGACCGCCGAGATTGATGCCCAGCATGGGGGAGGAGAGCACGGCCGCCTTGATATCATCGGGCCAGCGCTCCAGATAGCGGGCCGAGATGGCACCGCCCATGGAGTGGGCCAGCAGGAACAGCTTGGCAGGTTGGTCCGCCATGATTATCTGGTCGTGAAACTGCTTGAGATCGAGCACATAATCGTCGAATTGGTCGACATATCCCTTCTGCGGGTCATTCAGCATCCGGCCAGACATTCCCTGACCGCGATGGTCGATGAGATAGAGGCTGTAGCCCTGACGCCAGAGATCCCACGTCAGCTCCTGATACTTGAGGTAGCTTTCGACCCGGCCATTGACGATGAGGATGGCGCGATCAACCTTCTCCTGCCGCAGCGCGGCATAGCGGATGGTCACCCCGTCCTTGCCCTTGAACTCCCCTTCAACCGCATGCTGGCGCCAGAAGTCGGGTAGGATTTGCTGGTAGAGGCTGGGTACATCGGCTTCGCTGGTGAGCTGATAGGTATTGGTCACGGCAAGGGCTCCGGCAGAAAACAGGGTCAGGGCCAACAGGGAAAGAGAGAGGGGTTTCATCAGGCACACTCCTGTTGCCAATGGTGATAAAGGGCAGCGATATCCTCCGAGCAGAGCAGCGCCATGCAGGCTTGCAAGCGAGGCAGGGGCCAGTCCCACCACTGCATCTCTTGCAGCATGAGGATCTGCTCATCGCTGAAACGACGGCGGATCGGCTGAGCCGGGTTGCCGCCGACTATGGTGTAAGGGGCCACATCCCTGGTTACCACGGCGCGGGTGGCGATGACGGCGCCATCACCTATGGTGATGCCGGGCATGATCATCGCTTCCGAGCCGATCCAGACATCGTTGCCAATCCGGGTGTCTCCCTTGCGCAGAAAGCCGCTGCGGGCCCCTTCGCCAAAGGTGTCGGGATTGAACGGGAAGGTGGAAACCCAATCCAGCCGGTGGCCCTGATTGCCCGCCAGCACGAAGGTGGCGCCCGAGCCGATGGAGCAGAACTTGCCGATGATCAGCCGATCCACCTCGCCCCAGAGGCCGCTCTCCCAGGTGTCGCGGGTCGAGCCATCGCCGAGCAGGTAACGGACGCAGTGATCCTCGAACGGCTTGCCGTGGTAGTAGCCGGAGTAGTAGCTGTAGTCGCCGGCCTCTATGTTCGGGTTGGTCAGGTGATCCCGGATGATTTGCGATTCCAGCCAGCTGCCAAAAGGGTTCTCCATCACTCCTCCTGCGGATCGTCCTGCTCGCTCTGCTGCGCCCACCCTTTGCGGGTCAGCTGCATCCGTTGCCACCACTCTTCGTCCGCCAGAATTTCACCGGCCGGGCCGAGCTGGGGGTAGGGCATCTCTTTCTCTTTGCAGAGCTGGGCATAGATGGGATATCCACCCTCGAACAGGATGCTGTTCTGCTCCTCCGGAGTGAGCGGGCAGCCGCGCTGATAGCAACCGGCCAGCTCGCGCTGACGCTGCGCTTCGTAGAGGATGGCGGCAGCAGCCACCGAGACGTTGAGGGACTGCACCATGCCCACCATGGGGATGACGATATGGTGATCGGCCAGTGCCAGCGCCTCCTCACCGATGCCATGCTTCTCCTGACCCACCAGAATGGCGGTCGGTTTGGTGTAGTCGATAGCGCGAAAATCGACGGAGCTGTCGGAGAGGTGGGTTGCCAGGATCTGCATGCCTGAAGCTTTCAGCTCGGCAACGGCTGTGCCGATATCCGGGTGCAGTTTTACATCCACCCAGTTCTGGCTGCCGCGGGCGGTGCCCTTGCGCTTGTGGATCCAGGTTTTGGGCCAGACGGCGTGTACCCGGTGGATGCCGATGGCATCGGCGGTACGCACGATGGCGGCCAGATTGTGAGGTTTGTGTACCTCTTCCATACAGACGGTCAAATCGAGCTGACGCTGGGCCAGCATGTCGGTGATGCGCTTGAAGCGTTCGGGGGTCATGGCTTGTCTCAATAAAAGCAGCAGGCGGCTTGCGCCGCCTGTGTTCAGTTCTTCTGTCGGCTCACCTTGAGCACGTTGGGCATGACGCGGATCTTGCGCATGATGTTGGCCAGGTGGATGCGGCTCTTGGTGGTGATGAGCAGGCTGACCTGATAGACCCGGCCATCCTTCTCTTCGGTGCTGATGGCGTGAATATTGGCGCCGGTGGCGGCAATCACGTTGGCCAGCTCGGCCAGCGCACCCTGATGGTTGACGATCTCGATGCTGATACCGGTGCGGAACTCCTGTTCCTGCTCCTTGTCCACTTCCCACTGCACCGGCAGGTACTTGTCCGGCTCCTTGCTGTAGCCCTTGATGTTGCGGCAGGCTTCCTGGTGGATCACCAGACCCTTGCCCGGGCTGATGTGGGCGATGATGGCATCCCCCGGGATCGGACGGCAGCAGTTGGCGAAGGTGACCAGCATGCCGTCGGCACCCTTGATCGGCATCTTCTTGCTGCTGGTTTTGGGCTGTTCTTCCGGCGGCAGTTCATCCCCCAGCATACGGCGCGCCACCATGACGCTCATGGCGTTGCCGAGGCCCACATCGGCCAGCAGCCCCTGCAGGTTCTCATGCTTGGTATCGGCCAGCACCTGTTTGATGCGCGGCTCGGGGATGTCTTCGATATTCTTGGCGCCCAGCGCATGGTTGAGCAGGCGGCGACCCAGCACCACCGACTCTTCGGTGCGCAGGTTTTTGAGGAACTGACGGATCTTGGAGCGCGCCTTGGTGGTCACCACGAAGTTGAGCCAGGCCGCGTTGGGGCGGGCGCCCGGCGCAGTGATGATCTCCACCGTCTGGCCCGAGTGCAGCGGACTGCTGAGCGGGTAGGGGTGGCGGTCGACCCGCGAACCGACGCAGGCGTGGCCGATATCGGTGTGCACCGTGTAGGCAAAGTCCACCGGCGTTGCGCCAGCGGGCAGCTCCATGATGCGCCCTTCGGGGGTAAAGACGTAGATTTCGTCGGGGAAGAGGTCGGTTTTGACCCCTTCGATAAATTCAAACGAGCTGCCGGCGCTCTGTTGCAATTCCAGCAGGCTCTGCATCCAGCGCTGGGCGCGGATCTGGGCAGTGGTGCCCGAACTGTCGCCATCCTGCTTGTAGGCCCAGTGGGCGGCAACCCCTTTGTCGGCCATCTGATCCATGAACTCGGTGCGAATTTGCACCTCCACCGGTACCCCGTGCGGCCCCACCAGCGAGGTGTGCAGCGACTGGTAGCCGTTGGTCTTGGGGATGGCGATGTAATCCTTAAAGCGGCCGGGGCGCGGTTTGTAGAGGCTGTGCATCTGCCCCAGTACCCGGTAACAGGTATCTATGTCCTTCACCTTGACCCGAAAGGCGTAGATATCCATTACCTCATGAAATTGCAGCTCTTTTTTCTCCATCTTGTTGTAGATGGAGAAGAGGTTCTTCTCGCGGCCACTGACCTGATGCTCGATCCCCGCCTCTTTCAGGCGACCGCTGATTTCGCTCTGGATGGAGTCGATGATCTCGCGACGATTGCCACGGGCGCGGCGCACCGATTCGCGCAACACGCGGGATCGCATCGGATAGAGCGCCTCGAAGCCCAGCTCTTCCAGCTCGTTCTTCATGGTGTGAATACCGAGGCGGTTGGCGATGGGGGCGAAGATTTCGAGGGTTTCCCGAGCGATACGGCGGCGCTTGTCAGGGCGCAGGGAGCCCAGGGTGCGCATGTTGTGGGTGCGGTCGGCCAGCTTGATCAGAATGACCCGGATATCCTGGGTCATCGCCATCACCATCTTGCGGAAGTTCTCGGCCTGCGCCTCTTTGCGATCGCGAAACTTCAGCTTGTCGAGCTTGGAGACCCCGGCCACCAGTTCTGCAACCGCGTTGCCGAATTGTTCGGCCAGATCGGCCTTGGTGACAGAGGTGTCTTCGATGACGTCGTGCAGCACGGCGGCCATCAGGGTTTCATGATCGAGGCGCATGTCACCCAGGATCCGGGCAACGGCAACAGGGTGGGTGATATAGGGTTCGCCACTGGAACGCATCTGACCCTGGTGGGCATCACGGGCCACCACATAGGCTTGCTTGAGCTTCTCAACCTGCTCTGGCGGCAGGTAGGAACTGGCTATTTCTTTAAGGTTTTCAAATAAATACAAGACAGTCCCCGCAGCGGTGAAACGGCAATTCGTGGAATTGAGGGTATAGCCCTGAGTTTGCGAGGTTTTCGAGCGGTTGTAAATGGGGATGAACAGTCGGCACCCGGGCGGGTGCCAACCGGAGGAATAACTTAACCGCGGCCTTCGGCGATGGCAGCAACGGCAGCCAGCTCGGCGGCTTCCTGCTCTTGCTGTTCGTAGCGGTCCTGGGTGTCCATCACTTGATTGTTCACCAGACCCAGCTCGATCTCACGCAGGGCGATCACAGTCGGCTTGTCGTTCTCTTCGTCGACCAGGGGATCTTTGCCTTGTACCGCGATTTGACGAGCGCGGCGCGCGGCGACCAGCACCAGGTCAAAACGGTTACCTACCTGTTTTACAGCATCTTCTACAGTAACGCGTGCCATGCAGGACTCCAGTGTTTGGGCTTTCTGTATTTAGAAAAGCAGTGTTTAAAAATGACGCAAAAGTTTACTTGTTTTTGGCTTACTCTGCCAGTAGCTGTTGCAGCAAGTTTTTTTGAGCCTGTTGCTGGTGACGCATCTCCAGCCGTTGGCACTCAATAATGGACCTGAGCTGGAACAGCGCCTGCTCGAAGTCTTCGTTGATAATGACATAGTCATACTCGTCGTAGTGCACCATTTCGGCAATGGCTTTCGCCATCCGGCCGGCAATCACTTCGGCGCTGTCCTGACCGCGCCCAATCAGGCGGCGCTCCAGCTCTTCGCGGCTGGGGGGCAGGATGAAAATGGATTTGGTCGACATCTGCTCGCGGATCTGGCGGGCACCTTGCCAGTCGATGTCGAGGAATACGTCGATCCCCTTGGCCAGGCAGGCTTCGATGGCGGCGCGTGAGGTGCCGTAGTAGTTGCCGAATACTTCGGCCCACTCCAGAAAATCACCACGCTCGATCAGCGCCTTGAACTCTTCCACCTGAACGAAGTGGTAGTGTACGCCGTGCTCTTCGCCCGGGCGGGTGGCGCGAGTGGTGTGGGAAACCGATAGCTGCATCTTGCCAGCTTGATTGTGGTTGGTCAGCAAGGCATTGAGCAGACTGGATTTACCCGCGCCGCTCGGAGAAGAGATGATATAGAGTGTGCCTTGTTGCGCCATATTATTACCTTTAATCGAAACCGCTGTTTTGGTTGTAGCAGAGACCGCCGTCTTGTGCCCGAAAGGGAGACAGCCAAACGCAAAACGCGGAAAATTCTTGAGTCAGGGTGATGTAAAGGCGGCGAATTTTAGCAGAATGCGGCGAATAAAAAAACGGCCGGAATCATATTCCAGCCGATCAAAGTATTCGTAGCTTGCTGCGGGAGCGTAACCCACATCAGCCTGCATTGTGCCTTTGGCTGAGGGCAGAGGCTATCAGGTTATCCCTGCCTGATGGCTCGGAATTCCCGAGGTGCCCTGTCATTACGGCAGTTGACGATCTGCACAGAGGCGGTCGAAGGCGGTGATCACCTGCTCGCTGGTGATTTTTCGCATGGCCTCCGGGTCTTTGAGACGGGTGCGCCAGCTCAATTCGGCCAGCGGCTTGCCGGTCTCCTGTTCGACCAGCTCCTGATAGACGCTGACCACGTAGTCGCGGCACAGATAGGGGCCGGTGCGGGCCGGATTGTGGTGGGCATAGAGACCGATCACCGGCGTGCCCACTATGGTGGCCATATGGGTGGGGCCGGTATCGGGGGCCAGCACCAGACTCGCCTCACCAATCAGCGCCAGCAGTTGCTTGAGGTTGGTCTGCCCCACCAGATCGACCGGTTTGCTCTGGCTTAAGCGCTGGATCTCGGCAGCCAGATCCCGCTCCAGTTTGGCAGGCCCGCCACAGAGATAGACCTGAAAGCCCTTGTTGGCGGCGTGATCTGCCAGCGCGGCATAGCCTGCGGCCGTCCAGTTTTTGAATGCCTTGCTGGCGGCTGCGCAGATAAGCAGAGTCGGTTTGCCGCCAATCTTCTCCCTTGCCCACGCCTGATGATCGGCGCTGATGGGCAGTTGCCAGTCCGGGGTCAGATCCTTGATGCCAAGCTCTTTGGCGAAGGCGAGGAAACCGTCCAGCACATGGGGGGAGGCAGGCGAAGGCACTTTGTGGTTGGTGAACAGCCACTGGCCGTCGTTGGCCCGCTCCCGATCAAACCCGAGTTTGACCTTGGCGCTGATGCCGAGGGTGGCAATGCTGGCCCGCATCGCCGCCTGCAGGTGGAGCAGGGCATCGAATTTGCGCCCCTTGAGGGTATGCCAGAGATCGCGATAGCCGCGCCACCCCTTGCTCTTGTCGAAGGGGATTACTTCGACGCCGGGCAGATCAGCAAACAGGGTTGCCTCGATTTTGCCGGTGATCCAGGTGATGCGGGTTTGTGGCCACTCCCGCTGGATGACGCGCACCAGCGCCAGTGCGTGGCAGCAATCCCCGATGGCGGAGAGCCGCAGGATGCAGATGGAGGAGGGGGGCGTTTGAAATAGCGGCATGTTGTGGCGCACGGCTGGCAAAAAGGGTGGATGGCATTATGCAAACTCCCCTCTGGATTGTAAAATTGCGCACAATCGTCAGCCAGGATAGGCCGGGCCCAGCGCCATGACCTGTCTCTGCACGTCGTTGATTAAAGGCCACTATTGCGGGCATGCCAGAGCGGCAGCCTCATCGCCAATTGAAAAATTGCGATCCATGACCCACCGAGCGGGATCTCCACGATGCGAGTACAGACCGAACACAACCAGATCTGCTGGTATGCCGAAGGGGCCTTTCGCGACCCCTCTCCCCAGTTATTCGATCCTGCCTGGTGGCAGAACAACCGTCAGGTGGTGGGAACCTCCATCGGGCGGGGGGTGACCTGGTTCGTCAAGGATGAGTCCCGCCATCTGGTGCTGCGCCACTACTATCGCGGCGGCATGGTGGGCAAGGTGGTGCGGGATCGCTTTTGGTTCGAAGGGGTTGAGTCGAGCCGCGCCATGGCCGAATACACCCTGCTGGCCAAGCTGTGCGAGCTGGGGCTGCCGGTGCCGCGTCCGTTTGGTGCCCGCATGGTCAAACAGGGCCCCTTCTATCGTGCCGATATCCTGATTGAGCGAATTTGCGGTGCCAAGGATATGGTGGCGCTGCTCAAGCAGGGGCCGGTGGCGACCGAGGTGTGGCACAAGATAGGCCAGACGGTGCGCCAGCTGCACGATGCCGGGGTCTATCACGCCGATCTCAACAGCCACAACCTGCTGCTCGATAAAGAGGGCAAGGTGTGGGTGATCGATTTTGACAAGGGGGCGATCCGCTCCCCCGGCGAATGGCAGAAGGCCAATCTGGAACGCTTGCTCCGTTCATTCAATAAAGAGTCTCAACTGCACACCAGTTTCCACTTCGTACCGGAGAACTGGCAGACCTTGATGAACGGGTATCAGGGAAAAGCGATCTGACCCTGTTGCTCGGCGTGAACGCCAATGTTACTTATTGAGCAGGTATTCAGATCCTGTTTCGAGGTCCCCCATGGAAATGCTCAAGACACCTTTGGTCGATGTGACTGCCCGGCTTGATCCGGGTCTGCTGTCTGATGCCATGGCGCTGCTGGAGGCGGGGATCTGGAGCTGGTCAGCCCAACATGGACTACAGCGTGATCCCTCCTGCCTGCGCCTGTTGGGATTGGGAGAGTGCTGGCCGGATGATCTCGGCTGGCTGGATCGGGTTCATCCCGACGATGTTGCCCGGCTGGAAGATGCCCTGCTCGCCTGCCAGAGCGGCCGCAGCAGCGGTCTGCGCCTCGAATACCGCATTTTGCATCATCACGGTCACTACATCCGGCTGGAAGAGCGAATGCGTCGCGATGAGCGGGGGTATCTGCTGGGGGTGGTCCGTCACCTCGATCCTGCCGTGGTGCTGGTGGAGGAGCGACATGGCACCGATCCGCTGACCGGTCTGGAGAGCCGTGGCCGTTTCGAGCAACTGCTTGAAGAGCGGCTGGCGACCGAGAGCGGCACTTTCAGTCTGCTGCAGTTTTCGGTCGATCACATGGCCAAAATCCAGCAACTGTTTGGTGAAGCGGCTTGCGACGCCATGCTGGCCAAGCTGGCGCGTATCGTGCGTCACGAACTGCGGCGGGAAGATCCCTTCGCCCGCTGGGATGAGGACGGTTTTATCCTGATGCTCTCCCAGACCGAGCGGATGAGTGCGCTGGAGATCGCCGAGCGGCTGCGCCTCGAGATTGCCGATGCCAGCCTGCTGTCACAGCGGCCGGTCACCGTCAGCATCGGGCTGGTGCAGAGTCAGGCTGGCGAGCAGCTCGATCATCTGCTGGCCCGGCTGGCCAGCTGTCACAGTCAGGCCAGACGGGAGCACAACACCGTCGTCGGCTGAGTGCGGTCAGGGTTGGCCGCGCTTGTCACGCTGGCAGACCCAGAGCGAGGCCAGCATCAGCAGGCCGCCGATGGTCAGTCGGGTCAGGTCGGTATCCTTGCCCCAGAGCAGCAGATTGACCAGCAAGCCGGCCGGAATGAGCGCATTGTTCATGATGGCCAGCACCCCGCTGGTGACCAGCGTCGCCCCCTTGTTCCAGAGGAAGTAGCCGAGGCCGGAGGCACCCACCCCCAGCCAGAGCAGAATGCCCCACTGCAACCCTGACGTTGGGTATTGCGGCTTGCCCAGCAGCCACCAGGCGGGCAGTGCGATCACCAGCGCTCCCAGATAGAAGCAGCCGAACACCGCCAGTTGCGGCGGTTGCTCCGCCTCCCTTGCCAGCAGTACCTTGTAGCCCACTTGACCCAGGGCGAAACAGAGGTTGGCCCCCTGCACCACCAGAAATCCCAGCACATAACTTTCGGTCAGGCCGTCGAAGCGGATGACGGCAGCCCCGAGCACCGCCAGCAGGGCACCCCACAGATAAGTGGGCTTGAAGCGCCCTTCCAGCAAGTCGTGGAGCAGGGTGACGTAGATGGGGGTGAAGATGGTAAAGACCAGCACTTCCGGCACTGTCAGCAGCAGGAAGGAGTGGTAGTAGAAGAGATACATGATGCCGAGCTGGATGGCGCCCAGCGCCATCAGCTTGGCCGCCAGATCGGGGCGTAGCCAGCGGCGGCGCAGGAAGGGGAGAAACACCAGACTGGCGAGGGCGATGCGGGTCAGCACCGAGAAGTAGGCATCCACCTGGCCAGCGAGGTAGACCCCGATCAGGCTGAAGGAGAATGACCAGAGCAGGGTGACCCCTATCAAGTAGTTCATGTGTTTGATTTATCGTCAGTTGTCAATTTTAAGGGGGCTATGATGGCCGAGATGGAAGAGGCAATCCAGCGTTTATGGGCGCGATTGCCACAGGTCGGAGCATTTTCCTTTACCGCCAGCAATGGCGAGGGGTCGGCGACCGACTGGAATGGTCGGGGCGAGGGGCGTGTGCAGGTGACCGATCATCAGGGTGGCTGGCTGTTTAACGAGCAGGGCCGTTACATCACGCCTCATGGCAGGGAACTCGCCATGCACAACCGCTTCTGGTGGCAGCGCAGTGCGCGGGGGATCCGTCTCTCCCATCTGCGTTATGAAGCGCCGGTCGAGCTGTTCGAGCTGCTGCCGCAGGGGGATGGCCGCTGGCTGACCGCCGAGCCCCATCTGTGCGGGGCGGATCACTACAGCGCCGAGTTGACCGAGATCGACGGCGGTTTTCTGCTGAGCTGGCAGATCACCGGGCCGCGCAAGAACGAGCGACTCAGCTATCGCTATCTGATCTGACGCCGGCTGGCAGGCATAAAAAAACCGGCGCAGAGCGCCGGTAGCGGGGGACAAATCGGAGGTTTTTTAAAACAGTCCCAAAAACAGGAGAGATAGACTCTCGTCACACATTCAGAGATGGACTTCAGGCATTCAGGGCATAGCTCAACATGGCTTGCAGCTTGCTATCGAAGAACCAGGGCAGCAGTACCATCAGCAGGCCCAGGATCCCGGCCAGCCGCTGGCGATATTGCCAGCCGGCAATCAGTACCAGACCACCGCACAGTGTGGTCAGGATGCCTGACATAGGGAGACCTCGCGCTGCATGCGACGCTGTTGCGCCCACTGGTTCATGGCGACCGAGCCGAGGATCAGGGCCAGAGCAACACCTGTGGTGGGATGGATCTGCTCGCCGAGGAACAGGGCACCCAGCATCACGCCGAACAGCGGCACCAGATAGTTGCTGAAGGAGGCGAACGTCGGGCCGGCCTTCTGGATCAGCGCCATGTAGAGGAAGTAGACCAGACCGGTGCAGAGGGTACCCAGCACGGTGATCGCGCTCAGGGCCTGGGTGCTCGGCAGGGTCAGGCTGCCGAGATCAACCATGAAGGGGGCGACCAGCAGCAACTGGATTGCCGAGGAGATCAGGATATTGCGGGCGACCACGACCGGATGGTCCTTGGCGAAGCGCTTGATCATCAGCAGACCGATGGCGAAGCAGCTGGCTCCCAGCAGGATGGCCATGGCACCGAGCAGACCGGCGTTCATGCCCTGGGAGAGTTTCGGCCAGAACAGGGTGAGTACACCGGCAAAGCCGATGATCACGGAAAGCAGACCGGTTTTGGTGATTCTTTCACCAGAAATAAACAGCGGTGCAGCCAGAATGGTCACAAACGGGATACAACCCATGACCACGGCGGCGATGGCGCTATCCACATACTGTTGGCCCCAGGCGACCATGATGAAGGGGATGGTGGCATCCAGCAGGGCGATCAGCATATAGGTGCGCCACGGGGTGTGCTCACTCTTGAGCCGCATGAACAGGCAGAGCAGACCCAGGGTCAGGCTGCCGCACAGGGCACGACCGGCAGCCACCAGAATGGGGGGCAACTCGGCAACGGCCTGGTGCATGAAAATGAACTGGGAACCCCACAGCAGGCCAATGGCCAGCAATAACAGATAGCTACGCATTTGAATCTCCGATGTATTAAGCCAGCGCATTCTAGGCAATCTGTTACTATGGTAAAAATGAATTGTTGGCATTTAACTATGGCTAATATCGATGGATAGCTCGCTCGCCCGTCTCGACCTCAACCTGCTCGCCGTATTCGATATGCTGATGCAGGAGCGCAATGTCACCCGTGCCGCCGAACGGCTGCATCTCTCCCAATCCACCGTCAGTCACGCCTTGGGGCGGCTGCGAGTGGCGCTGGATGATCCGCTGTTCGTGATGAGTCGGCGCGAGATGATGCCGACCGAGCGAGCCAAGGCACTGGCCGGTCCGGTGCGCCAGGCGCTGGCGATGCTGGAGCAGGGATTGCGGCAGGCCAAGGGGTTTGATCCCGCCACTGCGCGGCGGATTTTCCGTATCGCCACCCCGGGCTCGGTAGAGCACGGGCTGGTGCCGGTGCTGGTGGACAGGCTCCATCGGCAGGCCCCTCACTGTCGGCTTGAGGTGTGCGAGCTGGCGGACAGCGACTACGAGCGGGAGTTGGAAAAGGGTGAGCTGGATCTGGTGATCGGTTTCGCCGGGGCGAATCACCTCTCACCCCGTTTGTGGCGGGAGGAGTGGTTCAACAACCCGCTGGTCTGCCTGTCGCCGCTCGGCAGCGAGTTGCCCGATGTACTGACGCCGGTTGAGCTGGTGAGCCGCCCCCACATCCACACCTCCAGCTGGGGTCACAGTCAGGCGATGGTGGAGCTCTGGCTGGCCCGTTTCGGGGTGGAGCGGGAGCTGGGGGTCAGGTTGCCGAGCTTTATGGCGGTGCCGCCGTTGATGGCGACCGGCCGCTATCTGGTGGTGGTGCCCGAGATGATCGGGCGCCACTTCTGCCGCTACTACCCGCTGCGGATGCACCAGCTCGACCCCGCCATCCCCATCGTCTACCTGATGGCGGGGCACCCGCTGACCGCCCATGACGAGGCGATCGGCTGGTTCAAGAGCCTGTTGCACCAGTTGGTGTTCGACCTCTACGGCGACGATGCACTCGGGACCCCCGCTCAGCGGATGCTGGCGAAGTAGTCGAGCCCCATGGCACTTTTCACCTCCGCCAATACCTCATCGGTGATGATGCGAGCCTGCTCGGTGCCCTGATAGAGCAGCTCCAGCAGCATCTTCTTGTCGGCAATGGCCGCGGCCCGGCGCTCTCGCATCGGGGCGAGCAGGGTTTGCAGGCCGTCATTCAGCACCTGTTTGCAGCGCATGTCCCCCAGTCCGCCGCGCCGGTAGTGCGCCTTCATTTCGGCGACCAGCGCCTTGTCGGGGTGGAAAGCATCGAGATAGGCGAACACCGTATTTCCCTCCACCTGACCCGGATCGCTCACCTTGAGGTGGTTGGGGTCGGTATACATGGCGAACACCGCCTGTTTGACCTCTTCCGCCGACATGCCGAGCTCTATGGTGTTGCCGAGAGACTTGGACATCTTGGCCTTGCCGTCGATGCCGGGCAGGCGGCCGGTGTCGCTCAGGATCGGCTGGCATTCGGTCAGCACCTCTTTGCCTACCAGAGAGTTGAAGCGGCGGACGATCTCGTTGGTCTGCTCCAGCATCGGCAGCTGATCCTCCCCGACCGGCACATGGCTGGCGCGAAAGGCGGTGATGTCGGCGGCCTGACTGACCGGATAGACCAGAAAACCGGCCGGCAGCGTGCGTTCAAACCCTTTTTGCTGGATCTCCGCCTTGACGGTGGGGTTGCGCTCCAGCCGCGCGACGCTGACCAGATTGAGGTAGTAGCAGGTGAGCTCGGCGAGGGCGGGCAGGGCGCTCTGCAGGCAGAAGGTGGTCTTGGCCGGGTCGAGACCGACTGCCAGATAGTCGGCCATCACCTCCAGCACGTTGTCTGTCACCTTGGCCGGGTTGTGGCCGTTGTCGGTCAGCGCCTGCAAGTCGGCGATCATCACGAACTGGCGGTAGTGGTGCTGTGCTTCGACGCGCTGGCGCAGGGAGCCGACATAGTGGCCGATGTGCAGTTTGCCGGTGGGACGATCGCCAGTCAGGATAACGGGGTTGTGCATGTCACTCTCTCCAGTTGGGTGAGCCGGGAGGCGACAAAGGGATAAAAACAGTTGACCGCCTCTCGGCGGTCACGGTGTTTTCTTTGGGAAATTTACAATAGAAACGCGGTGCCGCCTGTTTAGGAGCAGCACCACCAGTAGTTGTGATTGAATGCGGTCATGTTCATAGCAAATCAAACTACGCCGGTTTCATTACTTCTGCAAGGGGACGACCAGCAGATCGCAGGGCACCGTATTCATCAGCTGACGGGCGCTGGAGGTGAGCAGGCTCCAGAAGCTCTGGCGATGGCCGCACACCAGCAGGTCGATCTCGTACTCCTTGACCGCCTGATTGACCCGCTCGCTCAGATCCCCGCAGATCACCAGCTTCTTCTCGATGGGATAGTCCACCGAGGCCAGAAATGCCTCCAGCTTCTCTTTCGCTTCGGCGATCACCTGATCCTGCACGTTGTCGATATCGATATCGATCATCTCGGTGTAGAGATCCTTGAGGTCCACATCGACATGGATAACCGACAGCTTGGCGCCGTTGGAGCGGGCTCTGTCCACCGCCTTGTCGATCACCTTGCGGTTATCTTCAGAGAGGTCGATCGCGGCCAGAATATGCTTGTAATAGGTTGTTCCACTCATGGGGGTTCTCCTTACCGATCCTTCAGCCCACTATACCAATCTCTGCTGAAACTAAAATGGTGCCTCAGGCACAGTTTTGGGATTTAAATGAGTTTAATGACGTGTGACACAGGGTCAGCCACTCAGTTATTAACCACTATTTGCCTATAAATTAAACAAGAGTTTGACGCCGGTCACACCCCCCGGCTTGCCGATCAGGGGGGAGAGGCATAGGATGGGCCCGTGCTTCGCAATGAACACAAAACAACAAAAAGCATCTGAATACCGCTTTGGGGAGCCACGTGCTCCCTTTTGTTTATCCGCCTCATTTCTTGCCGCTTTTCTGACTGATAGCGATCCGGCATCAAGTTAATCTCCTTCGATTTGGTTATGCTGTAGCCAGTTTCTTTGGAGGCCTTCCCATGATCATTCATCCCCAGATTCAAGGTTGTGTTGCCCGCAACTGTCACCCTATCGGCTGTCGCGCCGCCGTGCAGCAGCAGATTGAACGCATCAAGACAGCGGGCCCGTTTAATGGCCCCAAGCGGGTGCTGGTGCTGGGTGCCTCCTCCGGGTTTGGACTGGCGTCGCGCATTGCGCTCGCCTTTGGTGCCGGTGCCGACACCATCGGCATCTCCTTCGAGCGGGGCCCCTCTGACAAGGGGCTGGGCAGTGCCGGCTGGTACAACAACATCTGGTTTCGCAAGGAGGCGGAGCAGGAGGGGCGTATCGCCATCAACCTGATCGGTGATGCCTTCTCCGACGGGATGCGCCAGCAGGCCATCGACACCATCCGTCAGCAGGTGGGGCAGGTAGATCTGGTGATCTATTCGCTGGCGAGTGGCATCCGGGTGCTGCCCGACGGCACGCAAGTGCGCTCCGTGCTCAAGACCACCGGTCAACCATTCAGCGGCTGGGGGCTGGATCTGGAGCGAGATACCCTGGTGCAGCAATCGCTGGCACCTGCCACGCCGGAGGAGATCCACGATACCGTCACCGTGATGGGGGGCGAGGATTGGCAGCTCTGGATGCAGGCGTTGCAGCAGGCCGGTTGTCTCGCCCCCGGTGCGCAAACCGTGGCCTACTCCTACATCGGCCCCGAATCCACCTATCCCCTCTATCGGGATGGCACCATCGGTTATGCCAAGGAGCATCTGCACGCCACCGCCGAGACCATCAACCTGCAACTGGCCGAGATTGGCGGCCATGCCTGGGTGTCGGTCTGCAAGGCGCTGGTAACCAAGGCGAGCGCCTACATTCCGGTGCTGCCGGTTTATCTGGGCCTGCTGATGGGGGTAATGAAGGAGCGCGGTGTGCACGAAGGCTGCATCGAGCAGATGCAGCGACTGTTTGCCGCCAAGATGTACGGGGCCAATGGGGTGGTGGCCGATGGTAACCGGCTGATCCGGATGGATGACCACGAGCTCGACCCGGCCATTCAGGCCGCCGTCTCGGCGCTCTGGCCCAAGGTGACGCCGGACAATTTCCACGCGCTGGGGGACTTTGCAGGGCTGCGGCAGGACTTCATGCAACTCAACGGCTTCGAGCTGCCGGGCGTTGATTATGCTGCGCCGGTGGATGTCGCCTCCCTTGGGGAGCTGACCCCCTGAGCTGAAAGAAACGGGATCTCCCTCTCGTTGGCGGGTTGATTCGCGGCGGGAGTGTGGCGACAATCGATACCAAATCACTGAGGAGAAACAAGATGCTGGCCCAAGCCATGATCGAGAAGTTGAACGAGCAGATTAACCTGGAGTTCTACTCCTCCAATCTCTATCTGCAGATGAGCGCCTGGTGCGAAGACAAGGGCTTTGAAGGGGCTGCGACCTTCCTGCGCCAGCACGCAGTCGAGGAGCGCCAGCACATGGAGCGTCTGTTCACCTATGTGAGCGAGACCGGTGCCATGCCAAAACTGGGTGCCATCGATGCCCCTCCCCACGAGTTCAAGTCGCTGGGCGACGTGTTCCGTACCACTCTGGAGCACGAGTACCACATCACCAAGTGCATCAATGGTCTGGCCCACGTAGCCTTCACTACCCAGGACTACTCCACCTTCAATTTCCTGCAGTGGTATGTGGCCGAGCAGCATGAAGAGGAGAAGCTGTTCAAGAGCATCGTCGACCGTCTGGGTCTGGTGGGTGAAGATGGCAAGGGCCTCTACTTCATCGACAAGGAGCTGGCCGAACTGGCCAAGGGCGCCCCTGCCAGCATCATGGACAGCAACGCCTGATAGTCGTGGACACTTAGTGTTCAGCCAGTACAATAACGGCCCTTTTAAGGGCCGTTATTTATTCTGGTGGGCAGTCACCGTTGTGATGTCAGCCAGAGGCAATCACGGTTCTGGCCAGGTGCCGTTTCTATTTTGATAAGTGAGTGATGATGAAGCAGGTCGATGTGGTGGTGATCGGGGCCGGTGCGGCCGGATTGATGTGTGCGGCGCAGGCGGGCTACCGTGGCCGCTCCGTGCTGGTGCTCGACAACGCCAAGAAGCCGGGCCGCAAGATCCTCATCAGTGGCGGTGGCCGCTGCAACTTCACCAACCATCAGGCGGGCGCTCACGCCTACCTGTCGGAAAATCCCCACTTCAGCAAGTCGGCGCTGGCCCGCTACACCCAGCAGGACTTCATCGATCTGGTGGATCGCCACGGGGTCAACTATCACGAGCGCACTTTGGGGCAGCTGTTCTGTCTCGAGAGCGCCAAGGATATCGTCGATGTGCTGCTCACCGAATGTGACTGGGCCGGGGTGACCCTGCAGTTCCAGACCGAGATCCTCACCGTCAGCAAGCAGGACGAAGGGTTTGTGTTAACCACCAGCAAGGGTGAGATCGGCTGTCACTCGCTGGTGGTGGCGACCGGCGGTCTCTCCATGCCCAAGCTGGGCGCGACCCCGTATGGCTTCAAGCTGGCGGAGCAGTTCGGTCTCAAGGTGCTGCCGACCCGTGCCGGTCTGGTGCCCTTTACCCTCCATCAGGCGGAGAAAGAGGCGTTCGCCGATCTGGCGGGCATCAGCCTGCCGGTAGCGGTGACCGCCGAGGATGGCACCCGCTTCAAGGAGGCGATGCTGTTCACCCACCGCGGCCTCTCCGGCCCCGTTATCCTGCAGATCTCCTCCTACTGGCATGCGGGTGAGAAGATCCACATCAACCTGCTGCCGGAGCTGGATATTCCGGCTGCGCTGCGTGAATGGGCGCAGGCGCACCCGGCGCAGGAGCTGAAAACCGTGCTGGGGCGCGAGCTGCCCAAGCGCTTCGTCGACAAGCTGGTGGAGCTGGGTCAGCTGGTCAGCAAGCCGATGCGCCAGTACAACGAGCGTGAACTGGAAGCTGTGGCCAACTTGCTGGGTGACTGGCAGATCCTGCCCAACGGCACCGAGGGGTATCGCACCGCCGAAGTGACCTTGGGCGGCGTCGATACCAACGAGCTCTCCTCCAAGACCATGGAAGCGCGCAAGGTGCCGGGCCTCTACTTCATCGGTGAAGTGGTGGATGTGACCGGCTGGCTCGGTGGCTACAACTTCCAGTGGGCCTGGTCTTCCGGTTGGGTGGCCGGGCAGTACTGCTAATTCGGGTATATCCCCTGTTGGAGAGCCCAAGAGAACATTATGTATAAGTGTGGTTCTTCATTGCCGACATACTGGGGGCCGAGTATGTCGGCTTGGGGCTGTGCCTACAGTTATCTGTTCATGATTACGTGTTACCGCATTCCCTAGAAAATTCCTCTAAGGTATATAAAATCATATACAATGTAGTTCAACAGAACGTTGAGATTAAATAAAATCATGACAAAGCAATATAAGTATAACGGCAGGTTCATATTTGAACCTGAGACATACAGAATTATTCTTGACGAGAAAGAAATAAAGCTCAGTCAAAAAGAAACCGTATTGCTGGAAGTGCTTTGTGATAATAGTCTGCGAGTTGTTGAAAGAAAAAAAATACTTGATGATATTTGGGGTGAAACAGAAAGCAGGGATATTAGTCTCAACAAAACAATTCTTCTACTACGTAGGAAGTTTGAGTCTATCGGG
The DNA here is from genome assembly GCF_049174935.1 of Aeromonas sp. 600886. Taxonomy (NCBI): domain Bacteria; kingdom Pseudomonadati; phylum Pseudomonadota; class Gammaproteobacteria; order Aeromonadales; family Aeromonadaceae; genus Aeromonas; species Aeromonas sp. 600886. The sequence continues at coordinate 19,598 of NZ_JAAKUB010000012.1, read as the reverse complement.
ATTTTCAATTCTATAGAAACAATTCCTCGTGTGGGTTACATTTTCAAGTTGGAGGTTGAACTTGGTCATGGTGATGAATTGTCACACCGTACGGAGGTGATCACAAAGACTGAGGAATCCGATGATGTTGATGCAAATGAGGAACAAAGACTCTTTGATCGCGGTCGACTTGATAAATATATATTAATGTTCTTTGTTTTTATTGTTACTGTCATTTCAGCTATTACATCATATTATATTTTGACAGAAAAAGATGAGATTTCATTAGAGTTTAGAAAGCTTGAAAAGATAAAGGAATTAGCAACACCAAGTGTTAATCGTATTGTTATGTATACAGAGGATATTCGTTCCCCTGACGAGTATAAATATATTGAAAAGTTGATAAAAAAAGACCGAAACTTTTATGCTCTTGCATCAAAAGATGCATTCTCATATTTGGACTTTAATATAAAGGATAATATAGTTTGGCAAAAAACATTTTTAATGGATGAGCGGCTGGACATAAAGAAACAGCTGGAATGCATTGCTCAGAATATTAATCTTGAAGCTGTTTCACCGATCAATGTACACGATATTCCTGGGATGGGATTTGTGCGTTTGAGATTCTATCGCCCATGCCAGATTAAAGCAGACTATATCGGTTATATGTTGATCAAAACTACCGGCATTGATAATGATAATGTTGAACAAGCCGCATGGGCTCAAGATTTGATGTTTAACGATGCAAAGCAAAACATGGTGTTTGAAATAAAAAAGATTTCTCGCGTGCATTTTTATGAGAATGGTTTGAGACATCTTGAGAATAAGTCATTGAAGGTCAAATCGATACAGCAAGATATTTTGCAAGCCGATCCTCAAATTTATACCATTTTTGATCAATTTACACAGGATGATGCTTATTTGCGCACAATTAAGATAAAAAATGAGATTGTTCATGTAACAAGTCTTTTTGGTGGGGTTTTATTTTATACAAAAGTATTCAATGGTAAAAATAGTTAGTACTTTAAGAAAGTTGAGTGTCTCATTAATATGGATGATTACTTGTCGCCAGATAGAGAAGTGACTGATACATTGTTTTATAAATAGAATTATCGGTAATGAGATGTTAATAAAGTCAGAATAAGAATGCTTGTTTTGATATGGAGTTATAAGTAAAAGCTAATATATAAAGCGTATGTGTCAAGTTACAATCTGATATCAGCGTCAAAGTGATATCAAATTATAACTTAATCTTTACTTTATATGTAACGAGCCGAAGCAGCACTTCCAAATTTTCTGGGCATTTAATCTACCGTAAATACAATTATTCCCGCACCTCGATGTAAACCTAGAGTATTCACGCCTGAAAATAGGCATTTAGCGATCACTTTTTTCCGCATTCCATATTGCACTGTTAACTTATGAGGTTTATTTGGACCAGAACCTAAATCAAGATTACAATAACCTCCACCATCTAAAACCAATTGACCTTTTTCATCGGTTAATTTAATTGTGCCTGAGGTTGTATTCGTACACTCTAAGTAACTTTCTGCACTTGCAGACATATTTTTAAATTCGCTTGCTGTACCTTTTGCATTTATGGAAATGTTAGGGCCAAATTTACAACTCTCAGCTGGTTTATAACCTGATACGCAATTTGATATTGGTCCAGGATATGAGGCTGATTGTACTGTATCTCTTCCATAAAAAAGACATAAATCAGGGCCTGATTTAAGTCTACGACTACCGATAGTATCATATAAGGGTCTCTGAAGTACGCCATTATTTCGCCAGCAAGAAATAACCTTTCCTAACGTTTTATTTTCATTGGAATTTACACAGCTTCGCCATGACTCTGAGTTAATGCCACCGGCATCATATGATTTATACCCATCAAGTTGTTTGTTTGGCCATGACCTTTCAACTAACCAAGCTAATATGGAACAATCACCCCATTTCTTACCAGCACATAAATTAGGCGTGAGATCATTATTATCTCCCCCAATAATTACCGCTTTCATATATGGATCGCCTTTCGTTGTAAGTCCTGGAGCTTCGGTTAAAGAAATGGAAAGGCTAGATGCATAGGTATTTGTTATGCCAAGTAAAAAAACAAACATAACATTTGTTATGAAGCACCAAAAGTAACCAAGGTGTTTTTTAAAATCACTGGTGCTAAATACACCTCGTATTATTTCGAAAAAAAAGACCATATAACCTCAGTGTCACATAAATATTAATAAGGTGCTAAAAATTGCTATTAAGAGAGCATGGAGCATGATGCTTAACTTAAGTTTAAGACTTATCCACCACCACATGTAGAAATTTAGTAAGCCACGGGGGGTCGTCGAAAATCTCGAGAAGGAACACTGTGGATTCTAATTTTAACTCAGTATCTTTACTCATACTCTAGCTTGAAGTTGGCACTTGTACTAAACGTACCTGATACCAAGCCCGTTTGTCCCGATGGTAGCAATTGCACATAGGTCGCAAAGGTCAGTACGTTGTCACCAGCAGTTAACATCAATGCACGGCTTGCTTTGTTGAGGGGTAATGCCTTTCCCTGATGCTCCAGTCCGATGGCAATCCCTTTGGCGGTACTGTCCCCCATCAGCGCCAGCAAGTCCGGATTGTCTGGCGCTCCTTGACCACTGAATGTCACCTTCACACCCTTGGAGATATCGGGGTCACACTCTTCAAGATGAAGCTGAAACTCTCTACTTGGTGTGCGTTTGTCCCTCAATAACTCTTTGTTCACGATATTGCCAAAGTTGACGGTGATGGTTTCATCACCGGGGCGCAGCGAACAGGCTTGATTGACTACCTCTGCGACGACATTAATCATCAAGTTATCACTCCCCGCCTGAGCTTGAGACGGGAGAAGCATGCCCTGCAATGTGATCAATATGAACCACAGGTAACGAACACCTGAGTGGGCCGCGCGCGGAGAAGAGCCTGGCCACATATTTATCTCTCTATTTTGCATCTTGAGCGGGCAACAAATGGCAGATCCCGGTGCAGCGGTAGCTCAGGGTTCGACGGCCGCCGTAGTCATCCACATAGGTAAAAGTGGGTTGCTGGCCAAGCTGGGCCACACCAAGATTGACCATGGCACTGCTATTGGGGGCAATCATGACTGGCTCAAATCCCGTAGTACTACCCGCATTGAGTGTGCGGGCCCCATCCACAATGGAGATGTAGTAAGGGGTCGGATTGGTCAACTGGTATTTTCCTCCTACCGCTTGCAGGGTAACTTTTTCTTGCCACGGCGCTTGGTTGCTGCCCGGCTCAACCAGCAGAGTTGCGGGGCGGTAGAAGAACTTGATCCGGGTTTGCAGTGCAAGCTGCAGGGTGTTTGGCTTGTCGCTGCGAGGGGGAATCTCCCGCAAGTTGAAGTAGAACAAGCTCTCTTTATCCTGGGGCAGCAGAGCGACAGCGGGTAATGCTTGCACCTTGACCAGGCTCTCCATACCCGGCTCCAGCCGCTGAACCGGTGGCAACAGGGTGAACGGACTATTTATCTTGTTGCCATTGGCATCTTCCAGCCAGGCCTGGGCCAGGTAAGGCAGTGTTTTGTTGTTATTGTGGATCGTCAGGCTCATTGAATTGGCTCCCGCCGGGTAGATCACCCGGGTACGATCCAATGAGACGGCAGCCTGAACCTGGCTAGCCATCATGGTTAGCAATAGAGGCAGAGTGAACAACAGTTTCTTGGTCATATCGGTTTATCTCAATCTGGTTATACAAAATCGATTACTGACAAGTCAGTCTCGCCGTCGTGTTGACTTCTGGTAGCGGTGATGGCAAATAAAAGCGGCAATGCTGCTCGCTGCCCCAGCGAGCCTCCACAGGACTTCCTTCATGCAGGCCTGCGAGATAGGCCATGCCATCATCACCGACCATCCCCAATTGTTGCCCCTTGTCATTGACGACTTCAGCGGCGAATGGAACTGGGCTGCCATCTGTTTTGACCAGTTCAAGCATGCGCTTGCCGCCCGACAACATATCGAAATGACGATAACCGATAGCTCCTTCGGTCAGGGTCCCCATGGAAATAGGTGTCCCAATAGGCTCAACATCATCACCCAATTGATCGATGTCGATGCTGGTTCGTTGACGATAGTAGCTGGATATATCGGCTACAACCGCCTTGCCATTTTGATTCGTGAAGGTGACTGGCCCGCCGGTGTGTACAGGCACACCGCTGGCCCCGTCAGTATCTACCATGATACGACTGCCCCCCATCATGCCTACCCGGTGCATGGCAATCCCCTCTTTGGTCGCAGTAATTCCGCCATTGATGGAGAGCCCTGCGGCTGTTGAACTACCTGCCTGGTGACTAACGTTGGCCATCAGGGTGGTTTTGTCGCCAGTGTGGGTATAGAAACCGCTGGCGCTTTCACCTGCTGGCGAGGTTGAGGCCGTGACTGAGTAACTGTTACGGTCATCCACCCGGTTGAAGAGGCTGATATTGTTGGTGGTTTTGCCCCCCATGGTTGAGGCGCTGTAACTCACATGTTTGTTCAGCCCAAAGGGAATCGACAGTGTGAAGTACATGCCATTATCAGTCTGACGGCCCTGCTCGTTGTGATAGGTGGTGAGCGAGGTCGCCAGGCCACGCCACTCCATTACATCAAAATAGTGAGACAGAGAGAGGCTGATACGCTCACTATCTGTCTGGGACCAGTAAGACTGATGGGTGTAATCGATATATGCTCCCAGCTGAGCTGCTTTGAATTGCTTGCTTAGCCTCACGTTATAAAGTTCTCTGGAGCCGCCCCTGTATGGTTGGCCAATCTTGCGGGCGGCCATAAAGTCATTCATGTTCATAAAATCCCGCTCCGAGAAGCGGTAACCGGCAAACGCCACTTGGCTGTCATACTCTTCGAAGTTCTTTGAATAGTTGATTCGATAAGAGCTGCCAGTTTTTGAGCCCTCTGCCAACTGGGCACGAGATTCAGTGATATCGAAAGAGATAGCACCTAATTGCAGCAAATCACGTCCAACCCCGACAGAGAGTGCATCGTAACCCTCACTGAGCAGAGCCCCTCCCAACAGTGACCATCCATTGCTCACGCCCCAAGAGAATTCACTGCTGGCAAAGGCCGGTCCATCCAAGCGATGGGGTTGACTGCTGATCTTGCCACTATTGAACTTGTAGCGTATCGAGCCTGGTCGGGAGAGATAGGGGATGCGAGAGGTGTTGACCTGAAAAGTCTGCACCGATCCATCCTGCTCCTCTACTCTGACATCCAGGGTGCCGCTGACTGCGCTGCTCAAATCCTGAATACGAAATGGCCCGGAAGCCACCTGCGTTTCATAAATAACGCGCCCTTGCTGACTAATCACCACCTTGGCGTTGGTCTTGGCAATACCTACCACTTCCGGGGCGTAGCCACGCAAGTCGGGGGGCAACATGTTGTCATCGTTAACTACAGAGGCGCCTGTATACAGAAAGCTATCGAACATGGAGTTACCCAGATCGAGTTCGCCCATCGTCAACTTGGCGCTGAGTTCGGGTAAGGCGCGATAGGCATACACACGACTGACATCCAGCTCACTTTGGGAGCCTGCTTGCTCTTTGTTACGCTCATAACGACCCTGCCAGTCAGCCCGCAGCCGCCAGGCCCCCATATTGACACCTGCCACACCATAGGCACTGACATTGGTTGTGTCACCATTACCATGGGTCGAATGGTTCTCTTGCAGATTGATGCCATAATCGAGCAGGGCACCATTGACCCCTTCATCCCAACGTGACGGGGGATCCCAGGAGTCACTCACATAATCCCGATATGCTTGAGGGACAGAAATGAGAAGCGTGTCTTTGCTGATATCGCCCTTGATCACTATTCCTTCGAGTACGTCAGGATTAAGGCAAGAGCCACTCTTCCCACTAGTCAGCAGACGTTCCAGATCGTGATTTTTAAGGCCCAATTCATTGGCCAGCGCAACGGTCAAACACAGCTGTGAGCTGTTGCTGGAGGTTGCTTGAAACTTGACGTTACGCTCGCCAATAAAGGCATCGTTTACCACCATTTGCATGGTGTATTCACCGGGTACAATATAACCCGCCTGTTTAAAAGCACCTGATTCAATGCTTTCTTTATCTTTAACATCCAACAGGTCAGTATTGAACTCAATATCACCCGCGTGAGAACTTTTTGCCACACTCATAAAAATGAAAAAAATGGCCAACGATAATAAAGATTTTTCCATAGATTTCAATTTATAAGGTAAACAAAAGGAAACGCGCCTCCCTGCACGTAATTACTGGATAAATGTTTGATTAAATTTAAATATTTACTGGTAGGTCATGATAAAATCAGTGGTTGCACTAAATTCACCCGGGATTGCTTTTTCGCCGTCACCCGCTTTGATATTGCTTACCAACTTGGCACCAAATTTCAGGTGATTGTCACCCTCAACCAGAGTGGCAGCTTTGGTCGGGGTGCCCAAAACAACTTCAGAACCATCCAGTTGGCTAATCATGGCGATAGCCGCACCTTTTGCGAAACCATTAATGGCTAAATGTTTTTTCTCAGTATCATCAGGAATGCCGTTGAAGGTAATCGCGGCAGTTTTGGCGGTATCAAGAGAGCAGCCTTCAAGATGAATATCGAACGGACGCAGAGGACCCTCACCTTGATGCTCGAGTACACTGTTGGAGATTTGTCCCATATTAATTGTTTGATCTACGCTTTCCGGGGAGATAGAGCAGGGGGCATCTACAATCGCACCAATAAATTTGATCACGCCATGGCCTTGATCAGTTGCTGCTGGAGTTGCACTATTTTCAGCATAACTGGCGCCAGAGAATACAGCTAACAATACAGAAGCTACAATTGCCTTTTTCATATTTTACCTTTTTAATCTGAATTGAGAGTTTCATTATTGACAAGACTAAGGTTGTCAGAAATGAAACAGGTTTTGAGAAAAAAATAAATTTTTATTAGAAGATTTATTGTTGTGTCACGTCATCAGAGACATGTTGATGACTGATTTTGGTGGTTATTTAATCACCGGGGTTGATGGTTTTCAAAATATTTAAAAATACAAAAAAATACCAATAAAAACAGGGTGTTGTCTTTTACCTGTGATGTTGAAAAGGAGGGTTGGAAGTCATGGTATTTTATGTAATTTAATATATTTTGTTTTTTTGTTGTATTCTTTCTACCCCTTTAGGGTTGGCATGCAAAGTACCTGGAGATTCATGATGGTGACTGGCATGTTGGTTTGAACTTGTGATTTTTTTGATAAAGCGAGGAAAATAACAACTTATTTGCACTGATATATTTTATGTTGTTTTTAGATCTTTTATATTAAATTACTTTCTGAAGTCGGTCACTCATTTAAATTGGTGGTGTTTAGTAAGCGTATAGCAATCAGGGTGATTAAAAATTCAGTGGGTTTTATTTTTACTGGTGCGTGCATCACGCCTATCATTTTATAGGCGGTAAATGATGTTTTTGCTCCAAAAAGTTAGCTTGGTATCAAGGGTACCAATCTCACAGATAGCAAAATAAAGTGGCAAGTCTTCAATGATGAGTAGAGAAATTAAGATTGTCTACTTGAGTAGACTATTTCCTATGTTAAATAAATCATCAATGATTTTTGAAAGGATGTTTTTGAGGCTGGGATTCAGAGATGGCTTTTGAATATATTCAGTTTTGCACTGTACAGGTAATTATCTCTAAAAGTATAGTTGATAGAGGATTTTGTTGTGCGTGGAGCTTGGATGACGGATGCCATTACATTAACCGTGAGCTGTTTTTTTAGCTGGCAAGTTAGTAGCCAGTAACTTGTGCTGACTCGTTATCCATAGACATGGTTTCGTTTTATTCGTACGGTTAGGCCACTTTCATCCTGTTTCGAAATCAGTACATTGCCAGCAAATAGGATATGATCCGGAGTACTCTTGGTTGATGCAGGAATACAGTTGTGCTTGAAAATCAGATGATGCTGCTGGCGGTGTTCGAACGGGCGGCGCTGATGCTGATGACCCTCTTCTTCCTGACCCGCACCCGGCCGTTCCAGCGGTTGTTCCAGAAGCGGGATCACACCCCGGCGGAGCGGGTGCTGGTTGCCACCATCTTCTGTCTGTTTGCGGTGTTCAGTACCTACACCGGCATTCCGGTGGAGGGGGCGCTGGTCAACGTGCGGATCATCGCAATTATCTCTGGCGGCATTCTGTTTGGCCCCTGGGTCGGCATTCCGGCCGGGGTTATCTCCGGTCTGCACCGCTATCTTATCGACATGGATGGCCACACCTCGATCCCGTGCCTCATCGCCAGCATCATCGCTGGCCTGCTCGCCACCTGGCTGCACCTGCGCTGCCGCAAGTCGCGGCTCTGGCTCTACGGCATTCTGGCGGGAATGTTGTGTGAAGGGCTCACCATGCTGCTGATCTGGCTGCTGACCGAGCCGCACGAGGTGGGCGTCGAGATCGTCAGCCATATCGCCTATCCGATGATCGCCGGGGCGCTCTGCATCGGCCTCATCATCAAGCTGGTGCAGGATCTGGATGACGAGAAGGAGCTGATTGCCGCCAAGCAGGCCAAGCTGGCGCTCGATATCGCCAACAAGACGCTGCCTTTCTTCCAGAACATCGATCGCCACTCCCTCAGTCAGGTGTGCGATGTGATCCGGCGCGACATCAGCGCCGATGCGGTGGCCATCACAGATACCCATGACGTGCTGGCCTATGTCGGGGTGGGCAAGGATTACTACGAGCTGGATGAGCACCACGCCATCAGCGGCATGACCCAGCAGGCGGTGCTGCTCGACCAGATCATCATCAACAACGATCTGCGCCAGTATCACCTCTCCGATTTCCACTCGGTCATCATTATTCCGCTGCGGGAGAAGGGCTCGGTGAGCGGCACCCTCAAGATCTACTACCGCCGCACCCACAGCATCACCAGCTCCCTGCGGGAGATGGCGGTGGGCCTCTCCCAGCTCATCTCCACCCAGATGGAGGTGTCGCGCATCGAGCAGCTCAAGGAGATGACCCGAAAGGCGGAGTTCACCGCGCTGCAGAGCAAGATCAACCCGCACTTCCTGTTCAATGCCCTCAACGCCATCTCATCCTTGATCCGCATCCGGCCCCAGCAGGCGCGCCAGCTCATCGCCAATCTGGCGGACTACCTGCGCTACAACCTCAACAAGGGGGATGAACTCATCGACATTCAGGAGGAGCTGCAGCAGGTGCGCGACTACGTGGCCATCGAGCAGGCCCGCTTCGGCGACAAGCTGGAGGTGGTATTCGAGGTGGACGATGTGCACATTCAGGTGCCGAGCCTGCTGTTGCAGCCGCTGGTGGAAAACGCCATCCTGCACGGCATCCAGCCCCGCAGCGCGCCGGGCCGGGTCACCATCGAGGTAAAACAGCTGGCGGGCGGCATCCGGGTATCGGTGCGGGATACCGGCTACGGCATCAGTCAGGCGGTGATCGACGGGGTGGCCGCCGGTCGGGTGGAGAGCCGCAGCATCGGCCTGATGAACGTGCATCAGCGGGTCAAGCTGCTTTATGGCGACGGCCTGCACCTCAAGCGGCTGGAGCCGGGTACCGAGGTGAGTTTCTATCTGCCGGATCAGGAGTCGATGCCATGCTGAGTGCCATCATGGTTGAGGATAAGTGTGTGCCGCGAGAGGTGTTGTCATGCTGAAAGCGATCATAGTGGAAGACGAGTATCTGGCTCGCGAGGAGTTGATCTATCTGGTGAATCAGCACAGCCAGATCGAGATAGTGGCGAGCTTTGAGGATGGGCTGGAGGCGTTCAAATACCTGCAGGATCACGAGGTGGATGTGGTGTTTCTGGATATCCAGATCCCCTCCATTGATGGCCTGCTGCTGGCCAAGAACCTGCACAAGTCGAGCCATCCGCCCCACATTGTCTTCGTCACCGCCTACAAGGAGTTTGCGGTGGAGGCGTTCGAGCTGGAGGCGTTCGACTACATCCTCAAGCCCTACAACGAGCCGCGCATCATCAATCTGCTGCAAAAGCTCGAGCATGCGGGCAAGTCGCAGCCAGCCACCACGGGGGAGGCGAGCGGCGAGGGGAGCAGCCCCCACAATCGCACCGTCAATCTGGTGAAGGGGGAGCGTATCATCGTCACCCCCTGCGAGCAGATCTACTACGCGGAAGCCGACGAGAAGCTCACCTATGTCTATACCCGCGATGATCGCTACGTGATGACCATGACCATCAGCGAGTTTGTCAGCCGGCTGCCTGCCGAGGGGTTCTTTCGCTGCCACCGCTCCTACTGCGTCAACATCAACAAGATCCGCGAAATAGTCCCCTGGTTTAACAGCACCTATCTCATCCGGCTTCATGATCTGCCGTTCGAGGTGCCGGTCAGTCGCAGCAACATCAAGGCGTTCCGTCAGCTGATGCGGCTCTGATTGTCATTCATTCCCGCCGATCTGCATTTCATGCCTTAATCGATCGGCGCGAGCTGCGTCTTGCCTATAGTGGCCTCAATTTCCTTAAGGCCATCGACCGAGACGCATCATGACCAAAGAGATGAATCGCACCCGCTACCTGACACTGATCGGTACCATCATCACCCAGTTTGCACTGGGTTCTGTTTATACCTGGAGCCTGTTCAACGCCCAGCTCTCCGACAAGCTGGACGAGCCGGTGAGTCAGGTCGCTTTCGCCTTCGGCCTGCTCAGCCTCTCGCTGGCGGTCGCCTCCTCCATGGCGGGCAAGCTGCAGGAGCGGTTCGGGGTGCGTAACGTGACCCTGGGGGCTGGCGTGCTGCTCGGTATCGGCTTCTTCCTCACCGCCCATGCCAGCAATCTGGCGATGCTCTACCTCTGCGCGGGTATTCTGGTCGGTTTTGCCGACGGTACCGGCTACCTGATGACCCTCTCCAACTGCGTGAAGTGGTTCCCGGAGCGCAAGGGGCTGATCTCCGCCTGTTCCATCGGTGCCTATGGTCTCGGCAGTCTCGGTTTCAAATATATCAACCTGCTGCTGCTCTCCAGCTCCGGCCTTGAGACCACCTTCCAGCTGTGGGGGCTGATCGCCATGTCCATGGTGCTGGTGGGCGGCATGCTGATGAAGGATGCGCCCAAGCAGGCCGCTTCCGTGCAGCAGAGCGAGAGCCGTGACTTCACCCTGGCCGAGGCAATGCGCAAGCCGCAGTACTGGATGCTGGCGCTGATGTTCCTCACCGCCTGCATGAGCGGCCTCTATGTCATCGGCGTGGCCAAGGATATCGGCGAGAAGATGGTGGGTCTGCCTGCTGTAGTCGCCGCCAATGCCGTCGCCATCATCGCTATGGCCAACCTGGGTGGCCGTCTGGTGCTGGGTATCCTCTCCGACAAGATGTCCCGCATCCGGGTCATCACCATCGCCCAGCTGATTACCCTGGCGGGCATGGCGCTGCTGCTGTTCGTGCCGCTCAATGCCAATCTGTTCTTCGTGGCGGTCGCCTGTGTGGCGTTCAGCTTCGGCGGCACCATCACCGTTTACCCCTCGCTGGTGAGCGACTTCTTCGGTCTCAACAACCTGACCAAGAACTATGGCGTCATCTATCTGGGCTTTGGTCTGGGCAGCATCATCGGCTCCATCGTGGCCTCCCTGTTTGGCGGCTTTATGGCGACCTTCCACCTGATCCTGGTGTTGTTGGTGGTGGCGCTGGTGCTCTCCCTCACCATCCGCCTGCCGGCACCGGTAGCGGTGGAGCGGGCCTGATAAGCCTCCCTGCCATAGCAAGCAAAAACAGAGACCCGGGCCATGCCCGGGTCTTTGCATTTCCGATGCTCGATCAGCGTGGCGCTAGCCCCAGCAGCTGGCGGGCCTGACGGCAGCTCTCCTCCACCGTTGGCCAGTCGTCACCAGTTACCGTGATATGGCCCATCTTGCGGCCGGGGCGGGGTTCGCCCTTGCCGTAGAGGTGCAGCTGCAGGTCGGGCAGCGCCAGCAGGGCGGCCCAGTCTGGCGTGCCGTTCTCCCAGAGATTCCCCAGCAGGTTGATTAACAGGGCGGGGCGCACGGCGATCTGCTCCGGCAGCGGCAGATCGCACAGGGCCCGCACCTGTAACTCGAACTGGCTGCATGCGGCGTTGTCGAGGCTGGGGTGACCCGAGTTGTGGGGGCGGGGCGCCAGCTCGTTGACCAGCAGTCGGCCTTCCACCAGAAAGAACTCCACCGTCAGCACCCCGACGTAATCGAGGGTCGCGATCAGCCGCTCGGCTATTGCTTTGGCTTCGCTCTCCAGCGCCGGCACATTGGCCGGGGAGCGAGTCTGATCGAGGATGCCGCCACTGTGCCAGTTCTGCACCAGTGGCAGGGCGCTGATGGCACCGCTCGGGCTGCGCGCCAGGGTCAGGGCAAACTCCCCCTCCAGTGCCAGCCGTTTTTCCAGCACGCAGGGCACGCCACTGGCTGCCAGCGCCGTCGCCAGCTCATCCAGGTCGCTCACCTGCCACTGCCCCTTGCCGTCGTACCCCTCGCGGGCCGTCTTGAGAATGGCGGGGAAGATTTCGCTGGCCTGTGCGGGGATGGGCTCTTCCGGCAGTAGCGCCAGATAGGGGGCGACCTGGATGTTGGCCCCGCGCAGAAAGGCTTTCTCCTCGCGGCGATCCTGACAGATGCGCACAGCGCTGGCGGTCGGACGCACCGGCTTTTGTTTTTCGAGCAGGGCGAGGGTGGTGGCGGGCACATTTTCGAACTCGCAGCTGATGGCCTCGCAGCGGCTGGCTAGCTCGTGCAGGGCGGTCTGGTCATCATAGGAAGCGACAATATGGTGATCGGCGGCGGCACCGGCGATGCTGGCGGGATCGGGATCCAGCACCACCACCTTGTAGCCGAGGCAGTGGGCGGCCATCACGAAGTAGCGGCCGAGCTGGCCGCCTCCCAGCATGCCGAGGGTGGCGGGAGGCAGGATCATGTCGGCTCCTCCAGCGTGAGGGCAAGCACCCGGTCGCGCTCGCGGGTGCGGAAGTCGTCGAGCTGCTGCCGGTAGCGTGGGGCGTCGTCTTGTGCAACGGAGAGCAGAGAGACCGCAAACAGGGCGGCGTTGGCAGCCCCCGCCTCGCCGATGGCGAAGGTGGCGACTGGCACCCCTTTGGGCATCTGCACGATGGAGAGTAGCGAGTCCATTCCCTTGAGATGGCGTGATGGGATGGGCACCCCCAGCACCGGAAGAGTGGTCTTGGCGGCGACCATGCCCGGCAGATGGGCAGCGCCACCGGCCCCGGCGATGATGGCGCGCAGTCCGCGCTCGCGGGCAGTGGCGGCATACTCGAACAGCAGATCCGGGGTGCGATGGGCCGAGACTACCTGCGCCTCGTAGGGCACGCCGTGCTCCTTGAGGATGCGGGCGGCGGCCTGCAGCACGGGCCAGTCGGAGTCGGAGCCCATTACCAGGCCGATCAGGGGAGGGGTGTTCATGTGTATTGGTTCCTTGCTGTCAAACGTTTGCTTTTGGTGGGCAAAAGAGCCGACAAGCCGGCTCAGAATTTCTCGGGTCGCACGATTTCGACCGGTTGCAGAAAGGCGATCATGGCGTAATCGGGGTAGTAACGACTCTGCAGGTGGGCCAGCAGCCGCTCCGCCTGCTCCCGGCTGCAGATGGCCTCCAGCCGGATGTTGCCGCTCTCGCTCCAGCTGGCGTTGCGCTCGCCATGATCCCCCCGGCCGCGGGCATCTGTGATGGTGTAGCCGCGCAGCCCCTCGCGGGTGAGGGTGCGCAGCAGGGTAGGCTCCAGATTGGCTTCCGTGATGACGGTCAGCAGGGTGCGGGTCTCGGTCTGCATGTGGCTACTCCGTGAAGTGGCGGGCCCAGCTGTGGTAGAGCGGGATCCCCAGCATGATGTTGAACGGGAAGGTGACCCCCAGCACTGCGCTGAGGGATAGCCCCGGGTTGGCCTGAGGCACGGCGATGCGCATGGTGGCCGGCACGGCAATATAGGAGGCGCTCGCCGCCAGGGTGGCCAGCAGGGTCAGGCCGCCGAGGGAGAGCCCCATCAGCTGGCCAGCAGCCAATCCCAGTCCCGCCGAGGCGAGCGGCATCAAAAGGGCGAAGCCGAGCAGGAACAGGCCATGGCGGCGCAGATCCTGACACTGGCGGGCGACGATGAGGCCCATCTCCAGCAGGAACAGCGCCAGCGCCCCCTTGAACAGGTCGACAAACAGCGGTTTGAGCGGGGCAATCCCGTCCGGTCCGGCCAGATAGCCGATTGCCATGCCGCCGAGCAGCAGAGTTACCCCTTTGCCGAGGAAGGTCTCGTGGGCCAGCATGCGCCAGCGGGTCTCGCGACTGATGCCGCGGGCGAGCACTATGCCCACCAGAATGGCCGGGATCTCCATCACTGCGAGGAAGATGGAGAGTTGGGATTCAAAGCTGATGCCCCGCTCGGTCAGCCAGTTCACCCCGACCGCAAAGGTGGCGACGCTGACCGAGCCATAGTGGGCGGCGGTGGCGGCGGCATCCACCCGGTTCATCTTGAGGCGCAGCACGGCAAAGCCGAGCAGGGTCTGCACCACACCGAGCAGGATCACCAGCGCAAGTTGCGGCAGCAGGGGCAGCAAGGATTGCTGGGCCAGACCGACGCCGCCCTTGAGGCCGATGGCCAGCAGCAAAAAGAGGGAGAGGGTATCGTAGAGGGCAGGCGGCAGTTTGAGCTCGGAGCGCACCAGACCGGTCAGCAGACCAAACAGAAAGAAGAGAACAACGACGTCCAGCATGATGGCTCGCAGGGCAGTTCAGATAATGGTTGCATGCTAGAGCCCGCAATGTTTCGATAAAATCAGATTCTCGCTGATGGTTGTTCGGTGAAAACTGATAGGGAACGGCATGCTCAACTACAAACAGCTCTACTATTTCTGGCATGTGGCGCGCAGTGGCAGCGTGACACAAGCTGCCGAACAGCTGCACCTCACGCCGCAGACCATCAGCGGTCAGGTCGCCGAGCTGGAGCAGTCCCTCGGGGTGGCGCTGTTCAACCGGGTGGGTAGGCGTCTGGTGCTGACTGCTGCCGGGCGGCAGGCGCAGGAACAGGCGGGGACGATTTTCTCGCTCGGTGCCGAGCTGGAGCACACCCTGCGCCACGCCAGTCAGGAACTGACCATGCAGGTGGGGATCGCCGATTCGGTACCCCGTACTCTGGCGTTCGAGCTGCTGGCTCCCGCCATGGCGCTGGCGACCCCGCTGCGCCTGGTGTGTCACGAGGAGCGGGCCGAGCAGCTGTTCAGCGAACTGGCCCGCCACAAGCTGGATATGGTGCTGATCGATCGCCCGCTCCCTCCCGACAGCGGCGTGCGTGGCTATAACCACGAGCTGGGGCGCAGCCCGCTGGCGCTGTTTGCCAGCCCGGAGCTGGCTGCGCGGGCGCGGGACGGCTTTCCCGCCTCGCTGGAGGGGTTGCCGCTGCTGATCCCCGGAGAGAAGTCGGCCACCCACGATCGGCTGCTGGAGTGGTATCGGCAGCAGGGCATTCATCCCCATCTGGTGGGGCAGTTTGATGACTCCACCCTGATGAAGTCGTTCGGCAAGGCAGGGATGGGGATCTTCCCGGCGCCGCTGGCGATGGCCGACGAGATTGGTCGCCTCTACGGGGTGGAACGGATCGCCACTCTCACCGACGTCACCCTCTCTTACTATCTGGTCTCGGCAGGGCGCCATCTCTCCCATCCCGGGGTACAGGCGGTGATGGAGGGGGCCCAGCAGCGGTTGGCGGCGCTGGTTGGCAATAAATAGAAATCTAGATGGCTATACATCCAGCTTGGCTCTGCCTATAATCCTCCCGCTTTGGCGCATCATGCTTAATAGGGAATCCGGTGAGAATCCGGAGCTGGCGCGCAGCGGTAAGGGGGAACGAAGCGACATCAGGGCACTGCCATCAGGCGGGAAGCCGTCGCCGTAGGCTATCAGCCCCCGAGCCCGAAGACCTGCCAGAGTTCGTATTTCGGGCCGAGAGAAACCGGCCACGAAGTAGATACTTACGCGAACTTAAGGATCTCTCATGTCGAAGAAATTTCTGGCGGCTGCCCTGTTGCCGACGGCGGCGTTTGCCCAGCAGCTGACCATTCCCGTCAATCCCACCATGGTGGTGACCGCTACCCGCGTCGCCCAACCTGCTTCCAGCGTGCTTGCCCCGGTCAATGTGGTGACCCGGGACGAGATCGATCGCCTGCAAGCCCAGACCGTGACCGATGTGGTCAAGACCCTGCCCGGTGTGGAAGTGGTCAGCAATGGTGGCCGAGGCCAGCTCAGCTCGTTGCGGGTGCGTGGTGGCACCTCCTCCCAGACACTGGTACTGGTGGACGGGGTGCGCAGTGCCTCTTTGACCGCCGGTATGACCGAACTGAATAACCTGCCGCTCAATCAGGTGGAGCGCATTGAATACATTCGTGGCCCACGCGCCACCATTTATGGTTCTGATGCCATCGGCGGGGTGATCAACATCATTACCCGTCCCGACAAGGGGACAAATCAGCACAAGTTCAATATCGGTGCTGGTTCCCATCAACAGCGTCAGGCCGCTTTCAGTAGTGCCAGCCAGGTCGGTGAGGCGGGTCAGCTCAAGGTGGCTGGCGGTTTTGATGATGAAGAGGGTTACAACGTACACCCCTTGCCCGGCATCAACGATGGGGATCGTCACGGGCATCAGGGCTACAACGCCATGCTGGACTACCAGCAGGCGCTCGGCAGCAATTGGGATCTGTTCGGTACAACCCGCTGGTTCCGCAATGTCGCCCAGTACGACCGCTCTTCTGCGGCTTCCGCCTGGGGGCCTGCCACTCATCAGCGCAACGAGACCTGGACTGAAAACCAGAGCTATCAGCTGGGGTCGCGCTATCACGATGATCGCTATCTGAGTGAGTTGCGTGGCGCCTTCTCCAAACAGGATGCGTACGACTATCAGGACAACAGTGGCCGCGATCAGGCCAATAACCGGACCTACACCCGCCAGTACAGCCTGAACTGGGTCAACAGCCTCAAGCTGAACGAGCTGTGGACGCTCGGCGGCGGTGCTGACTGGCAGCGCGACATGCTGGACGATCGCTCGCGATCTTCTGGCTCCCCCTATCCGGCAGGGGCCAAGGAGCGGGACAATACCGGGGTCTATGCCCTGGTCCAGTTCGACAACCAGACATGGCAGGGTGAGCTGAGCGGCCGCAGTGATGACAACGAGCAGTTTGGTCGTCACAACACCTGGCAAACCGGCGCAGGCTGGCGTTTTGTCGAGGATTACCGCCTGAGTGCCCGCTACGGCACCGGTTTCCGCGCCCCCTCCTTTAATGACCTCTACTATCCGGGCTCTGGCAATCCCAACCTGAAGCCGGAAGAGTCTAAGAGCAGCGAGCTTATGCTGGATGGTCAAACTGCGGGTGTCGAGTGGCGAGCCACCGGTTATCGCAATGACTTCGAACAGATGATCCAGTGGGCTCCCAACAGTCAGGGGATGTGGACACCACAAAACGTTGGCAAGGCGCGCATTGAAGGGATCGAGCTGGAAGGGGAGTTCGACACTGGCTGGTTGAGTCATAGGGTCTCTGCCGAGTACAAGGATCCCAAAGACAAGGTGACCGATAAACAGTTGCAGCTGATCTCCCGCAAAGGGGCCAAGTGGATTACGCAGGCGCAGTGGCAGCAGTTTGACGGCTCGTTGAGCTGGATCTATCAGGGTGAGCGCTATGGCGATGTGGCCAACACCACCAAACTCGGTGGCTACAGCGTGTGGAATCTGGCTGTCGGCTACAAGGTCACCCCGGCGCTCAAGGTATCTGGCAAGATCAACAACCTGCTGGATAAGGAGTATCAGACTGCAGTGGGGTATCCGGCCGATGAGCGCGCTTACTACGTGACGATGGATTACTCACTCTAAGCCGGAGCCGGCCAAGTGGAAAAATCAGGGGCCCTGCCATTGGCAGGGCCTTTTCTATTGGCGGCAGGCGGGAGTATGATCGCCGCCTTGCACCAAAGGGGAGCTCAAGTGGCCAATATTCTCGTGTTTGATTCCGGTATGGGTGGCCTGACCATCTACCGCGAGATCCGCCGCGTTCTGCCGGCACACAACTATTTCTACTGCTTCGATAATGCCAACTTCCCCTATGGTGAATTGAGCGAGCCCGCCCTGATTGTTGCCTGCACCCGCTTGGTGACCACCATGGTGGCCCGTCATCATATCGATCTGGTGGTGATTGCCTGCAACACGGCCAGCACCATAGCGCTGCCGGCCCTGCGCGAGGCACTGGATATTCCCGTGGTGGGGGTGGTGCCAGCCATCAAGCCCGCAGCTGCGCAGACTCGCAACGGTTGTATCGGTCTGCTGGCTACGCCAGGCACCGTTAGCCGCGACTATACCCACGAGCTGATCGCCCAGTTTGCCCCGGGCAAGCGGGTGCTGCTTAAGGGCACCACCGAGCTGGTCATAGAAGCCGAACACAAGCTGGCGGGCCTGCCGGTCAATATGGCGTTGCTGCGCGAGGTATTGGCCGACTGGCTGGATGGGGAAGAGCAGCCGGATACGCTGGTGCTCGGTTGCACTCACTTCCCGCTACTTAATGAAGAGATTGGGCAACTGATGCCGCAATGTCAGCTTATTGACTCGGGCAGTGCCGTTGCCAAACGGGTGGCCTGGTTGCTGAGCAATGGCGGGCATGCTGTCATGCAGCCTGTACATATAGAAGAGGTGATTGCCAGGGCCTACTGTACCCGGCTGGATGGGGAGGCCCAAAAACTGACAGCCCCCTTGCAAGCATGGGGGCTGTCATCACTGGAAGAGGTGAAGTACTGACGAGCTGTTAGGCGTCAGTTTCGCTACCTTCTCTTTCCTCTTTATCACGTTTGTCATTTGCTTCACGCACCTTGAGGGTGCGCTGCTGGTACTCTTTATCATTCAAAGCGGCAATCGCCTTGGCGGCATCGGCGGCGGGCATCTCCACGAAACCGAAACCTCTGCGCTTGCCGGTTGCCTTGTCTTTCATCAACCGCACGGAAATGACCTGGCCCTGTTCGGCAAACAACTCGCGCACTGCAATCTCATTGGCGCGATAGGGCAGGTTGCCTACATATAAGGTGCAAGTCTCCTGATTGGCGATCGACTCGGCGACATTGGCCGGGGTTCGCTTCAGGAACAGCGGTACCACGAAACCGCCGATGGCCAGACCTGCTGCAAAAATCACTTCCGCTTTCAAAGAGAACTGCAGGGCCTGGGCAACCAGGTAGCCAACCACTGCCAATACCAGAGCAAGGATTGCGGCCTGCATATATACGGGAAACTTGGATAAATTCATCTTAAAAGACCTTTTGTAAATGAAAGCAAAAAAGGTGCAACACTATATTCACCTCCATGGTAACCAGCTTTCCTGATTGGCGCTACCATGGACCACTCGGGAGAGGTTATCGGCTCCAGTATGGCATTCCCAAGGTCGCTAAAGGCGACATAAATGACGCTAAAATGGGAGTGAAATAACCGGATTGTGGATAACATTGTATATATACACTGAATAAGTTGTTTCTAATTGAATAATTTGAAATTTTCGTGATTTTCTTCAAAAAAAGTCTTGTCATCGCAGCGCCGCTCCCTATAATGCGCCCCTACCAGCACGGCGGAACACGCCAAACTGATGAGCCAGCTTCCTAGTGAAGTGGGCGCC